>NZ_CVRT01000059.1 GCF_001261915.1 Halorubrum sp. SD626R
CGGCCGCGTCCGCGAGCCCCTCGTCGCCGAGGCGGGCGATGTACGCGTACGCCTTGACTAGGACGAGCCAGTTGCCGGCGAACCCGTGAACCTTCCCGATCGTGTGCTCCGGCTCGAAGCGCTCGTACCCGCTCGCGGTCTCGTTCTCGCGGACCTGCGGGGTCGGGAGGAACTCGGCTAACTCGTCGACGACGCCGACCGGGCCGGCGCCGGGGCCGCCGCCGCCGTGGGGCGTCGCGAACGTCTTGTGGACGTTGTAATGCATCACGTCGAACCCCATGTCGCCGGGGCGGCCGCGGCCGAGCAGGGCGTTGAGGTTCGCGCCGTCGTAGTAGAGCAGTCCGCCCGCGTCGTGGACGATGTCGGCGATCTCCGTGATGTCGCGCTCGAAGAGCCCGACCGTGTTCGGGTTCGTGAGCATGAGCGCGGCGGTGTCGTCGCCGACGGCCGCCTCCAGCGCCTCGACGTCGACGCGGCCGTCGTCGCCGGAGGGGAGCTCGACCACGTCGTAGCCGGCGGTCGCCGCGGTCGCGAAGTTCGTCCCGTGCGCCGAGGCCGGGATCACGACCTCGGACCGGTCGTTGCCGCGGTGCTCGTGGTACGCCTTCGCGACGAGGATGCCGGTGAGCTCGCCCGCCGCGCCCGCTGGCGGCTGGAGCGTCACAGCGTCCATGCCGCCGACCTCCGCCAGGAACTCCTGGAGCCGGTATCGGAGTTCGAGGGTCCCCTGCGTCGACCGCTCGGAGCGGTCCGGGTGGACGGCCGCGTTCGGGTCGGCGGCGACGTCCTCGGTGAACTTCGGGTTGTACTTCATCGTGCAGCTCCCGAGCGGGTACGGCCCGGCGTCGATCGCCCAGTTCATCTGCGAGAGCCGGGTGTAGTGGCGGGCGATCTCCGGCTCCGACGGCGCCGGGAGCGTGAGTTCGTCGCGGGTCAGGTCGTCCGGCAGCGGGGAGTCCGCGCCGACGTCGACGCTCTCTTCGCCCTTCTCCGAGAGCAGCGGCTCCCGGACGTCCTCGGTCTCGCGCTCGTAGTTGGCCTGGTCGTGGATCACTCAGATCACCTCCTCGAACGCCGCGACCAAGTCGTCCGCCCGCCCGGCGTTGAGGTCGGTCACGCACACCTGCAGGCGGTGCTCGCCGATGACGTGGACGGCGAACCCCTCGGCCTCCAGGTCCTCGGCGACCGCCGCGGCCGGCTGGTCGACGCGCACGGCGAACTCGCGGAGGTGGTGGCGGTCGTGGACCGGCGCGACGGCGCCGTCAACCTCGTCGAGTCGGGCGGCGAGCGCGGTCGCCTCGCGGACGCAGTCGTTCGCGAGGTCGACGAGGCCGTCCGGACCGAGCGTCGCCGCGTGGATCGCCGCGCGGAGCGCCACCCACGCCTGGTTCGTGCAGATGTTCGAGGTCGCCCGCTCCTTCCGGATGTGCTGTTCGCGGGTCTGGAGCGTGAGCGTGAACGCGCGGTCGCCGTCGGCGTCCTCGCTCGCGCCGACGAGCCGTCCCGGAACCTGCCGGAGGAACTCGTCGCTGCAGGCGAAGATCCCGAGCCCCATCCCGTCGGCGGTCGGGAGCCCGAGGGCGCTCGCCTCGCCGACGACCACGTCGGCGCCGACGCTCGCCGGCTCCTCCAAGACGGCGAGCGAGACGACGTCCGACCCGAGGACGAACAGCGCGTCGCCGTCGGCCGCGAGATCGCCGACCGCGCCGAGGCGCTCCTCGACGCAGCCGCGGACCGTCGGGCTCTCGGCGTACACCATGACGACGTCGTCGCCGACGCGGTCGGCGAGGGCGTCGACGTCGGCGTTGCCGTCGGCCATCGGGTACGGCTCGACGGTCAGGTCGGCGCCGTCGCAGTAGTTCGCGAGCACCTCCCGTTTCCCCTCTCGGAGCTGCTCGGGGACGAGGACGGTCTCGCCCGTGGTCGACCGGACGCGGTCGGCCAGCGTCGCCGCCTCGCCGAGGGCGGTCGCGGCGTCGTACATCGAGCAGTTCGCGACCGGGAGCCCCGTCAGTTCGACGAGCATCGACTGGTACTCGAACAGCGCCTGGAGGAACCCCTGCGAGATCTCCGGCTGGTACTGGGTGTAGCTCGTGAGGAACTCCGCGCGGTCCGAGAGGTGGTCGACGACGCTCGGCACGTAGTGGCCGTAGTGGCCGCGGCCGAGGAACTCGGTCAGGTCGTCGTTCCGCCCGAGGATCCGCGAGCACTCCGCGCGGATCTCCCGCTCCGTGCGCGGCTCGATCCCGAACTCGCCGTCGAAGGCGACGTCGTCGGGGATGTCGAACAGCGCCTCCTCGTCGTCGACGCCGATCGCGTCGAGCATCGCCGCGGTCTCGGCGTCGGTGTGGGGCGCGTACGGGGTGCCGCTCGTCCCGCTCATCGGCTCGCTCCCGGGCGCCGGCCCGTTTCCGCGTGCCGGCCCGATCCCGCGCGTCCGCCGTGGCTCTGTCGTCCGGTTCCGGGTCGTCCGTCGAAGGGTGGCGTGGTCATGGTCGTGTGTCCGCTGGCGAGTCCCGCTCCGGGGACTCGGTTCGTTCCGTGGTCCGCGTCCGCTACGCGATCTGCGCGTCGTACTCGTCGGCGTCGAGGATCCCGTCGGCGTCGCCGCCGTCGACGGGGTCGACCTCCAGCATCCAGCCGTCGCCGTACGGGTCCTCGTTGACGAGCTCCGGCCGGTCGAACAGGGCCTCGTTGACGGCGACGACCTCGCCGGAGACGGGCGAGTACAGGTCCGAGACGGCCTTGATCGACTCGACGACGCCGAACGCCTCGCCGGCGGTCACCTCGTCGCCGACCTCCGGGAGCTCGACGAAGACGACGTCGCCGAGCTCGTCCTGCGCGAAGTCGGAGACGCCGACCCGGACGGTGTCGCCGCCGGTCGTGGTCCACTCGTGCGATTCCAGGTACCGTAGCTCGTCGGGAACTTCGAAGCTCATTGGTGAAAGGGGTCGTCGTGGGACACTCGGCTGGGTCGGTGCGATCCGACCGACCTCCCCCGCGTCGCCCCGCGGGAGGCGACGGGCCCGCTCCCGCGAGCGGCCGGCCGGCGATATCCGCGGTCGAGAAGTGGTCCACGACACGTGTGAGTCACCCTTCCCGCGAGGGGAAATAAAAGGTATGTTCGCGGCCACCGGATCGCCGTCGCGTCCGTGTCTCGTCCGCGACGCGGCGAGCCGCGGGGAGTCAGGCCCGACTCGGACGCCCGCTCACGACCACCGGTCGAGCCCGGTCTGTACCTGCGACTCCTCGATGCGCTCGAACCCGCGTTCGACCTCGTCGGCCGCGACCCCCCACTCGTCGACGACGTAGGCGCGGGCGGCCGCCACGTCGGGGTTCACGTCGGCGTCGACGTCGACGTCGGTCGCCGGCGGGTCCATGAACAGCTCGCGGATCTCGGCCGCGTTCGGGATCTCGGCGTCGCGCGCGTCGAGGACGCCCCAGAGGTCGCCGTGCTCCTTCACCGCCGTCACCGCGGTCTTCGGCCCGACGCCGTGGACGCCCTCGTTGAAGTCGGTGCCACAGAGCATGGCGACGTCGATCAGCCCCTGGCGGTCCAGGCCGAGCTCGTCGAGCGTCGCCGCGAGCTCCATCAGCTCCGGGTCGCCCTTGCTCGTGAGCTGGCGGAGCGTGGTCGGGGCGCCGAACAGCAGCGTGTCGTAGTCCTCGCTGCCGGCGTGGTCGACGGTCCCCGTCGCGGCCATGCGGGCGCACTGCGCCTCGCCCTCGGCGGGCGCCTCGACGATCGGCACGTCCAACAGCGAGAGCAGCTCGCGGGTCGTCTCCTGAATCGCGTCGGTGAGCCGCTGGGTGCGGGCCTCCAACCGGGCGGCCTCCACCGCATCCCCGCGCTCCTCGGCCGCGGCCCGTCGCTCCTCCGCCCGCTCGCGCTTCTCCCGGCGGTCGGCGACCTCGTCGGCCTTCAGATCGGTGACGGCGCCGTCGAACACCATGACCGGGATCAGGTCGTGCTCGAAGAACTTCGGGAGCCCCTGTACGACGCCGATCAGGTTCGCGACCTCGACGCCGTCGGCGGTGGTGTACTTCTCCTCGGACGTCCACTTCACCGTCGTCGTGAGGTACCGGTACAGCCAGTTGTGCGCGTCGACGGCGACGACGCTCCCCTCGATCTCCTCGAAGGCGACGTCGCGGATGGCCGCGAGGTCGCGCAGGTCCGCGTTTCCCATTACGCGATCCCTCGGCGTCGCGGCTCTTAAACCATCGACTCGGGCGCCCGACCCAGCCCGGCGGCGACCCGCGCGACCCCCCCGATCCGCCTCCCGACGCTGCCGCATTGTGGGGCGTTTATGTGCGTCAGCCGACTACGATTCGGTAGCGAATGGTCTCGCCGTTCGAGGTGTTGGACGTCGACGAGGACGCCGTCGAGGCCGCGATCGAGCGCGCCTACCGCGACCGGGTGAAGGAGGCCCACCCCGATCAGGGGGGGACCGTCGAGGAGTTCCAGCTCGTCAGGCGCGCCTACCGCGAGATCGACGAGGGGAGCCGAAACGGCGACGAGGGCGACGCCGCCGCGGTCGCCGACGTCGACCTGACCGACGACGAGGGCGACGCCGCCGAGGTGGACCCCGTGCGCGTCGAGTTCCTCGACTACGACGCCCTCGCCGACTACGGCTGGTCGCTCGACGACGACGACCTGTTCCGGAAGGCGTCGCACGCGGACCTCGACGCGGCCGAGCACGGGCGCCTGCTCGTCGAGCCGGACGAGAGCCTGCTGGAGGCCGCCGAGAACCGCGGGTTCGGGTGGCCGTTCTCCTGTCGGGGCGGGGCCTGCGCGAACTGCGCGGTGTACCTCGTCGAGGGCGAGCTCTCGCAGCCGGCCAACCACATCATGCCCGACGATCTCGCGGAGCGGGGGTTCCGGCTCTCGTGTAACGGCTACCCGCTGAGCGACGAGCTGAAGATCGTCTTCAACGTGAAACACCTCGCCGAACTCGACGACCTCATCCTCCCGCCCGGGCCGTTCACGCGCCGGTGAGCGCGTCGGCGGGTGCGGACGGGGCGGCGGGCCGCTCAGAACGCCTCGGCGACGGCGGCGACGACGGCGTCCTCGACCGCGTCGCGCTCGCCGGAGAGGAACTCGATCTTCCCCTCGCGGAGCCCGGCCGTCGCGACGTCGGCGGCCGGCGCGAGCTCGGCCGCGCGCTCGGCCACGTCGCGCACGGAGACCGCCTCGCTCGTCCGGAGGTACAGCTCGTCGGTGCCGATGCCGACGGTCGCGTGCGCCTCGCCGTTCGCGCGCCGACGGTGGAGGTCGTCGAGCAGGAGCGGCGTCGGCGGGAAGTCGTAGCGGTGGGTGTAGCCGTCCGTGTCGAGCACGTCGAACTCGACGCCGTCGACCGCCTCGGTGACGACGTTGGCGGTCGCGGTCTCGACCTCGGTCTCCAGCTTCTCGCGGAACTGCTCGGAGACGTGCGCGGCGAGGTTCCCGCCGTCCTCGAAGAGGAGGTCGGCGACGAGCTCCCGCTTGTCCTGGTACGACTGGTAGTACGCCTCCAGCGCGACCGCCTCCCGGAGCTCCGCGACGCGCTCGACGTCGTAGCCCGCCTCGCGGGCGAGGTCGACGTAGCGGTCCGGCGCCTCGTCCCAGTAGCTCACGGCCGGGAGGTGGCGCAGGTCGGCGCGGACCTCGTCGTTGACCGCGGAGGCCAGCGAGGCCACGAGCGCGCCCGTCGAGAGGTCGGCGTCGACCCCGTCGATCTCCGGGGAGACGAGCGTGTCGACCGCCTCGCGGGTCTCGGGGTCGGCGACTTCGGCGTCGACGACGACCGCGTCGACGCCGTAGACGGAGAGCAGGTCGATGCCGTCCGCCGACTCGACCGTCGAACCGGTGCCGACGAGGAGGAACAGCGGGAGCTTCTCGTCGTGGCGGTCGCGGTCCTGCAGCATGCGGGTCGCGTCGTTCGTCGCCGCGTCCATCCCGTAGACGGGGTCGTCGAGCGGGCGGCGGGTGAAGTAGTGGTACTCGGCGTCGCTCTTGGCGTGCTCGTCGCGGATCAGCGGGAGCACGGCGCGCTCGACCGCCGCGCCGGCGACGTAGCCGTCGGCGGTGGCGGGATGGCGCACGACGATCGGACGCGATTCGAGGACGGCGCGCCGGACCGCCTCCGCGGCGTCGAGCAGCCCGTCGGCGAGCTGCGCGACCGCCTCGTCGCCCCCGAGCGGCTGGAGCCCCTCGGGGCGCGCCTCGTCGGTCAGCGCCTCGGCGAGCCGGCGGCGGACCGCCTCGGTGGCCTCGCCCTCTAAGAGGACGAGCGCCTCGGACTCGACCTGCACGTCGCCCCGGTGGCTCTCGACCTCGCCGTCGATCCGCACCGCGTCGCCGACCTCGACGTCCGGGTACGCGCGGACGCCCGGCTCGACGAACGCCGCCACGTCGACGACGCCGGTCTCGTCGCGCACCTCGAAGACGGTCGGCCCGCCGGTCTGTCGGACCCCGACGACCTCGCCGTCGATCCGCACCGCGTCGCCGACGGCCTCGGAGAGGGTGCCGATCTCGACGCGCTCGCGGTCGTCGTCGAGGTCGTCGGGCTCGTCGGTCTCGTCGTCTGCCGCCGTGTCGGCCGTCTCGCTCGCGACCGGTTCCGCGTCGCCGTCTCCGGCGGAGTCGGTCGCGTCGTCGCCAGCAACCTCATCGGCGGCGCCCGCGTCCTCGTCGATCTCGTCGGCCTCGCCGCCGAGTTCGTCCGCCCCTTCGTCGACGACCTCGGTCTCGTCCGCGTCGGCCGACTCGTCCGCGTCGCCCTCGGCGTTCGGCTCGTCGTCCTCGGTCGCGTCGGCGCGGTTCGCTTCCTCGTCGGTCGTCGCGTCGTCGGTCGTTTCTTCGTCGTCCGCGTCCGCCTCCGGCAGGTGCTCGGTGTCGCCGTCCTGGACGAGCACGCCCCGGAACTCGCGGTCGGCCTGTCGGATCGACCACCCGAGGTCGATGTTCCCGTTGTCGCGGACGCCCTTCACCTGGACGAACACCTCGTCGCCCGGCTCCCAGTCGAGGCTGTCGAGCCGGCGGTCGAGCTCGGAGCGGTGGAGCAGCCCGGTCACGCCGGGAGCGAGGTCGACGAACACGCCGAACTCGGCGTAGCCGTCGACGACGCCGCGATAGAACCGGTCCGGAACGAGCTGGTCGGGGGAGTTTCCGCGGAAGTCGAAGACGACGTCCTCCTGGTGCGGGTCGCAGATGCGCCCGCCGCCGTCGACGTCGACGCCACAGATGATACAGGATCCCATTTGAGTACACCGAGAGCCTCGGGCCTAAAACGGTTGTCGAAAGCCTCGCGGGAGCTACGCTTCGAAAACGGCCGCCCGCGGGGGTCACGCGAACAGCGTCCGGGCCGACGCGATCACGCGGTAGCCGACGCCGTAGCCGAGCAGCGCCGGCGGGACCCCGGCGACGAGCGTGCGCGGCCACGAGGTCCCGTGGACGGTCCGGAAGCCGAGCAGCAGCAGGACGGCCGCGTACGCGCCGCAGGCGATCCGCAGCGCCGGGACGGGCGGCCCGGCGAGCGCCATCGGCGAGCTGGCGTACGCGACCACCTGCACGGTCTCGCTGACCCCGCCACGGTCGCGGATCCCGAGCCCGCCGCGCACCTCGACGCTGGCGACGACGACGCTCACCGTCGCGACCGCCGCGGTCAGGTGGAGTCCCACCGGGGCCGCGAGCGCGACCACGACGAGGAAGGCGACGAGCGCCGAGACGGGTACCGACGCGACGATTCCGGGGATGACGGAGGGATCAGCGACCATCCAGCCGAGCGCGAACGCGGCGGCGACGGCGACGGCGAACGTAAGCGCGGGCGCCTGATCCCCCGGGGCCACGCCGTTCGCGAAGAGGCGACGCGGCCGGACGAGAGCCTCGACCCAGGCGCGAGCGAGCCCGCGCGGCCCCCGGGCTCGTCCCCCCGCCGGGTCCTCGATCCACGATGTCACGTGCCCCCTTCGGTCGGGTGGGATAACCCGGTTCCGGTTCGGGAGCGGTCCGCGCATCGACCCAGTCCGAGCGACCGCCGAGGGCTCGTTCTCCCGTCTGATAAGCGGCGGGTAAACCCTTATACCGGGGCGCGCGGAGCGGTAGTCGAATGCGCGCCTTCCGGAACGACGAGCGAGGATTCACCCCGATAGCCGGCACGGGGCTGCTCGTCGGCGTCGTCGTCCTCCTGCTGGCGGTCGTCGGGGCCGCGATGTTCGGCCTGATCGACGGGGTCGCGCCGCCGGACGCCGAGTTCCAGGTCGAGCCCGACGGCGGCGAGCTCGTCGTCGTCGCCGCCGGCCCCGAACCCGTCCCCGCCGAGGAGCTGTACGTCCGCGGTGAGGACCCCGACGGCGAGGTGGAGTTCGGCGCCTGGCCCGGCGACGGCGTCGTCGAGCCCGGCGACCGCGTGGTCGTCCCGAACGCGACCGGGAACGAGCAGTTCGACGTGGTCTGGGAGCCGGTGGCGTTCGACACCCGCGAGACCCTCGGTACCTACAACGGCGAGGAGTCCGAGGTCGACGAGTGGGCCGAGGAGGGCGGAGCGGCGGCGGACCCGCTCGCCGGCGGCGGGGGCGGGTTCTGAGAGCGGGGCGGCGAATCGGACCGGGCCGCGCCGCTACTCGACGCTCACCCACTCGCCGCGCTCGTCGGAGCGCTCGATCGCGGCGAGGACCTCCTGTACCGCGTACCCCTCGGCGAACGACGGCGAGAACTCGCCGCCCTCTGCGACCGCGGTGAGGAACTCGTAGTTCTCGTGGACGAAGGTGTGCTCCCACCCGATGACGTGGCCGGGGGGCCACCACCGGTCGACGTACGGGTCCGTCTCGTCGGTGACGAGGACCGTCTGGAAGCCGCGGTCGCCCTCGCGGAGCACCTCCAGCTCGTTGAGTCGCTCCAAGGAGAACTTCAGGCTCCCCTTCGAGCCGTGGACCTCGACCGTGTGATCGTTCTTGTGGCCGTTCGCGAACCGGGTCGCCTCGAAGGTGCCCGTCGCGCCCGACTCGTAGGCGACCTGCGCGGAGTAGGCGTCGTCGACGGTCACGTCGCGGTACTCCTCGACCGCGCCGTCGTCGCCGTCCTCGTAGACGGGGCGCTCGTCGACGAACGTCTGCAGGTGGCCGGAGAGCCGGTCGATTTCGCCCACCTCGTCGCCGACGAGGAAGTCGACGAGGTCGATCGTGTGTGCGCCGAGGTCGCCGAGCGCGCCGGAGCCCGCCATCTCGGCGTCCAGCCGCCACGCCCACGGCGCGTCGGGGTCGGCGAGCCAGTCCTGAAGGTACCGCCCCCGAACCTGGCGGATCTCGCCGAGTTCGCCGTCCTCGATCAGTCCCTTCGCGTAGCGGATCGCCGGGACGAACCGGTAGTTGAAGGCGGTGCCGGCGGGCACGTCGGCGGCGGCCGCGGCGTCGCGCATGGCCGCCGCCTCGTCGAGGGTCGGCGCGAGCGGCTTCTCGCAGAGGACGGGGACTCCCGCTTCGAGCGCCGCGATCGACGGCTCGGCGTGGACGTGGTTCGGGCCGAGGTTGTAGAAGACGTCCACCTCGTCGATCGCCTCGGCCCAGTCGGTCGCCGTGTGCGCGAAGCCGAACCGGTCCGCGGCGTCGGCGAGCGCCGCCTCGTCGCGCCCGACGAGCGTGTGGCGCTCGACTGCGGGCGCGTCCGGGAAGAACATCGGCAGTCTCGCCAGCGCGTTCGCGTGCGCCTTCCCCATGAACCGATACCCCAGCACGCCGATCTTCAGTGGTTCCCGTGTCATCGTGATCTCGTCCTCCCGCTCACTCCGCCCAGTACGCGTCGCCCGGTCGCGTCTCGAAGACGGCGCGGTCGAGCACGTCGACCGCCTTCTCTAACCCCTCGCGCGAGGAGGTGAGCGAGTCCTCGTGCTCGATCGAGAGCGCGCCCTCGTAGCCGACCATCCGGAGCGTCGAGACGACGTCCTTCCAGTGGGCCTCGTCGTGGCCGTAACCGAGCGAGCGGAACAGCCACGAGCGGTCGGCCTCCTCGGTGTAGCCCGCCGTGTCGAGCACGCCTTTCACGCGGGCGTTCGCGTCGTACACCTTGGTGTCCTTGGCGTGGAAGTGGTGGATCGCGTCGCGCTCGCCGAGGAACCGGATCGCTTCCGTCACGTCGATCCCCTGCCAGTAGAGGTGCGAGGGGTCGAAGTTGGCGCCGATCCGCTCGTTCGTCGCCTCGCGCAGCGCGAGCAGCCCGGTCGGCTCGTAGACGAGCATGTTCGGGTGCATCTCGATGGCGACGTCGACGCCGTGGTGGTCGGCGTGTTTCGCGAGGTCCTCCCAGTAGGGGACCGCGACCTCGTCCCACTGGTAGTCGAGGGCCTCGGCGTGCTCGGTCGGCCACGGCGCGGTGATCCAGTTCGGCGTCGAGTCGCCGGGCGCGCCCGCGGGGAGCCCGGAGAAGCAGGTCACCGCGTCGACATCCAGTCGGTCGGCCAGCTCGATCGCCTCGCGGAGCTCGCGGTCGGCCTCGGCCGCGTGTCCCTCGTCGGGGTGGAGCGGGTTGTTGTGGGTCGCCAGGGCGGAGATCCGCAGGCCGTGCTCGTCGAGCAGCCCGAGAAGGTCGTCGCGCGCGCCCTCGTCGGAGAGGAGGGCCTCGCGGTCGACGTGGGTCGCTCCCGGCCACCCGCCGACGCCGAGTTCGACCGCGTCGACGCCGATTGAGTCGAGGTACGCGACCGCGTCCTCGATCGGTTCACCGCCGAGCGGAACCGTCAGTACGCCGATATCCATGCGCACGGATAGCACAACCCCCCCGATAAGTCTTCAGGAAGCGACGCCCGCCGGCGCGAACTCGCGCGAGCGACTCCTCGAGACGCGTGTTCGCGGGCGGGCCGGCCCGTTTCCGGGGACGCGAACCACATGAGGTTTTAACGGGTGGAACGCGTATGACCGGACATGGGAATCCTCTCGCGCGCCTCCTACGTCATCCGCTCGAAGGTGAACGCCCTCCTGAACCGGGCGGAGGATCCGACGGAGTCGCTCGACTACTCGTACGAACAGATGCGCGACGAGCTCCAAGATGTCAAGCAGGGAATCGCCGACCTGACGACCCAGAAGAAGCGCCTGGAGATCCAGAAGCGCAAACTGGAGGAGAACGTCGAGAAGCACAACCGACAGGCCCGCGAGGCGGTCCAGCAGGACCGCGACGACCTCGCGCGGAAGGCCCTGGAGAAGAAGAAGTCGAAGATGACGCAGATCGAGGAGCTGGAGGGCCAGATCGCGAAGCTGAACGACACCCAAGAGCAGCTTGTCGAGAAGAAGAACAAGCTCCAGAACCGCATCGAGGAGTTCCGCACGAAGAAGGAGACGATGAAGGCGCGGTACGAGGCCGCCGAGGCGTCCTCGCGCGTCTCCGAGGCGATGACGGGCGTCGGCGACGAGATGGAGGACGTGAGCCGGTCCATCGAGCGCGCCGAGGAGCGCACCGAAGAGATGGAGGCGCGCGCGGAGGCGATGGACGAGCTGGAGGACTCCGGCGCGTTCGAGGACGCGCTCTCCGACAAGGACAGCATCGACCGCGAGCTGGAGAGCCTCTCGACGAACAGCGAGGTCGACGCCGAGCTGGAGACCCTCAAGGGAGAGCTCGGCAAGGGCGGATCGTCGAGCGGCGGCGACGCCGTCAGCGACGAGGACGTCGACGACGAGCTGGCCGACATCGAGTCCGAGATTGACTCGGACGACCTTGAGGCGGACCTCGACGGTGACGGCAGCTCCGCGGAAGCCGACCTCGACGAGGAGCTCGACGTCGAGTTAGAGGAGTCCGAATCCGAGGCCGACGAGCCGCGGAACTGAGGTCACGTCCGACCTGCGTTCGGTCCCCGCAGTCCCCGCCTTCTCCCGTCCCCCCTTTCGGTTCCTTACTCCGACGCGAGGCGCGCGCCGGTCCCCGCGCGGTCCTGGTCGGCGAGCCGGATCTCGCCGTTCGGGAGGGCGATACCGTCGTACGGGTCGTCGGCGAGCAGCAGCGAACCGTCGATATCGGCGTAGTCGAGGAGGGGCGCGAGCTGCGCGGCCGCCGCGATCGACGCGTTCGACTCGATCATGCAGCCGCACATCACCTCCAGCCCGTGCGCCCGCGCGGCGGCGATCATCCGCCGCGCCTCAGGCAGCCCGCCGGTCTTCATCAGCTTCAGGTTCGCGATGTCGCAGCGGTCGGCGATCGCTGGGACGTCCGAGAGCGTGACGCACGACTCGTCGGCGGCGATCGGGAGCGCCGAGCGCTCGTGGACGAACCGGAGCCCCTCCGGGTCTTCGGCGGGCACCGGCTGCTCGACGAACTCCACGTCGCGGTCCGCGAGCCACGCGGTCTTCTCGACCGCCTCGCGAGGGGTCCACGCCTCGTTCGCGTCGACGCGGACCCGGGCGTCCGGCGCGGCCTCGCGGACGGCGTCGATCAGCTCGCGGTCCCGGTCGGTGCCGAGCTTGATCTTGAGGACCGGGTAGCCGGCCTCGACCGCGGCCGCGGCCTTCTCGCGGACGCGCTCCGTCTCGTCGAGCCCGACGGTGTAGGAGGTCGCCGGCGCGGTCGACGGGTCGAGCCCCCAGAGGCGGTGGAGGGGGACGCCGAGCCGCTTCGCGGCGAGGTCGTGGACCGCGATCGAGACGGCGGCGCGAGCTGCCGGATTGTCGCCGATCGCGGCCGCCATCCCGGACTCGATCTCGCGGATCGCGTGCGGGTCGTCGACCGCCTCGACGACCGAGAGGAGCTCCGGCAGCACCGCCTCGACCGTGGCCGCGGTCTCGCCGTAGTGCGCCGAGGGCGCGGCCCCGCCGACGCCGGTCATCCCGGCGTCGTCCGCGATCCGGACGATCACGTTCTCCGCCTCGCTCTGGGTGCCGCGGGCGATCGTGAACGGGTCCTCCAGCGGAAGCGAGACCCGCTCGAACTCGGTGTCGAGGGTCATCGCTCGCCGAGCCCCGCGTCGACGATCCCGTCGACGATCGCGTCGGCGCCGTCCCTGACCGGGTCGGCCGCGGGGGCTCCGACCGCGTCCGTGAACTCCGCGACCGCGTCGGCGGCCGCGTCGTCTTCGTCGACGTCCTTCGTGTTGAGCGCGCCGGCGACGACGCTCGCCTCGCTGACGGGCGCCGCGAGCCCCTGGTAGAGGTCGACGTACTCCCCGATCGGGGGGAGCGAGAACGACTCGTAGCCGTGGATCGCCTCGCGGCCCGCGGCGTGACAGAGGACGAGGCCGTCCGCCATCGACCCGTGGAGGATCCCGCAGGTGACCGCGGAGTAGGCGGGGTGGACGATGCTCCCCTGTCCCTCGACGACGAGGAGGTCGTGGTCGTCGCCCGCCTCGACCAGCATGTCCTCGACCGCGCCGGCGGCGAAGTCGGCGACGACCCGATCGATCGGGTTCCCCCACCCGGCGATCATGATCCCGGTCTGTCCCGTCGGGACGAACGCGGCGTCGATCCCGCGCTCGCGGGCGGCGGCGACGATCTCCAGCGACGCCGTCATCTTCCCGACCGAGCAGTCGGTGCCGACCGTGCACACCACGTCGGCGTCGACGTCGCCCGAACCCCCCGTCGCGACCGTGAGGTCGTCGTCCGGCTTCCGGACGTCGACGAGGTCGACGCCGTGCTCGTCGGCCAGCGCGGCCAGCCCCTCGTCCTCGTTCAAGAAGTAGTGGAGCCCGCTCACCACGTCGCAGCCGGCCTCGATCGCGGCCTCGACATCCGACCGCCACGACTCGTCGAAGGCGCCGCCGATGGGCGAGATTCCGATGTAGAGGGCGTCGAGGTCGCCGTCGGCGGCCGCGTGCGCGTCCGCGAACGACGCGACGATCGGCGCGTCCGCCGCGTCCGGGACGTGGTCCCGGACACGGTCGCCGGCGCGGTCGCGGTCGAGGACGGCCCGCACGTCTTGGTCGCCGTACCGCAACACGCCGATGGCGGTCTTCGCGCGGTCGGGGAACTTCTCGTGGGCGAGGACGGCGATCCGCTCGTGGTCCATGGTGGCTCGGTCGCCCCGGGCGTTCTTAAAAGAGTCGAGCGCTCGACGAGCGACAGGAAAGGACCGCGGTGGCGCGTGCCTGCGAGCGGCCGCCCTCGGCGGCCGCGAGTCAGCACGCGCGAGGGAGTCAGTCGCCGGAGCGAAGCGACGGCGACTGACGAGGCTGGGGAGGCGTGAGGCCGCGGTGCTGTGCGGTCGGGCGGGACTCAAAGGGGCAGCCGGGAGGCGGGCGCAGGCGATGCAAGCACCGCAGGAACGAGTGGAGCGAGTGACGAGGAGCACAGCGAGCGTTCGCCCGCCTCCCGGCTGGGGCTTTGGAGGTATTCGCCGCCGATCCACGGTCAGCTATTTACGAACAACCGACTGAGGACCACTCAAAAAGAACCACATCGGACTCAAAAAACGCGTGTTAAGCGCTGCCGTCGACGAACTGCTCGGCGCCCTCGTAGAACCAGTAGCCGTTCTCGCGCATCGCCCGGCCGAGCTCTTGGTGGAACTCGACGAAGTCCGCGAACTCCTCTTGCTCGACGTTCTCGAAGATCTCCTCGACCGAGACGACCGTCTCGTAGTCGATCCGGATCGGGTGGTCGCCGTACTGCTCGACGTACTCCGCGGCCGTGAGCGGGAAGTCCTCCTCCTCGTCGATCTTCTTCGCGAGCACGGCGTGGCCGTACTGCCGCATGCCCTCGCTCCCCTGCTCGCCGTCGGGGTCGTGTGGCCAGTCCATGTCTGGGAATTCGCCGGATCGGGGATAGTGGTTTCGGATGCGGCGGTGGCGACCGATCGCGCTCCGCAGGGGTCCCGGCCCCACTCCCGCCCGCACAAGACACTTCACGGCGCTCCGCGTGGCCCGCGACGTGCACCGCAGAGCCCTCCTCGCGTCCGCGGCCACCGTCTCATCCGCCCCGCTGGCCGGCTGTTCCACCCCGCCGTGGACCGACGACCCCAGGGAAATCGACGGCGCAGAGGTGACGTTCCGGCGCGAACACACCGGGGAGTTCGCCCCTGACGAGCCGATCGCGAACGACGCCGCCGTCCTGGTTCGCGCGGTCGACGCCGAACCGCCGCGCGTTACCGTCAGGGGTCGGCTGCTCGCCGGGTCGCGGGAGTGTTACCGAGCCGTCCCTCACCGAGGCGAGCCTCGGCGAGGGACGGCTCCTGTTTCTGCTCACCACCGAGGACGACCCCGAGTGGGACGGAAACGCGTGCTCGGATATCGCCCAGCCGCACCCGTACGAGGTCGCCGTCACCTTCACCGAGGCGGCCGTCCCGGAGCGCGTCGCCGTCCGTCACGGCGACGAGACGGTGCTGGAGGAATCCGTGTGAGGGAGTCGCCGCTCAGTCGTCGGCGGACGCCTTTCCGAGGAGGGTTCGTAGCGGTCTACTCCACGACCTCGACGACCGGATCGTCCGCAATCAGGCGCGTGAGGAGGACGCGCGGCACATTCGCACGGAAGAGGATCTCTCTCGCGATCTTCCAGGCCGCGTCCACGTCCCCTTCGTCGTCGACCTTGTTCACCACCGGGACCGCGGTCGCGTCGCCGGGGACGCCCTTCAGCCCGCCGGCCGGGCTCGCGAGGACGGTCGCGACGTCCGCGGGGCGGATCTCCGACCCGATCTCGCGACCCGTGATCGCGGCGACCTCCTCCGGCCGGTGGACGAGTTCCTCGGTGAGGGGTTCGCCGACGACGTGCGCGCTCGCTATCGGGACGACGACGTCCGCGTTCGACGGGATCTGCGGCTCGCGGTCGCCCGGCGCCTTGAACTCCCGGAGCCGCGCGCCGTCCGCCTTCACGAGCGTCGCACCCGGTGCGGCGTCGGCGATCTCGGCGACGGTGTCGACGTCGTACCCGAGGTACCGGTCCGACCGCTCGCGCTCGGGAACCAGACCGAGCGGCCAGTCGCCGGCGTCGGCGCCCTCGATCGCGGCGACCGGGTCCCCGGTCACGCGCACCGCGGTGACGCGGTCGTCGAAGATCGGTATCCGGACGCTGGCGGTCACGACCGACCGGTCGAGTCGATCGGCGAGCGCGAACAGCGTCGACTTCTTGCCGCCCGCGCCGACGGCGCAGACGGTCGCGTCGCGGGCGTCGAGCGCGGTCGTCAGGTCCATGCCCGCTCGTTCGGCCGCCGTAGGCCTCACTCTGACGGTCGGTCGACGGGGTCGGGACGGGCGGTCGGCCGATCTGGGTGCCGAACAGATTGATACGTCTCCGCCGCGCAGGGCGTCTGGATGATCCGAAGCCGAACCCGCGTCCTCCGCGTCGACCTCTCGACCGGCGAGACCGCCCGCGAGCGCGTCCCGCGCGGCTGGCGGCGCGACTACCTCGGCGGGAAGGGGCTCGGAGTGCGCTACCTCTACGAGGAGCTGTCCCCGGGGACGGACCCGACGGGACCGGCGAACCTCCTCGGCTTCCTCGTCGGCCCGCTCGCGGGGTACCTCCCCGGCGAGACGCGATACGCCGCGGTGACGAAGTCCCCGCTCACCGGCGGCTTCCTCGACTCGTACGCCGGCGGCGACTTCGCCGATCGACTCGCGGGCTCGCTGGGGGACTGCCTCGGCCTGCTCGTCACCGGCGTCGCCGACCGCCCGGTCCGGATTGAGATCGAGGAGGGCCGCGCCAGGATCGAGCCGAGCGACGCGTGGGGCGCCGACGCCGCCGCGCTCGCCGAGCGGTTCCCGGACGCCGGGGTCGCCTGCGTCGGTCCGGCCGGCGAGCGCGAGGCGGCCTACGCGACGGTCGCGAGCGACGGCGGCGCCCACCACGCGGGCCGCGGCGGCGCCGGCGCCGTGATGGGCGGGAAGCGACTGAAGGCCGTCGTCGCCCGCGGTCCCCCGCCGACGGTCCCGGACGACCTCGCGGCCCTCCGCGACCGTGACGCGGCGGCGTACGAGCGGGATCCGACCGGGGAGTGGCAGGCGGCGGGCGAGACGGTCGAGACGGTCGACTATGCGAACGAGGTCGGGATCCTCGCCGCGGAGGGGTGGACGGAGACCGGGTTCGAGGGAACCGACGACATCGGCGTCGAGGCCGCGATAGAGCGCGCGACGGGACGCGAGCGGGTCGGCGACCGGCGGGCCGGCGACCCGGAACGCCCCGGGGGCGGCGAGCCGGTCGTCCCCGGCGGCTTCCGGATCGACACGGCCGACGGCGAGGTGGTCCCGCGCGGCGCGGCGCCGATCACGCTCGGTGCGGGGCTGGGGATCGACGACTTCGACCGCGTCGTCGAACTCTGCGGGGTCTGCGACCGGCTCGGCCTCGACGTGATCGGGGCGGGCAGCGCGGTCGCGTGGGCGGTCCGCGCCGGGGAGGCGGGGATCGTCGACTGCTCGGTCTCGTTCGGCGACGCGGACGGCGCCGAACGACTGTTGGAGGCCATCGCGGCACGCGAGGCCCCGGACGACCTCGACGTCGACCCCGACCTCCCGGAGGCGCTCGCGGACGGGATCGACGCCGCCGCGGCGCGGTTCGGCGGCGAGGGGGTGGTGCCCACGGTGAAGTCGATGGCGCTGCCGGGCTTCGACCCGCGCGCCGCGGTCGGGGTCGCGCTCGCGTACGCGACGAGCGACCGCGGGGCGTGTCACCGGCGCGCGCGACCGCAGGACAGCGAACCGTTCGTCGGCGGCGAGCGATCGGCCGCCGACCTGGTGCGGAGCGTGGTCGGCGAGCAGAACGCCCGCTCCGTGCTGTGGAGCCTCGTCGTCGACGACTTCGTCGGCGAGGCGGTCTGGACCGACCTCGGCGCGGAGTGGCTCGCGGCGATCGACCACCCGGCCGCCGGCGATGACCCCGACTCGGCGGCCAGGTCGGACGTCGCGCTCGCGACGACCGGCGAGCGGATCTGGACGCTCACCCGGCTGTTCAACGCCCGCGAGGGGTTCGACCGCGCGGACGACGCGCTCCCCGCGCCGCTCGGTTCGGCCGCGGCCGACGGGACGCCCGGCGTCGACGGCGACGCGTTCGACCGCCTGCTGGACCGGTACTACGCGGCGCGCGGCTGGGGGCCGCGCGGCCTCCCGACGCCGGAGAGCCTCGATCGGCTCGGCCTGGCAGATGTCGTCGACGAGGCGACGCCGCTGGACGAGCGGCCGATCGAACCCGCCGCGGCGACCGATTCGGACGACTGATCGGCGACGGCGAGGCGCCTGCCCTCGTCGCGCGGGTCTCAGCGACGGAGTCCGCCTTCCGCCTTGATCCGCATGATGTGCCGGACGTTCAGGTAGATCTCTTCGGGCGAAGTCTGCTCGTCGGAGTCGTATAAGTCCGACACGCGGTAGAGGATCGCCGAGAGCTGCTTGCTCTCGGAGCTGTCGCCGCGCACGTCGGCCGCGACCTCGCGGAGGAACGCGCGGACCTCCTCGTCGTCGGGGAACTCCTCGTCCGCCGCGTCGGCGACGGCGTCCGGGACGACCGGGTCGACGCCGGCGGCGTCGAGGGAGTCGGTGGGATTGCCGTCGTCGCCGTCGCCGTCGCCGTTCGACTCGCTTCGCTCCCCGCTCATCGCCCCTCGCTCACCCCGCGTCGGCGCACGACTCCGGCGTTGTTGGCGACGTTCTCGACGATCACCCGGAACGCGTCCGCGGTCTCGCCCTCCTCCAGGACGACCGGCTCGCCGTCGTCGCCGCCGGTCCGGACGGCGGGATCGAGCGGGACGCCGCCGAGGAACGGGAGCTCGTGCTCCTGTGCGAGCGCCTTCCCGCCGCC
This sequence comes from Halorubrum sp. SD626R, assembly GCF_001261915.1. Taxonomy (GTDB): domain Archaea; phylum Halobacteriota; class Halobacteria; order Halobacteriales; family Haloferacaceae; genus Halorubrum. Next base: position 18,667 of record NZ_CVRT01000059.1, read on the forward strand.
GGAGCCGAATATCTCGTGGAAGCCGCCGCAGTCCGGACAGCGAAAGCCGGCCATGTTCTCGGCGATACCGAGGACGTTCGTGTCGTGTTTGCCGAACATCCGGAGCCCCTTCACCGCGTCGTCAAGCGCGACCTCCTGCGGGGTCGTGACGATCACCGCCCCCGTCAGCGGGAGCGTCTGGAGGATGGTGAGCTGGGTGTCGCCGGTGCCCGGCGGCAGGTCCATCACGAGGTAGTCGAGCTCGCCCCACTCCACGTCCTCGACGAGCTGCGTGATGATCTTGTGGACCATCGGCCCGCGCCAGATGACCGGGTCGTCCTCGCCGGTGAGGAAGTCCATGCTCATCAGCTTCACCCCGAAGCGCTCGGGCGGGACGATCGTCTCGCCGTCGGTCTCCGGGCGCTCCTCGGCCGAGACCATCCGGGGGACGTTCGGCCCGTACACGTCGGCGTCGAACAGGCCGACGCGCGCGCCGAGTTCCGAGAGCCCCGCGGCGACGTTGACGGCCATCGTCGACTTTCCGACCCCGCCTTTCCCGGAGGCGACCGCGATCACGTTCTTCACGCCGGGGAGCACCTGCTCGTCCGCGTCCAGCCCGTCCGGGATCGACGCCGACAGCTCAACGTCGTACCCGGTGTCGGCGAGCGCCTCGCGGACGGCCTCGGCGATCTCGGACTCGTGCGGCGAGAAGGGCGCGCCGAGCGCGAGCGACACGCGGACCTCCCCCGCGCCCTCGTCGACGACGACGTCGTTCACGAGGCCGAGCGAGACGATGTCGTCCCCCAGGTCGGGGTCCTGCACGTCCGCGAGCCGCTCCCGCACGTCCGCTTCGTTCATGCCCGGGAGGAGGGCGGTGGGGCGAATAAGGGTTCTGTACGGGCCCGAACGAGGGGCGCCGACGCCGGTCAGTCGATCCGGGTTCCGGCGTCCTCACCGCGCAGGAACGGCGCCAGCCCGTCGGCGCCGAACACGTGCGCCGGGGCGTCGAGCGCCAGGAGCTCCCGCACCTTCCCGGCCATCCCGCCGGAGACGTCGGTCGCGTCGCTCGCGCCGAGCGCGTCGGCGACCGCGTCGAAGTCGTCGATCGCGGAGATCACGTCGCCGTCGGCGTCGAGGACGCCCGGGACGGTCGAGCAGACGCCGACCCGGCGAGCGCCGAGGCCGGCCGCGAGCTCGACGACCAGCTCGTCGCCGGAGACGACGGTGACCCCCTCGCCCGCGGTCGCGACCCCGTCGCCGTGGAGCACCGGGACGAACCCCTCGCCGAGCAGCGTCGCCGTCGACGAGAGCGGCAGGTCGAGGTCGCCGTCCGCGCCCTCCGCTCGCGCCCCGAGCGACAGCGGGTGGACGGGCACCGCCGGCACGTCGCGGTCGCGCAGCCGCTCTAACACGTGCGCGTTCAGCCGCTTCATCGCGCCGTGGACCGCGGCCACCGCGCCTGCGTCGCGGGTCCCCGAGGTCGTCGACACCCCGTGCTCGCTGGCGTGGTGGTGGCCGAAGCTCCCGCCGCCGTGGACGACGGCGAGCCGGTCGACCGCGCCGTCGTCGAGCGCGTCGGCGACCGCGTCGCAGGCGACCGCGAGGGCGCCCTCGTCGAGCGTCTCCGGCCGGTCCTTCTCCGTGATGAGGCTCCCACCGAGCTTGAGCACGACGGGGGGGACGGGGTCCGTCTCGCCCGCCCCGGAGTCCGCGCTCACGGCTCCACCACCCGGACGCCCTCCGTCGCCAGCTCGGCGCGGAACGCCTCCTCGCAGCCCTGCGTGAACGAGAGCGCGGTCTCCGTCGCGTCGCTCGCGTCGAGCGCGACGACGCAGCCGCCCCCGCCCGCGCCGGTGAGCTTCGCGCCGTGGGCGCCGGCGTCGCGGGCGGCCCACACCATCGCGTCGAGCGACCGCGCCGAGACGCCGAGCGCAGAGAGCAGGCCGTGGTTGAAGTCCATCAGCTCGCCGAGTTGGGCGAGCAGCGCCGGCGACGGCTCCCCCCCGGGCTCGGCGTCCGCCAGCAGCGCCTCGCCGGTCCGGACGAGGTCGCCGATCGACTCGACGGCGTCGGCCGCGAACCCGTACTCCTCGCGGAGCGCGCCGACGCCGGCCACGAGCTCGCCGGTGTCGCCGGCGCCGCCGTCGAAGCCGACGACGAGCGGGAGGTTCGGTGCCTCGATCGGCTCGCAGTCGTCGCCCTCGACCCGGACCGCGCCGCCCGTGGTCGAGCAGAACGTGTCGGCGCGAGAGGCCTGCCCGTCCTGCACCTCGTACTCGGCGCGGTACGCGCGGTCGGCCAGCTCCCGGCGGTCGAGCGGCTCGCCGAGCGCCCGGGTCGCGGCGTCGATGCCGGCGACGACGACGGCCGCCGACGAGCCGAGACCGGCCCCGAGCGGGATGTCGCTCTCGACGGCGATGTCGAAGCCGGCGTCGGGCGCGTCCGCCGCGTCGCGCGCCTGCTCGACCGCGGCGTCGACGTACCCCATCGCGGCCTCGACCAGCGGCGTCGGCACGTCGACGTCGGGTCGGTCGCCGGTGCCGCCGGAGTACTCCACGGTGAACCCGTCGAGGGAGAGGTCCTCGGCCTCGACGCGGACGTGGCCGTCCGACCGCGGTTCGGCGGTCACGGTGGCGCGTCGCTCGATCGCGGCCGGCACGGCGGGCTCGCCGTAGACGACGGCGTGTTCGCCGAAGAGGTACACCTTCCCCGGCGCCTCACAGACGGTCATACGAATCCCCTCTCTCCGCGGGCTTACAGGCGTTGCGCTTGGCGGGGCGGGGGACGGGAACCGGAACGGCAAACGGCTCCGCCCCCGTCAGTTTTTCACCGGCGGCCGTCCTCGTGCGCGCCATGACCGCGCTCCCGTCGCTCTTGCGACAGTCGTTCACGAACTTCGTCGATGGGTTGGCCGTCGCGATTCCGCGGCTGCTCTCCGGGGTGGTGTTCCTCGGGTTGGCCTACGTGACGGTGCGAGTCGTCCTCGCGCTCGTCCGCTCGTCGATCAGTCGGGTGTACATCGGCGACCGCGAACTCGTGGGGGACCTCATCGTCACGCTCGTGGCCATCTTCCTGTGGTTCGGCGTCGCCCTCACGTTCCTGAAGGTACTCGGGATGGGCGACATCGCTGCGAGTCTCGGGACCGCGGTCGGCTTCATCGCGCTGGGCGTCTCCTACGCGCTCTCCGAGATGATCGAGGACACGGTCGCGGGCGTCTACCTCCTCCGCGACCCCGACTTCAACGTCGGCTACCGGGTCGAGGCGAAGGGCGTGACCGGCACGGTCGCCGCGATCGAGCTCCGGAAGACTCGGATCGACACCGACGCCGGCGACCGGATCGTGATGGCGAACCGCGAGATAGAGCCGCGGTGGACCCACGACGTGCCCGAGGAGGCGGCCGACGCGGGCGACGCGACGACCGACGACGGCCCGCCGGCCGGGGACTGAGCGCGGGCGGTAGTCGACGGCCGCCCGCCGGGCGGCGAGCGTTCTCCCAAAGCTTATCCATCAGCTACGAAATCCCATTCCCGCTATGTCAACACCCGCTACCGGGACCGGCGACGAACGCGTCGAGGGCGACACGACGCTGGCGGCGCTGTCGCACGCGTCGGCCCTCTTCGCCTCGTTCCTCGGGCCGATCCTGTTTCTGGTCCTCGCGGACGACGACGACGAACTCGTCAAACGGAACGCGAAGAATTCGCTGAACTTCCAGATCGTCGTCTTCGTCGCCCTCATGATCGCGGGGGTCCTGAGCTTCGTGTTCGTCGGGCTCCTGCTGTTCCCGATCATCGCGATCGCGGACCTGATCTTGGTGCTCATCGCGACCGTGCGGGCCAACGACGGGGAGGTCTACTCGTACCCGTACACCCCGAAGATCGTCTGAGAACGCGCTCTCGGCGCGAGGCGGCGGCGGCTCGCAGGTGGTCTACGGGCGAAACGAAACCGAGAACTCGAAAAACGACGGCCTACAGCTCGTCCTCGAAGTCGTCGAGGGCGAACACGGTGTCGGCGCCGCGGCGGTCGAGCGTCTCGTTGGCGAGCAGCCAGTAGACGACCGACAGCGCGCGCCGACCCTTGTTGTTCGTCGGGATGACGAGGTCGACGTTCGACAGCTGGTTGTTGGAGTCGCACATCGCGATGACCGGGATGCCGACGGTGATGGCCTCCTTGACGGCCTGCGCGTCGCCGATCGGGTCGGTCACCACGACGACGTCCGGCTCGATGTAGCCGGCGTAGTCGGGGTTCGTCAGCGTGCCGGGGATGAAGCGCCCCGTGCGGGCGCGGGCGCCGATGGCGTCCGCGAACTTCTCGGCCGGGAACCGGCCGTACTGCCGCGAGGACGTGACGAGGATCTGCTCCGGGTCGTAGTTGGAGAGGAAGTCCGCCGCGGTGCGGATCCGCCGGTCCGTCGTGCTCACGTCGAGCACGTACAGGCCGTCGTCGCGGACGCGGTGGATGAACCGCTCCATGTCCTTCGTCTTCTGCTGGGTCCCGATGTGAACGCCCGCGGAGAGGTAGTCCTCGACGGGGATCAGCAGGTCGACGTCGTCGTCGGGCATGACGTCGTCGTCGAACGGAGAGGCCTCCTCCTCGTCCGGGTCGTCGTCGGCCTCGGCGGTCGCCTCGTCGATGTCGGCGTCGGCGGACGCCCCAGTTTCGGCGTCGGCGGCCTCGTCGGCCGCGTCGGCGGTCGGTTCCTCGGTCGTGTCGGCCTCCTCCTCGACCGCCGCGTCGACCGCCTCGGTCTCCGCGTCGTCGTCGAGTTCGACCGCGTCGTTGTCTTCGCTCATGCGTGGTGTGGACCCGTCATACCGCGTCGTCCGCGATTCGGATCAGTTCGTTCAGCTTGGCGGTGCGCTCGCCGCCGACCGTGCCGGTCTTGATGTAGCCGGCGTCGGTCGCCACGGCGAGGTGTGCGATCGTCGTGTCTTCGGTCTCGCCCGAACGGTGGGAGATGACCGTCTCGTACCCGTTGCGGGCGGCGAGCTCGACCGCGTCGAACGCGTCCGACAGCGTCCCGATCTGGTTCGGCTTGATCAGGATGCTGTTGGCCGCGCCCGCGTCGATCCCGTCCTGAAGCCGCTCGACGTTGGTGACGAACAGGTCGTCGCCGCAGATCAGCGTCCGGTCGCCGACCCGGTCGGTCAGCTCCGCGAACGCCTCGTAGTCGTTCTCGTCGAGCGGGTCCTCGACGTACGCGAGGTCGTACTCGTCGACGAGCCCGGCGACGTACTTGATCTGCTCGTCGGCCGACTTCGTCTCGTCGCCGTAGACGTACGCCTCTCGGTCGTCGTCGTACAGCTCGGCGGCGGCCATGTCGAGCCCGAAGCGGATCTCGAAGCCCACCTCGTCCTCGACGCGGTCGACCGCCTCGTCGACGACCTCGAACGCGTCGGCGTCCGAGATCGGGGGCGCCCACGCCCCCTCGTCGCCCTTCGCGGCCGGCACGCCGCGCTCGTCGAGCACGTCCGCGACCGCCGCGTGGACCGCGGCGTTCGCGAAGACGGCCTCCGAGACGCTGGGCGCGCCGACGGGCGCCGCGAGGAACTCCTGGATGTGGGTCGCCTCCTTGGCGTGCTCCCCGCCGCCGACGACGTTGCCGAGCGGAACGGGGAAGTTCTCGCCGCGGAACGCGCCGCCGAGATGCTGGTACAACGGGGCACCGAGCACGTCGGCAGCGGCCTTCGCGGCCGCCATAGAGATGGCGACGGCGCTGTTTGCGCCGATCGACGAGAAGTCGTCCGTCCCGTCGGCCGCGCGGAGCGCGGCGTCGACGGCGCGCTGGTCGCCGGCGTACAGCCCTTCGAGCCGGGGGACCGCGTGTTCGCGGGCCTTCGCGATCGACTCGCTAGCGGGCAGTTCGATCGCCTCGTACTCGCCGGTGGACGCCCCGCTGGGCGCCGCCCCGCGGCCGAAGCCGCCGGACTCGGTGAGCACGTCGGCCTCGACGGTCGGGTTCCCCCGCGAGTCGAGCACGCGACGCAGCGAGACGCTGGTGATGCGGGTCATCAGTTGGACTCCCTCCGGACCGTGAAGGGGAGCGCCCCCGCGTCGTACTCCTCCGCGGCGACGAGGATGGGCTCCGTCTGGTCCGTGTCGATCAGCACGGGCGCCCCGTAGGACACCTGCAGCGCTCGCGCGCCGAGGATGCGTGCCTTCTCGTATCGGTTGTATCTCTGTCCTGTCATTATCACTGGTACGGCGAGACGACGTCGACGAGGTCGCGATGGCTGACCATCATCCGGCGGCAGCAGTGCCGGTCGACCCCGAGGTCGTCGAGCACGTCGCCCGGGTCCTCGTCGCCCTCGCGGGCGCGCTCCTTGAACTCCTCCCAGTGCTCGCCGATGACGTTACCGCACGTGAAACACCGGACGGGGATCATCATGACTGGATCACCTCAGCGGTAGGACTTCTGGTAGCGGGCGCGCGCACCGGGTCCGCCCCACTTCTTGGGTTCGGACTGGCGCACGTCGTTGACCAGCAGCGTGCGGTCGAAGCTCATGTACGCGTCGCGCAGCTCGGCGTCGCCGAGGTGCTGGACGAGGCCGCGCGCGATGGCGGTCCGCGTCGCGTCGGCCTGGCCGCTGAAGCCGCCGCCCTCGACGTTGATGTCGATGTCGACGCCGTCGCGGAGCTCGTCGCCCGCGATGCGGAACGGCTCCAGCATCTTGAGCCGCGCCTGCTCCGGTTCGACCAGCTCGACGGGCTGGGAGTTGATGCGAACGCGGCCCTCGCCCTCGCGCACGGTGGCGCGGGCGACGGCCGTCTTCTTCTTGCCTGAGGTGTTAGTTACCATGTGACGTTGGCTCCCAGAGACTCGGAGATCTCTCCGAGCGTCGTGAACTTGATGTTCGAGAGGCGGTCGAGCGAGGTGCCGTCGAGGACGACGCTCTCGACGTCGTCGCGCTCGTAGGGGTTGCCCACGTAGACGCGGACGTTCGAGAACGCCTCGCGGCCGTCCTCCGTCTTGTACGGCAGCATGCCGCGGATGGCGCGCTTGAAGATCCGGTCGGGGCGCTTGGGGTAGTACGGCCCGCTGTCGGAGCCGAGCTCCGCGCGGGTGTGGTACGTCTCCATCGTCGCCTCCTCGTTGCCGGTGATGACCGCGTGCTCGGCGTTGACGACGGCGACCGTCTCGCCGTCGAGGACGCGCTGGGCGACCTTCGACGAGACGCGACCGAGGATGCAGTCCCGCGCGTCGACGACGACGTCCGCGTCGATCTTCGCGAGACTCATCGGATCACCCGCACGTTGCTCCCTTCGGGGTTCTGTTCGATGAACTGTTCGAGCGACACCGCTTCGCCGGCCCGGTCGATCTTCGTGCGGGCGGTGCCCGAGAAGTCGACGGCGGCGACGGTGACGTTCTTTTCGAGCACACCGCTGCCCAGCACCTTGCCGGGGACGACGACCGTCTCGTCTTCCTGGGCGTACCGTTCGATGCGGCCCAGGTTGACCTCAGCGTGCGTGCGCCGTGGCTTCTCCAGTCGGTCGGCGATATCCTGCCACACGTTGGCACCGGAATCTCGCGAGACCGACTTCAGATCGGCGATGAGGTTCTGTAGTTTCGGATTCGTCTTGCTACTCATAGCTGTCCCTCCTGAATCGGAGAGTTCGTGAAAACGGAGTGCAGGGAGCAGGATTTGAACCTGCGGACCTCTACAGGACAGCGCCCTGAACGCTGCGCCGTTGGCCTGACTTGGCTATCCCTGCGTGCACTCCTGCGTAACTCGGCTCCCTTCAAACCACTTTCGGTCCCGGCGTCGCGACTCCGTGCAGGGGCGAGCGTCGAGTGTGCGGTTTGAAGGTCCGTCATTACGTTAGACCGCGACTTTCGTCTGTAGTTCGTCCGCGCGCTCCTCGATGGAGTCGATCGCGCGGAGCAGCAGTTCCTCGACGTCGAGCGACCCGTCCGTCTCGATGTGGAAGACGAACGCCCCCGGGACGTCCTCGACCGCGACCTCCTTCCCGGGGAACCGTTCCGAGAGGTCGTTGTCGAACTCGTCGGTGAGCTCTATCGAGCCGTCGGGCGCCTCGATGACGCCGCGGAGGATGTTCGGCTCGTCCTCGTCGAACTCGCCGCGGTCGCCTTCGACCGAGACGCGCTGGAGGTGGCGGTAGCCGACGGAGACGCCGCCCTGGTGCTTGGCGTGCTCCTTGCCGGTGTTCAGCACCGCGTCCGCCTCGAACTCCAGCCGCTGTCCCTCCTTCAGCTCGATGATCGGCACGTTCTCGTCGGCGACCTCGACGAGCGGGTCGGCGCTCTCGATGTCGCCCGAGTACGCCGTCGCCGGGCCTTCGACGTCGAGCGCGAGGGTGACCTCGTCGCCGAGTTCGAAGTCGTCGAGCGGCGTCGTGAGGGGCACGAGCCCCAGCCGGAGGCCGATCATCTCGTCGAACATGACGGAGGAGTTCTCGACGAACCGGACGGTGTCGATCGAGAACGTCGGGACGTCGGCGATCATCGCGCGGCGGATGCCGTTGGCGAACGCCGGCGTCAGCCCGCGGATCAGCACCCGCGCGCTGCGGTCGTCCCGTTCGACGTACTGGACGTCGAAGTCGTCTTCCGTCATGTCAGACTCGCTTGTTCTTCGGCGCCTTCGTCCCGTCGTGCGGGATCGGCGTGACGTCCTCGATCCGGCCGATCTCGACGCCCGCACGCGAGAGCGCGCGGATCGTCGCCTGCGCACCGGGACCGGTGGACTTGTTGAGGTTGCCGCCCGGGCCGCGCACGCGGACGTGCACGCCCTCCAGACCGGCGTCCTTGACGCGCTCGGCGACGACCTCCGCCATCTGCATGGCGGCGTACGGCGACGCCTCGTCGCGGTTCTGCTTCACCACGGTACCGCCGGACGACTTGGCGATCGTCTCGGCGCCGGTCTCGTCGGTGACCGTGATGAGGGTGTTGTTGAACGACGCGTACACGTGGGCGATGCCCCACTTTCCGTCCTCGGATTCACTCATGTATGCTCACTCCTGTGACTCCGCGCGCTCGGGGTGGAGATCGTCCGCGAGCGGGCTCGTCTCGTCGAAGGCGATGGCGCCCTCGTCGTCCACGTCGACCTTCACCGAGGGGCGCGTGACGCGCGCGCCGTCGACGGTGATGTGGCCGTGGACGATGAACTGGCGGGCCTGCTGGGTCGAGGACGCGAACCCCTGCCGGTAGGCGACCGTCTGGAGACGGCGCTCCAGCAGGTCGGTCACGTCCAGCGAGAGGACCGCGGAGATGTCGTCGTTGTCGCCGAGGATGCCGATGCGGCGGAGCCGTGCGACGAACTCCGCGCCGGCCTCCTGGGCGGCGTCGACGTCGCCCTGGGCCTCGCCGAGCAGGCGACGCGCCTCGCGTCGCATGCTGCGCAGCTCGGACTGGGCGCGCCAGAACTCCTCTTTGTTCTTCAGGCCGTACCGCGAGAGGAGGTCGGACTCCTCGGCGATGCGCTCGCCCTGGTACGGGTGGTTCGGCGTCTCGTAGCCCTTCGTGTTCTTGCCGGTGCTCATTCGTCGTCACCCGCCGCTTCGTCTTCCGCCATCTCCTCGCGGATCTCCTCGACGTTGACGCCGATGGTGCCCTCGGACCGCCCCGTGGACTTCGTGCGCTGGCCGCGTACCTTCTGGCCGCGCTTGTGGCGAACGC
>NZ_CVRT01000060.1 GCF_001261915.1 Halorubrum sp. SD626R
CCGTCGGGAAGATCGGCGACGAGGACATCTTCTACCTCCAGTCGCGCGGCCTCGATGACGACGACGCCAAGCAGATGATCGTTTCAGGATTCATCGAGCCGATCACAGAGGAGCTGCCGATCGAGTACGCCGTCGAGCTCAACCGGCTCGTCGAACTCGAGATGGAGGGCTCGCTGGGGTAATCCGATGCCGGAGTGCGCCCACTGCGGAGCACACGTCTCACAACAATTTGTGACCGTGTTCGGGTTAGACGGTGGGGACGTAGTCGCCTGTCCAGCATGTTCCGGTCGGGCACACATCGCAGAGACGATCGTGGACCGATACTAGTCTCAGACCATGGAACACTGCTTTGCATGTGAGACCGACTACGGGTACCTCGGAACGGCCCCGCACGAAGGGTCCTGTCCAGCCTGTGGCTCGACTGCTGTCACTCCCGCAGGCGATCTCAGCGTCGTCGACACGACAACATGGGAGAGCGCGAACGGGCTCTCAACGGTCCACGTGACAGCGACTGACAACCTATCACGGCAGTTTGAATTTGTCATTGCGGCGCGGCGGGGACAAGGGAAACTCGTCTGTCTCGCGATCGATGAGGTCACCGTGCCCACTGAGACAGTGTGGTCAGTTCCATCTGCCGTTGCTACGAGAGTTACCGCGCATGGTATCAGGATCAGCGACTCAGCGCCGGCTCAGAGCTCACAATGAACGGTACTGGCCAGGCATACAGTCGAACGCGTCTGTCCTGTCCCAGTCACGAGGGGTGATGCGATTTGATGGACGAGCGCACTAACGGAGAGCGACCGGACACAGTTTCTCGCAAAAACGGTACTGATGGGCCTTCATCTAGCGAAGCCAGCGACCCAAAATCCGTTAGCGCCTCTGTTTCGAAGGAGAACAGGGACGGACAGCACAGTCAAACCACGTGTCCGGAGTGTCACGGACGACTTCGTCGAGCCGATGATGACGTTGATGCGGTCTGTGACGACTGTGGACTCGTCGTTTCAGACGCGACACTTGATACGAATATCAAACTATACACGCCGAACGGCACCGGCGATCAGGACTCTCGCGTCGGGCCATCGAGCACGAACCTCTTACATGATAAGGGGTTGTCAACGATGATCGGATGGCAGAACACCGACGCGAAGGGGAACGCGCTGTCAGGAGAACGGCGACAACAGATGCGCCGCCTTCGACGGTGGGATGAACGCTTCCGACGACGCTCATCGGCGGATAGGAATCTCATGCATGCGCTCGGTGAGATCGATCGCATGGCTTCCGCGCTCGGCGTGCCCGACAGCACTCGAGAGACTGCAGGCGCCGTCTACCGACGTGCACTTCGTGACGGACTCCTTCTGGGTCGCGCTGTTGAGAGCGTCGCCACTGCGGCGCTGTACGCGGCGAGTCGCATGGATGGAGTGCCGCGCTCTATCGACGAGGTCTCGACAGTGAGCCGCGTCGAACAGATTCGCGTTGAGCGGGCATACCGACACGTCTCACGTGAACTGGGGTTAGAAATTGCTCCGACAGACCCCCGTTCGTTTATTGGACGGATCGCATCGGATGTGGAGTGTACGGACGCAACAGAGCGAGAGGCACGACGTCTCGCCGGAACAGCGGTTGAAAACGGGGTTCATAGCGGGAAGCATCCAGTAGGTATCGCCGCAGGGGCACTGTACGCGGCTGCTAAACGATGCGATGAGTCTCTCCGACAAATAGATATCGCTCATGCTGCAGACGTGAGCGAGATGACGATTCGGAACCGGTATCCTGAGATCTTGGCCGCAGCGGATACTGAGAATGTGTAGACACACTAATCACCAATTTAGGAGTAAACATCCCAAGCCAGCGGTGCCATGCCGTGGGAATCCTCGCGCTTCAGCGCGGGGAGGATGTCAATGATGGTGGTCCGTATTTGCCGAAAGCCGACTGTACCTGCTTCACAATGGTACCAAACTCTTAGGTTGATACCCCTCGATATGTGTTGTGAGAGCCTGTCACACACTCTTTCTACCCGCTTTTATGAACGCTGATGAATCGTTTCTCGGTCACTGCCCGGAATGTGGTGGTGACATCTATGAAGTGTGTATTCTTGTTGAGTACGAGAAGGACGACGGCACAGAGGGCGTGTGGACCGAGTGTCCGGCATGTGAGGAAGTTGTAACATCAAAGTAGTCGCGGACAACAGAATATCAGGGCTCTGTTGAAATCCTCAACCGGTGATATATTCTCAGCATTCTGCGTGAATACGGTACGCGAATCGATCACCGCTCGTTAGTCACACAAGCAGCCGATAAGGCTCGCTAGAATGAGGCGGACGCAATACCTCGTTAAACATGGAATATGTATGTTAGAGTACGGTCACATCAACAAACTACTGTTAAAATAAAAACGATTTACCGTCATCACACCGACGATGCGTCGTTCCGTTTGACAGAGCTCGTAATTGCTTTCGAGCAGGTTCAGTACCAGCGGTGAGGGGCGCGGTGTCGTATTCGTGTTCACGAAGGTCGGAAAGTCGTGGCACCTCTCTAGTTTCAATTGCTAGTGTATGTGGGTTAGCCAGATACGCCTCTGGGTCCGAGGGTAGCGTTGTAGATGAGCTCGTCCTGGTCGCCCGTTCGGTTGGAACGGACGTGTAGGTGACTCCAGTACGAGTGAGCGCACGCTGAACCGCACGGTCACGCTGACGAGCCAGTCGTGAGTGATCCTTGTTCCATACGACCCGTTCGACGCCGGTAGTCCGCGCGATGTGACCCACGATGTCAGTCGGGTCTCCATGCTGTATCACCAGATCACTACCATAGCCTCGATACCAGTCTCGAAGCTTGCGGAGAGAACCGAGCATGAACGCAACTCCCAAGCCGTCGGCTTGTGACAAAATCGCGTCATCCAGCACGAACACCGGCATCACACAGCTATCATCCCGCTCAGCAGCGGTGAGGGCGGTCGAAAGCCCCGGATTTGGACTTGGCTGAAGCGTGCGACGGTGCCAATACAACTGCATACATACACCTAGAGGTTTTCACTGATATCCTCCCCGCTCTAAAGGTGAGGAATCCCCGAAGTGGAGTGTAAATAACCTCGATCAATGAGGGTGTCATAGAAGACTCCCCACACTCAATACCGATCGCTCAGTACAGGGGACTCACAGCCCACGAGAATTCTTCAGCAATCGTAGCAGCATAGCTAAAGTCAGCATCATCACAACGGTGAACGTAATTGCAATAATAAGGGTTCCTGTACCGATCATGCCTGTTTTTAAGTGTACAACCTGAATAACGAATCGGCTCAAAGATCTCTCTGGGACTGCGCGGGCCGATCAGTTCGGCAGGCAAGTTCTATCGGTTGGTTCGGCTGTAAATTCACGAAATGAATATCGTGGCAACTCTTCTATGACACCCTGGTAGTGTTCGGGTGTAGGAAGAAGTACCTCCGAATCCCATGCTGGGATAGGAGTAACGGCTGATTGGCACAGCCAGTAGCCATCATCAGGACAGCTCCAAACCGTAACCATCCCAAACCAACGGTACGGTGCCGTGGGAATCTTCGCCCTTCAGGGCGGAGAGGATGTCAATGGCCCTAATGCGCCCGTCAGGTACTGTGGTCGATATACTTTGCTTCCCATTCGGCCCGTGCCTCAATTTCTCTCGTGCTGCGGCGAGTAGTTGTGTACTCGTTAGTCCGTCGATCGCGCTGACTCTTTTCAACGAGACCTTTCTCAACGAGCGTGTCGAGATTCGGATAAAGACGCCCGTGATGGATCTCTTTTTCATAGTAATCTTCGAGTTCATCTTTGATTGCGAGACCGTGGGGGTCATCAAGACCGGAGATTACATACAGCAGGTCTCGCTGAAAGCCTGTGAGGTCGTACATATCCCCTCTTACGTATTCGATTTTTGAAATACTACTGGTTTTAGGATGGCAGTGTGATAAGATTCCAACAGTAACAGTATTTTTCTCTCATCGATGTTGACAACGGTTACCTCTTCAAGCGGCGCAATCTCGAACTCACTGGCATCCCGCTCGATCTCTTCAGAAGCTGTCAGAGTTGGCAAGCAACTCTGTGAGCCTCTCGTCCGAGACCATGCTAGCGTCGGGTAGGGCTTTGAATCTCTTTCTTGTGTTAGTTTTTACCCTGACACTTATCGACATAGTCTCCCTCGACACAGCTGTGGATGAGCGATGATGTCACCGTACTCGAAGATGAGATCGAAGCCTACGCCGATGGGACCGTCGCCCGAGTGCGTGTGCTCTCAGTCCTGACCTCGGAGAAGTTCGAGGAGGGTGTCAAGTACGCCTACCACTACGGTGAAGCCGGCGCAGAAGACCCCATCATCCGGTTCGACGATCACCACGGCGTCCACGAGCTCCACATGGGCTCAGAGACGTTCGAGATCGACTACCCAAGGCTCGCCGAGATCTTCCGCGCGTGGCGGGCGGCACTCCCCCCAAAGAAACGAACTGACTGGTGACGAGCACGCTGACCGACGCATCATCGCAACCCCAGCCCAACCCACCCCATCATGACCCGAACACTCCACGTCCAGATCAAGTCCGCAGATCGCAGCGGTCTCGAAGAACGGCTCGAAGCAATCGACGCCGGCGACGATGTCGAACCCGGTGAGCCAATGGTGTCGATCGAGGACCTCGAGACGTTCGGCCGCGTCTTTCGGTCGACCAATCTCGAACTCCTCGAAGCAATCGTTGCACACGAACCAGAGAGCATCCGTGAACTCGCTCGCCTTGTTGACCGGAACCCACCGGAGGTTCTCGACAACGTGAACGAGCTGGCCGACTACGGCCTTCTCGAGCTCGAAGAGAACGGCAGCGCGAAGCGCCCCGTCGTATGGTACGACGAGATCGACGCGGACCTCCCGCTCACGCCGCCGTCGGGACGAGAACGGAGGGCGAACGCCTGAGCGCTGAAACACCGTGTCCGACGACGTCGACCCTGAAGACCCTCGCCCCGACGGCCACTACCACATCGATCGGGATGCCGACTGGTTCTACGTCGACGACGAACTGGCGTCGACGATCGCTCTCGGCCTTGCGACCGACGGCGAGCCGGGCGACGACTGGGTACTCACGCTCTCGGCCGCGACGCCGGACGGAGATTCGGCAGCTGCCGAGCGCGTCGCTGTCCGTCTCACTCCGTGGGCGCAGCACGAGCTCTACGTCGAGACGAAGAACCTCTCGCCGGACGCCCATCAGGCCGGCCACAGTGTCGAGTGTGGACTGTGCGGAGAACAGGTTCCCCTCGATCAGGCGTGGCCTGACAACCGAAAGGAGCCCTGTCACCCGGACTGCTACGCTGAGGCGTTCGGCGCGACCCCGTGGTATGATGGACGGTAGCTGGGTGTCGCTAGAGTGTCAAAGATGAGTGAGAACAAACTTCTTGTCGCTGCTGGTGCGACTGCCCTTTGTGTCATCATTGGAGTAGTCTTGTTTGAGGTGGCGAGCTGGGCGTCGGCCTTCGAGCTTGCAACTTCCGGCCCGATCTTTGACCTCACATCGTTAGTCGATGCTTGGGTGCTGGCTGGGGCTGTCCTTGGTGTCACCGATGTCGCCCTCCTCTGGGACATGACGCAATAATCCCTACCTGAGAATAGAATCACCAGTCAGTGGATCCAGCTGTAGCCGTTGCTTAGTGGGATTGAGGCCACATCGAAATTGCCGTGTTGAATAGCGATCTAATCTGCTTATATCACGGAGTGGAAGGACGAAGCCGAGGAAATCGATTCTGTCCATGGAAGTCGATCTCCTTGACGTCGTTGAGCAGTGTCGGCACCTAGTCAAACAAGCGTTGGGGAAGCACGCGGGCGAGCCCACCAGCGGCGGGCTCGCCCGCTGGAAACACGTCGTTCTACACTGCTTTCGGCTCGAAGAAGACCACAGCTACCGCGAAACGCCGAATCGGCTGGAGTACATGGCCGAGATTCGTGACGTACTCGAGTTAAATCGGGACGATCTGCCTGACTATAGTACGCTCTACAAGTCATTTGATCGGCTGAAAATGTGGGCGTGGCGGGCGCTGCTGCGCGTTCCCGCGCAGCAGCACCCGCAGTCTGGCCACGCCGCTCTCGACAGCACGTTCTTCGACCGCCGACGTGCGTCGGCGTACTTCCGCCAGCGGGCAGGACGGATAATAAAGACTCTAAAAGTGACGACATTGACTGATGTGGACCCGCTTGCTGTTCTTGATGTTCACATCGCAGCTCGATGGAAGCATGATACGAAAACCGGACCGCAGGTCGTCCGCCGAAATGCGGACGACCTGCGGTCCGTCGCCGCCGACAACGGCTTCCAAGACTGGCATACCGAGTACGAAATCGCCGCATATGACGTGGAGTAGCTTGTGCGTTACCGCGGGTCGTCAGCGAACGCAGCAGCGAACAACGCGCTCAACCGAGCAAACGGCTACTCTCAGCGGTGGATGGCCGAAACATCGTACTCGACAACGAAGCGCTCGCTCGGCGACGCCGTGCGAGCGCTGGGCTGGTATCGGCAGTTCCGTGAAATCGTCTTGATGTTCTCCATCACTAACATAGAACCACTGTGTGAGCCGCTGTAACCGTGACTCAGAATATATTCAACACAGCACTTAAGACGGCGTTTCAATCCGTCGGCCGGCCGAGCCTGAGGCGAGATTAGTCGGCACCCGCGGCGGCTACTTGGGCGCAGCGTTGAGTGTGGAGACGACCTGGTCGACGGCCTCGGTTACGCTCCCCTCGTTTTCGACGAACTGGATCGGTGCATTCTGCCGGCGAGCGTACTCAAGTGCTGCCGTCCGGTTGAGATCTTGCTCGAACTCGATCTCCCGTTCGGTGGCCTGGTGTGCGTCGCGATCGCTGTCGTCCCTGCGCTCGATGATCGTGTCTGGAGCCGCTTCAACAAGAACGAACGTCGACGGAGCGACATCACGGAGGACCCCCTCGGGGAGACCGTGAATGTAGCCTGCGTCGATATTGACGGCGAGATGCGTCGAGAGCAAAATGTTTTTTTCCTCAGCTTGGTCAGCGACGTACTCGCCCGCTCGACGCTGTAACCGCTGAGTCCGTCTGTACGACAGTGAAGACAGTCCGTCTCGGTCCACCGCAATGTCTTGCGTCATCGCCTGCTCGAGCATTACGTCGCCGAAGTTGAGCAACAGGTAGTCGTCGTCAAGCTGCCGACGGACCCGCTGGCAAATACTCGTGAGCCCGACGCCGGTGACGCCAGAGACGAGCGTGACAGCCATCAGAACTGCACCTCCCCCATATCTTCGGAGTCTGTCGACCCGCCACGGTCGTCGTAGTATTTTCGACCAATGAATCCGTCGCTGACGAACGTCATTAGGGATCCGTACAAATCGTCGGGTGACCTGAACTCCTCTGTTTCACAGCGGCTGAGGACCTCTCCGATCGTCTCGTTTTGCCCTGTCGGGGCCTCAAGTTCAGTCTCACCAATTGTCTCGATCACCGCTTCGTGCGACACGGGAAAAGTGAGTTCTCGTGCGAACAAGTCTCGTGTTTCTGATAGTCTCATACACATTTGTTAGCATGCCATGTACATGAGTGTACGGGACGCAGCTTTCGGCCTCGTGTTCAGTCTTCACGGACGGACGTCGCGTTCTCGCGGAATATCGACTGGCACGCCGCCCGGTCATCGCTCGTCGACGCCGTAGACGACGGTCGGCTCTGATCGCAGGCAACGAAATCCGACGAGTGTCAATTATTACGTCGTAAACCCCAATATTCCAACCCAGCGGTGCGGTGCCGTGGGAACCCCCGCGCTTCAACCCGAGGTGGGTGTCAAGGAAATGACTGACGCGCGGCGCGGGCTACAGCGTCCGTTCGTCGCGGATCGCCTCGCGGTCGATCGCGCTCGCCTCGTCGGTGCCGGCCAGCCCCATCGTAAGGTCGAACTGTGAGAGCGTGTTTTCCAAGACGTTCCGCACGCCATCCTCGCCGGAGTGAGCGAGTCCGTACGCGAATGGCCGTCCGAGCATGACCGCATCAGCGCCCAACGCCATGGCCTTGAACACGTGTTCGCCGCGCCGGACGCCCGAGTCGAACAACACGTCCGCTTCATCACCCACGGCGTCGGCGATCGCTGGCAGCGCCTCAACCGCCGAGATCGAGCCGTCGACCTGTCGGCCGCCGTGGGTTGACACTTGGACACCATCGGCACCGGCTTCGACTGCCTTTTTGGCGTCCTCGGGGTGGAGCACACCCTTGATCACGACCGGGAGGTCGGTCCGGTCGAAGACGAATTCGAGATCGTCCCAGGTGAGGGATGCGTCACCAAACACTTCGAGGAAGTGATCGACTGCCGCCTGCTTGTCCTCTTCGGGTGGGGCGTCAAGCGACGCGCGGAACGCGGGATCCGAGAAGTAGTTCGCCATCCCCTCCCCTTCTAAGAAGGGATAATACCCGCGCTCGAGGAGGCGCTCGCGCCAGCCGAGCGTCGGTGCGTCGACCGTGATGACGACCGCATCGTAATCAGCATCCTCGACGCGGTCGAGGAACGACGCGGCGACGTCGCGGTCCGACGACCAGTAGAACTGGAACCACTTCGGGGTGTCTCCCAGCGTCTCTGCAACCTCCTCCAGCGGGGTAGACGACAGCGACGACAGCACGAACGGTACGTTCATGTCCTCACATGCGCGGGCCGTCGCAGTCTCGCCCTCCTCATGGAGCAGCGTCTGCACGCCAAGGGGCGTGATCATCAGCGGGTAGTCGTGTTCGGCTCCAAGCACGTTGACCGAGAGGTCGCGGTCAGCCACTCCGCGTAGCATCCGCGGGATGATCCGCCACCGCGAGAAGTCCTTGTTGCGCTCGAACGTCTCTTCGGTGCCCGCACCGCCGTGGACGTACGCCTTCGCGTCCGCCGACATCCGTTCGAAGGCGGCCTCACGGAGCTCCTCGTACGTGGTCGGGAAGTCGGGTGTTTCCCCGTCGTACATCCCGCGGCGGTACGCCTCACGAATTCGTTTCACTCCGAACTGCTCGGCGTGAACGTCGCCGCTGCTCTCCGTCGAATCGGTCGTGTCCGTCGCACTCGGCTTCTCCTGTGGTTCGTTCACGAACGAAAATGAGAGTTCGACCCACATAGCTGTAAACGCTAAAGCAATACCGGACACAGCCGGAATCTGCATAACCATGGAGGGACGCGCACGATTGCCACAAGTTTCGTAGAATGTCAGTGGCTCTGTTGAAATCCTTCGCAAGTAATATATTTTGACCCAATCACGGTCAGTACAGGTGACTCACGAATCGGTCAGTATAGGGGGGAGCTTACTCTGGGATAGTCGCAATCGCCTCAATTTCGACGAGCAACTCCGGACCGATGAGGCGATCCACCTCCACCATGCTGGTAGCTGGGCGAACATCACGAAACACTTCACTATGAGCCTCACCGATTGCCTCCCACTCATCTATATCGGTGACAAATATTCGAGTTCTGACCACGTCCTCAATTGATGCGTCTGTCTTCTGAAGGGCCTCTTTGACGTTCTGGAGTGCTTTTTTCATCTGTTCGTACGCGTCGCCCTTGCCGACTATATCACCGTCGTCGTCAGTCGCTGTCGTCCCAGACACGTGTACTTGAGAGCTCGCTTGAACGGCCCGAGAGTATCCGACTTTCGACTCCCATTCGGTTCCGGACGATATCCGCTTGCGTTCCATAGTTCTGACTCATAGCTGTTATTGAAAAAAGTTCAGTCAGTGACACGACCTTTCAGCGACGGCTGTTTCAGGTGAGAAAATGCCCACAGAATAGGGCTTCAACAGAGCCATATAAGTTGATTTTCTCGGCTCTGTTGAAATCATCTAATGATGTGTTTTCGGAGCCGTGTTGATACACCCGTGAGGGCTTAGCTTGTAATTGATTTCAATCAAGAACGCTGTCGGTCAGCCAGCATTCCTCGAATGGCTCCTCGCTACAAACCGAGAGCTCAAACTGGTAGGTGACTGTCTAGCTCTTAGGGCCGGTGAGAGTAACCTGTTGTTGGGCTCGGTCTCCAGTTTGCTTAACTGCCCCAGTCTGAGCTTCAACATGGTCAATCATCGGCACATACCGAGGGCTTTCGACCATTTTGACGAACCGGTTGAGTGGACCGGTTGCCCGACGATTTGCCGGCGATGCGAAGTTGTACGCGGTCTTGATATCGGCGTTCTCGACCGGATCATCGTTGTTAGCAAACGCCTCAAGTTGTAGCCGGACGACTTCTTCGGGGGCGTACCTAGGGTCGGGCGTCGGAAGATCGGAGACGAGGTGATCAAGATACGACATGGGGTGAACCGAATCGGTAACTAGTATAGTGGCTAGAAGCTATTGAATCGACCGTCCATACTCGATCAATGCTTTGTATCTCGCACGCCTATCCGTTCAGCTCCTAAGGTTTTCAACAGAGCCTCTGATCTATGTAATAGCATCTGAATACAATCTGGGTTCCGTCGACCAGAATATGCTACGATGACAAACTATTACCCAGTTTATGTTGTAAATAGTTTTTCTATCGCTAGAAGTACATCATCTGCGGGAAACTGACCGTAATTCGTATACATTGGTAGTACTTTCAACTGGATATGGACGTAGATAACACTCCGGTTGAAAAACTCATGAGCACTACTCTCGTGACTACGACACCGGGGACGGATATTGCTGAAGCTGCAAACACCCTACTAGACGATGGTATCGGTTCTCTAATCGTGCTGGACGGCGAGGGTCAGCTTACAGGAGTTTTGACGAGTACTGACCTCGTGACCGTTGTCTCGACAGACCAGCCTCTCCACACCGGGACCGTCGCGGACTACATGACAGAGGAGATCCTCACTATTTCTTCGACGGCTACGCTTCACGACGCTGCAGTCAAAATGATTCGGGAAGACGTCCAACATTTGCCCGTCTCTGAGGACGACAACGGAATTGTCGGGATGCTCTCTGCGACGGATCTCACTGCGCAGCTAATGTACATGGGTAGCAGTGGAACCGACTGAGGTACCGGAAGCCGTCGAAGTCTCTGCAG
Source organism: Halorubrum sp. SD626R (assembly GCF_001261915.1). Taxonomy (GTDB): domain Archaea; phylum Halobacteriota; class Halobacteria; order Halobacteriales; family Haloferacaceae; genus Halorubrum. Next base: position 11,012 of record NZ_CVRT01000060.1, read on the forward strand.
TACCGCCGTCGGTGAGAGATATTACCCATCGTCGAAGACGTGGTCGTATACTGCGGCGACAGGATAGTTCCACCCGCGTCCGAGGGCTTTCTGGGTGATACGGAGGGGCGGCGGCGTCTGTCGGCGTTTGAACTCGGCGTGAGTCATCCGTTTGAGCGCATCGTCAACTACGTGGTCGGGGTACCCCTGTCGAATCGCATTCGGGGTTCTGCCCCGCTCAATATACTGTTCCAAGATGGGGTCGAGAACCTCGTAGGCCGGAATCTCCTCCTCGTCGGCCTGTCCGGCACGCAGTTCGGCACTCGGTGGCTTCTCGATCACCGACCTCGGAATAACCGGCGAGGATCCGGAGGAGGGGGCAAGCGCGTCATTAAACACGTCAGCGAGCTCGTACACTAGTCGTTTGTAACAGTCGCCGAGTGGGGCGAGCGCGCCTACAGTGTCGCCGTACAGCGTACAGTAGCCGACTGCGGCTTCGCTTTTGTTATCAGGGGTAAACACGAGCGCGTCGCGCTGATTCGCGATTCCCATGAGTATACTTCCCCGGATCCGCGCTTGGACGTTTTCAGCTGCGACACCGGCGAGCGGCGCTTCGTTCGTCGCAAGCGCGTTAGCGATTGTCTCTACTGCGGGTCCGATATGGATTATATCGAATTCGATTCCTAAATTCGTCGCGACGGCGCGGGCGTCTGCGACGCTTTGCCGGCTTGTGATCTCACTCGGGAGTGAAATCCCGTAGACAGCCTCTGCTCCGAGCGCGTCTACCCCGAGCGCGGCGGCTACGGACGAATCGATCCCGCCGGACAACCCGACGACTGCCTCATCGAAGCCCGTCTTTGCGAAATAATCGCGCAGTCCAAGCGTGAGCGCTTGCCGGGCATGAGTGGCGTCAGTCCCGTCTTTCGAATCGTGGACGTCCGCATCTTCATCTAGTGGAACATCCACTACAGCCCTGTCGCTCTCAAACCCCACGAGCTGGCTCCGTATCCCCTCGGCATCTGCGACGAATGAGTGTCCATCAAATATTAGCTCGTCGTTGCCGCCGACCTGATTGACAAACACGACCGGGCAGTCAGTCCGCTCCGCGTGAGCGCGGAATCGACGTTCACGTCGGGCCGGCTTATTAAGACTGAAGGGGCTTGCCGACAGCGTCAGGATGATCTCTGCGCCGCTTGCGGCCGTGTCTCGTAGTGGTGTTTGATCATGACGGCGGGCGCCGGTGACGACAGTATCATCCCACGCGTCCTCACAAATTGTCACGCCGACGGCGGTACCAGCAACATCCACTACTAGCGGTTCTTTACCCGGCTGGAAGTACCTGTGTTCATCGAAGACGTCGTACGTCGGGAGCAACCGTTTGTGGTACAGATCACTCCACTCTCCGTCGCGTAACACGACTGCGGCGTTGTGGATCGGTGGACCCGTGTCGCGTTCAGTTCTGATTGTCGCCCCCACGACGAGCGGTGGACCGTCCGTAGTTTTCGATGCAAGTTCATCGAGCACCGCCTCTTGCGCGTCAAGAATGGGCGATCGGTGCAATAAGTCTCGAGGTGGATACCCGATCACCGAGAGCTCCGGGGCGACGATGAGATCCGGATTATCCCCGATAAGCGAAGCGTACGCGTCGGCGATCCGCTCGGCGTTACCGCTCATATCTCCGACTACCGGATTGAATTGAATAATGCCGATTCGGAGTCCGGCTTGCATTATAGTTAGACGATAACAGGGGATACACGCTGATAAATAATCATACTCACCGACAGAATAAAATAAATGATCACAAAACAGCCACTTAGTAATATCAATTTCCCCAAGGAGTTGACTGTCAAGCCGCTAATCGAGCTTCTGTCGGCACCCTTTCGCCGGGTTCGCAGGAACTGAATCCCGCAGAAGGTGGGACAATTCTATTGGTGTATCCTCAACCTAACTTAATCCACAACTAACATGTTCCGGAGTGCTTAATCCGAAACAGTGAGTACTTTGTCAGGATGACGCCCAAACCATCCGACGCCGACGATCCGCTAACCTGGGCACGCGAGCACACCCCCATCCTCCGGTCGTTTCAGGACGAGTACGGTGAGACACGACCCCTAGAGAACCACACCGTGGCGTTCGCCTCCCACCTCGAACCGAAGTCAGGCGTCGCTATCGAGACGCTCCGGGCTGCCGGCGCGGAGGTGCTCTTCACTCCGAGTGAACCACAGAGTACTCACGGCCCGGTCGTCGAGGAACTCGACGCTCGCGACGGTATCACGGCCTTCGCGTGGGAGGGGATGACCGACGAGGAGTTCGACGCAGCACAGCATGACCTGCTCGAACACGATCCTGACTTCATCCTCGACGACGGTTGTGAGCTCATCGCCAAGGTTCACGCTGACCACCCCGACGTGGCCGCCGACGTGATCGGCGGTGGCGAGCAGACCACTGCCGGCATCACCCGTCTTGAGGCGATGGAAGATGAGGGCGTCCTTGAGTTCCCAGTCTACGGCGTTAACGACACGCCGATGAAGCATTTCTTCGACAACGTCCACGGAACAGGCGAATCCTCGCTCACGAACATCGCTATCACAACCAACGCCATCATCTCGGGTAAAGACGTAGTGATCTGTGGCTACGGCTACTGTGGCCGTGGCATCGCCCGGAAGGCTCGGGGAATGGGTGCGCAGACAATCGTCACCGAAGTCGATCCGCGGAAAGCGCTTCAAGCTCACATGGACGGCCACCGCGTCATGTCGATGACCGAGGCAGCCGAGGTGGGCGACCTATTCATTACCGCGACAGGCAACCGCGAGGTGATTCGTGAAGAACACTTTGAGGCCATGCAGGACGGCGCAACACTAGCAAACTCTGGACACTTCGACGTGGAGATCGCTCTCGACGAGCTCGAAGCAATGGCCGTGGATGTAACCACGCCGAAGGAGGGTGTCACCCAATATCACACGCACGACGGTCGCCGGTTAAACCTGCTGGCAGACGGTCGGCTAGTCAACCTCACCGGACCGTACAGTCAGGGTCACCCGGCAGAGGTCATCGATACCACCCATGCCATGATGTTCATCGCGGCCCACGACATGCTCGCCGGCGACGGTGATGGCCTGACGCCAGGTCTATACAACATCCCAGACCGGTTGGACCGCGCGGTCGCTGAGCGGAAGTTGGAGACTCTCGGAGTCAGCATTGACGAGATGACCGAGAGCCAGCAGGCGTACGGGAAAGAGTGGGAGCATCCGGACAGCAGTTTCTGACTGGGCACTCCCTCAGACGGTCCCCATGCCCAACACGTACCGCACGAGGACCGAGCCGATGAGCATGAGGCTGCCAACACCGACCGCGACCCAGTCGCTTCCAGCCAGCGATTGCCGACCGTAAAAGGTGCGCTCCGCTTGGGTGTCGAATCCGCGAGCCTCAAGCGCCATCGCCTGTGTCTGGACGTTCCGGATAGCGGTCATGAATACGGGAATGAGCAGGGGGATGTAGTTACGGATGCGTTGGAGTGGCGATCCCGAGCGCAGGTCGTGGCCGCGTGCCTCCTGAGCTTGCCGAACCGTCCCGGTCGCACCGAGCAGGGTCGGGAACAACCGCAGGGCCGTCCCGACAGCGAAACAGAAGGCGAACGGAACGCCCAAACTACGGAGGCCGGCGACCAGCTCCTCGTTGGAGGTGGCCGTCACGAACAGCAGACCGGTAATGATGAACGAGGCAAAGCGCATGCTCCGCCCGAGTGCGACGAGGAACTCGTTGCGGGTCAACTCAACCACAGGTGTCGAGAGCCAGATGGGTCCACCTGCAGGGGTGAACAGCGGCCAGACGACAAGACCGACTACAAAGACGGCAACGACGATGAACCGTACGCGCCGGAAGTTGCTCCACCCACCTAACGCGACGAGCGTCCCGAACGCCACGACCAGTGGAACAACGACGAACGCAGGATGATCAAATACGAGGGCGACGGCGAAAAGACCCGCCACGAGGGCGATTTTGGCCCGCGGCGCGAGGCGGTGGAACACGGAGTCGCCGTGGACGTATAGCGAGGATGCAGCGCTCACGTCGATCCACCTCCCGAACCGGTCGTTGTTATCGGTTCATCGGCCAGCCCTGCAACCAGTTCATCGACCGACAGTGCCGGGAGCGCGTCAGTCTGTCCTGCTTCGGCGGCCAGCCGGTTCGAGAGTGCCACCGGCTGAGGTGGCCGGAGGTCCCACTCGGCCAAGGAATCCTCGTCGGCGAACAGTTCGCGGGTCGGTTCATCCGCAACCTTCCGACCGTCGCTCATCACGACGGTCCGCGGCGCATATGTCGCTACCGTCGACATGCTGTGGGTGACCATGACGACTGTGACACCTTCCTCGCGGTTGAGGTCGGCCACAAGATCCATGAACGTCGCCTGCTGTTCAGCGTCTAGACCTGTCGTCGGTTCGTCGAAGACGATGGCGTCCGGATCGGTGGCCAACACCGAGGCCAGCGCGACCCGCTGGCGTTGGCCCTTCGAGAGGGTGAACGGATCCGCGTCCTCCAGCCCATCGAGTTCAACCGTCTCGATGGCCCTAGCAACACGGCGGTCGAGTTCCTCGCCCGTTAGCTCGAAGTTCTCAGGGCCGAAGGCGACTTCCTCCCTGACCGTCGCAGCGAATATTTGATGATCCGGGTTCTGGAAGACGTAGCCGACACTGCGGCCGACCTCTGACATGCCTAGCTCGCGGATGTCTCGCCCATTCCAGCGGGCCACTCCCTCGTCTGGGTCCAGCAGGCCATTGAGATGCTTTGCGAGGGTGGTCTTACCGCTCCCGTTGTGGCCGACAATGGCGAGGGCCTCACCCTCCTTGATTGTGAGATCCACACCGTCGACAGCCCGGATCGTCTCCCCATCGGCGTCATACTCGTGTGTGATATCCTCCAGTTCGAACAGCGGATTTCCGAGGTCGGTGGCGGTGCCCGCAGGCACACTGGGACTGTAGCCGTCACGCTTTCCGGGGGGCGTCCAAGTCAGGTTCGCATTATTGACGATCTCGACAGCACTGTCGACGGCCAGCGGCAGGTCTTCATCCGCAAAGCCGAGGCGCTCAAAGGCCTCGACCAGCGGCGGGACAGCGACCCGGGATTCCCGCAGCGCCTCAACATTCCGGAACACTTCCTCGGCCGGCCCGGCGTGGGCTGCTCGGCCGCCTTTGAGGAGAATCGCGTGGTCAGCCAGCAGGGCCTCTTCGATTTTGTGCGTGACGAGGACGATGCTATCGGGACCATCCCAATCGCCAACCGAAGCCTCTGTTGCCGCCGCTTCGGCCAGCCGGCTCACAACCGAAAGTACATCGCGGCTCCCGGCCGGGTCGAGATCGCTCGTCGGCTCATCCAGCATGAGCAGGTCTGGGTGCATGGCGAGAACGCCGGCGAACACAAGCCGCTGTTTCTGGCCTCCCGAGAGCGAGTCCGGTTCCCGTGTGCGACCAAGGTCACCGAGCCCGGCGACCGACAGCGAGTCGTCGATTCGTGGGCCAATCTTCTCAGGCGGCACCGCGAGGTTCTCCGGTCCGAACGCGACTTCTGTTTCGACGCTCGTGCCGAACAGCTGTGACTCGTAATCCTGGATGACCATCCCCACATCGCGGGCCATCGCGCTGACGCGACTGGTGGTCGGATCTCGGTCGAGGACGCGTATGTCTCCGTCGAACGTACCGTCGATAAAATCGGGAATGATGCCGTTAAACGTGCGAAGCAACGTCGACTTACCCCCGCCGCTCGCGCCCATGACGACCGTGAACGACTCGTCGGGCACGTCGAGATCAACTCCACGCAGGACGAACCCCTCTCGGGCGTCAGGGTCGACATGTTCGTCGCCGACGGCACTAGTGTCGTCTTGTTTGTCATACGAGAAGATGACATCTCTAAGACGGGCGACAATGCCGCCGTCAGAATGGGAGGTATCCATTCAGGATGAACTTGGTGGGGCAGATGGTTTCGGCGTTTCGACTCGATTATCTGATATTGGCACCTTTCAACTGAGCTGGCAGTCCCTGGTTGCCAATGACGACGAAGACAACGAGCAACAGGAGGCCGACGCCGCCCAGCGCCATCTGCATGGTCGACTGCGGCGAGAAGACGTAGATGCCCAGCACCAGCCATGTCGGCGAGACCACGAGCATGCCCAGAGCAGCGACGACCGGCTGTGAGAAGCTTGTTTCCTCTAAGTCTTCCTCGCGCATCACGTCGGGGTACAGCAGTCCCATGTCCTTGATGCGTGGGTAGGTCAGGTAAAGCAGCGGCGGACCGAGTACCGCGGCGGCGAGGGTGTTGTTGATCATGATAGTCGGACCGAGGACGGTGAAGGGCACTAGCCCGAGCAGATCGACGCCCCAAGCGATGATGACCGCACACGCTGCCGAGGCGGCAACGGCAATGATGACGTATTCAACGACCTGCTTGACCGAGCGCATATTCGGCTCCTCGCCGCTGGATAGCGGGCCAAGGTTGCCCCACAGCTTGTAGCCTACAAGGCCGAAAAAGAAGTTCCCAAGGAAGCCGAAGGCACTCCCCGGTCCAAGCGTGCCACCGAAGACATCGCCTATGAGGTTCCCGATGGCCGCACCCCAAGCCGCTGCCGGTCCGAACATAATACCGAAAATAACCGGAAATACATTCGCTGGTCGGATACTCGTGATGCCTGGAATAACCGTGAATAGTTTGAACGGGAGCAGGACCGCGGCGTATATTGCTGCAACCACCGCGACGAGCAGTATCATCCGCGTGTCACGCCACATCGCGAACAGTTCGCGCATGTCATTGAACCTTCCTCAACAGGTGGGTTTAAACCTGGTCCCAATTACGATTTCTGCCGAAAGATCAATTGGATGCCAGGAAGATCAAAAACATGCTGCTAATCAAGCTTAGCCAGTAGGGACCGTACATCAAGAATCCCTTCTAAGCCAAAAGTACGCCCAACCTGGGTCACGATCGGCGCTTGGAGGCCAGTTCGGGCCATCACGTCGCTATCGCCAAACACCGCTCTTGGGGGGCCATCGGCGACTATCGTGCCGTCAGCGAGCGCGATAGCCCGGTCAGCGTGGGTCTTAGCAAACTCCACATCGTGGGTTACACACACTACAAGTCGGTCTCTGGCGACAAGGCGCTCGACTGCTCTGCCAACAGCTCGGACGCCGGCAGCATCCTGTCCCTCGGTCGGTTCGTCCAAGACCACAACCGGCGTATTCATCGCTAACACACTCGCAACGGCAACGCGCTTTCGCACCTGACGGCCGAGTTCGTAGGTGTCAGTCTCACGGAAGGGCGTCAGATTTAGCTGGTCAAGCGCCGCCGTCACTCGTCCCTCGACATCGTTGCGATCGAGGTTCTCTGGACCAAAACGAATTTCTTCGGCAACCGTAGACCGGAATAGCTGGTCGTCAGGGTCCTGGAATGCCAATCCGACCTCGGCTGCAAGGTCGGCGACACGTGCCTTCCGAGTGTCGGTCCCGTTGATGAAAACGCATCCTGATGTCGGTTTCAGGAGGCCGTTGAGGTGTTTCGCAAGCGTCGTCTTACCGGCGCCATTGTGGCCAAGCACCGCCACACAGCCCGCATCCATTGAAAGCGTAATATCCGAGAGTGCGTTGATTCCACCGCCATAGACGTGCTCGACTTCTTCAAGTTGGACCTGTGAGGAGTCACCAGAACCAGTAGTAGCCCCCGCATGGAGGGAACAGTCCTCGGCGGTGGTCGAAGCGATGGTGTCTCCTGACACATTTTCTGTCCAGGAGTTTTCGACGGCCATAGCGTGCGACGAATCGCTGCTACTCTGAATCTCCTCGACAGCCGCTTCGACAGTCAGCGGAAGAGGGCGGTCTCTGGGGACCAGTCCGCGGTCTCGGAGACCACGGCCGATGCGGACAGTCGGGGGGATCCGGAGTCGGTCGTCAAGGGTAGTATCATGGAGCACCGACGCGGGCGAGCCGTCCCAGAGAAGACACCCGTCGTCAAAAATGAACAGGCGGTCGGCACGGGGTGCCAGCCGCTGGAGATCCTGGCTCACTACGATGACGGTGTATCCCTCATCGTGGAGGTGGGCGACGACATCGAAGATAGCCTCGGTTCCCTCGGGGTCAAGCTGTGAGGTCGGCTCATCGAGCACTAATATCTCCGGATCAAGCGCAAGCACGCTGGCAATCGCGACTCGCTGGAGTTGACCCCCCGAAAGCGTGGACGGGTCCCGCGCCGCAAGATGACCAACACCAACCCGCTCAAGTTCCGTTCGAGCGCACTCCTCAAGGCGGTCTGCCGGGACACCACGCTGTTCAAGTCCGAAGACGACTTCCTCAAGGACGTTGGTTGCGGCCCCGGTCAGCTGATCGGCGGGGTTCTCGAAAACGTAGCCAACGGTCTCACTTAGCTCGGCGACACTGGCTGCGGCAACATCAACGCCGGCGACCGACACCGACCCCTCGTAATCACCTCCAAAAAAATGGGGCACGAACCCCGAGAGCAGACGACAGAACGTGGTCTTGCCTGCGTCAGCAGGACCGGAGACACCCAGTAACGAGCCCTTCTCAAGAGAACAGGAGATCTGTTGGAGCGCTGGCCCGTCGCTGCTGGGATAGCCGTATGTCACCCCGTTGATTGTAATGTAGGTCACGTCAGCCTCCACCCGACCAAGGCAACTACAAACCCGAGACCGGCGAGACGTAGTATGTGGTCGACAGGCGTAGTGGTCAGGTCATACACCGAACTTCGTGGCCCGTTAATCGAGAACCCGCGGGCTTCAAGAGCCAGCGATCGGGTCTGAGCAGAGATGAGCGCACCAATCAACAGCGGACTCAGCAGTGCGATTAACGCCCGCAACCGTTTGCGGACCGACCCACCGGTGTCGAGCCCACGCGAGCGTTGAGCGTCGACGATGCGCCGCGCCCGGCGTTGGAGGTCGGGAACAAGTTGGAGCGAGGCGACAAACACGTACCCTAGCTTCCGCGGGAGCCCTACGCTGGTCAATCCGACCATCAGTTTCTTTGGGTGGGTCGTCGTGACGAAAACCAATCCCACGAGCACGAACGCCGCAAGCACTCCAAAGAAGGTCACAGCGTGGACGACACCCTCCCGCCAGACGGTTACGGGACCCAGCCGAATGAGTGGTGTTCCGCCGGCTCGGGTAAAAAGGCCGTGAACGACTAGCAGGCCGGCACCCAACGGCGCGAGGATCGGGATTGCAGCCCAACAGACGTCCGAGACGACCCCAGCAACGATGGCAGCCGTAAAGACCGCAGCCAGTAGTGCCGCTAACACCGGTACAGGAGCAAGATATGCACCGAGGACAGAACAGCCCACCAGCAGAAACTTTGTTAGTGGATGGAGCCGGTGGATCGGCGTGTCGCTGGGTCGGTAGGTGATGAGGTCACCACTCATTGGACGGTCGCCGAAGTTGTGGACGCACGGACGCTTGTGCCGCTACGTATGCTGACGGACATGGCGCTTCGGGTGGTTAGCGATCCCGGTCAAGAACTGTAGCAGCTGTCTCAGGCCGGTATCGATCAGGGATCCGTCGTGCGATGAGCGCCGCGAGCAGTACCGTTGTTACCTTATCAGTAGGTTCAACCACGAGTGTTTGCCCGACAACTGCCGACCAGATGTTCGACCCGGTGGCTAGGAAGAACGTCGTCACCGCGTCGCTTCCGGTGCCAGTCACGCCGCCGAAGGCGACAACGGTGATAGGCGCACCCAGCACGATAGAGATAGCTGCGACAACCAAGCCGACGACAACGACTCTCCAGTAGCGCCGGAACCACCCCCGGCGAGCCATATATCCCGCGGTAAGCCCAAATGTGACTTGGAGAGGAGTATACGCCCAGAAGGTGGGATTCACGAGGAACCCCACCACGGCGTTGACAAACACCCCCGTGATTGCGGCCGCCCAGGGACCGGCTAGAATTGCGACCAACAGGACGCCGAGTGCGTCAAGATAGAGAAACGGCACCTTGACCACGTTGACGATGTAGGCGGCGACGACGCTCAAAGCGACACCGACCGGGATGAGAGTCCACGTCTGGGTAGTGAACTCTTGGCGGATGTGGTCAACGAAGGAGCCAGCGTATCCAGAGGAGGCCATCAGCGACCACCCCGCCAAACAATTTGATTCTCTTCGATTTCCACCATGGGAGAAATTTGTATCTGCTTACCGCACGATTGAAGATATTTTTTCATCGGTATTGGGACCTAGGACGGGAACGGTTTGTAGGTTTTGGCGGGCTGAGATCAGCTCGCTCGGGCGACGGCTAATGTGTCTGTAACAAGGTCCTCCAACCAAGGCCGTGGACGGTCGGCGAGTGCCGTCGAGAGGGCGCCATCGATGGGAGCTACCCACTCATCGGGGAGCGCGTCGAAGCCCAAGTGGAATCCGACGACAGAGCCGATGGTCCCGGCGTTGCAGTCGGTATCAAAGCCGGCGCCAACGGCCCGTGCGAGCGCGGTTCCGAGATCGGGATCGGAACCCGCCCAGGCGAGCACGGCGGCAACCACTTGCGCGTTGGGGACGACGTGATACCCTTCATAAAAATCGGCATCATCCCAGGTCGCGTGGATGCGGTCGATAGCTGCTTCAAAACCGATCCCGGCCTTACGCCAGCCGAGCACATCGTTGATAGCAGCCGCGAGCCGAGAGTCGGTGGGGACTTCCGTCAGCCCGACAGCCACAGCATCCTGAAGATTTTTAACCGCCGGAAGAGCTGCGAGCATCGCCGCCACCCACATAGCACCGTAGCAGCCGTTGGCGACGTGGCTGAGCCGAGCGTCGCGAAAGGCGAGCTCTGCCGCCCGTTCCGGGGCGCCGGGAGTCACGTAGCCATAACAATCAGCGCGAATCTGTGCGCCAATAAGTTCCCGATAAGGGTTCCAGCGGCGAGCTGTCGCAGGCGGATCGACGGCATTGAGCAGATTTCGATAGGCAACTCGTTCGGCAGTATGAAGCTTGCAGACCGGGAGGTTCTCTAGCCAAACCTGTGCAAGATCCGTCGTGTTGAACTCCTTCCCACAAGATCGAAGCGTCTCTAGAGCCACGACGGTGAAATCCAAATCGTCGTCACGGGGCATTCCCGTTACCCAGTCGTGCCACCCACCGGTCGCATCCATTGCGAACTCATCGCTCCCGGCGACGTCCGCCCGGAGATAGCTGTCCAGCGACTGATCGGTGGTCGTTAAAAATCGGCGTACCTCTTCACGGGTCCACGTCTCGACCGGCTTACCCAGTCGGATGCCAGCACATCGACCTGCCCAAGCACCTCGAAGTGCGTCGTGGCCGGGGGACGACAGAGCTTCAAAACGACGTGGACCGTCGGGACGCTCCTGGCGGATGGCCGCGAGCGTATCAGGTTCGGTCCGATGGCCGCTGGGGAGCTGTTCACACCGGTCTAGTAGCTCTCGCGCGCGCTCGTGATATGTGCGGTCGTCGGCCGCCATGTCGGTGGCGAGCGTCTCCAAATCTTCGACTACCTCTCCGACAGGACGGCCAGCATCAGCAAGTTGTCGGAGCTCAATGCGAAGAGCCTCCGGACCGAAACGGAGATACTCATCCTCCATAGAGTTGTCAGTCGCTGTCAGTACTTAGATACCCCGACATGAATCTCATAAACAGCAGGTATGAAGGCCAGCTCTACCGTTTAAGAAGCGAATCTGTAACAGACACCGGCTGAAAAAGTCCGGTGAAGAATCGTCAGCTTTGGGAGTGTCTAGGAGCAATTCGTGGCTAATCTCGTTATAGATATGATCGCCACGGATATCTTCTGTTTTGGTCTGTGATTAAATGGATTCGCTCAATAGACTTGAGTGACCACCATGTCCGAAGTGCCGCCACCGCCGTCGAGACGAGAGTTTATAACGGGTGTCGGGACACTCTCTGTTATCGGTGTCGCGGGGTGTAGCGGATCTAACCCCGACTCTGAATCGCCACCGTCAGAAGAGCCAACGTCAGAAGAGCCAACGTCATCAACTAAATCTCTTACCCCGAGTTCAGTCGAGACGCTGGTATCGATCCCTGGTGATCCGGTCCCGGAAAATCTGGCGTACGGCCCAGATGAGGAATTATACTTTGGGATTACCGCGGGCGAACTGCGGCGGGTCACGAGTGACCAACTCGGGGCAAGAGACCTGGCGCTTGCAGATACTGAACAAGTCGCGAGCCTGCCCGGCGCGATCGGTGTCGAAACAGCCCCCGATGGAACCGCCTACGTCGCCGTGGCCTCACAAGATGATTCTGCTGGCGTCTGGTCCGTAACGGCTGATGGAGCGGCCGACCAACTTGTGAGCATCAGCGGCTTCCCGAACGATATTCTATTTGACGCCGATCGTGACCGGCTACTAGTGACCGAATCACAAGGTGGTGTCATCTACTCAGTCACTACGGACGGCACGCGATCAACATGGCTTGACGACGACCGGCTGTCGACGGAAGGGTTTGGCGCGAACGGTCTTACCCTCGATACAGAGGGGAATCTCTACGTGGCGGTGACTCAAACATCTGAAGAAACAGGGCGCTTGCTCGAAGTGCCCGTTACCGCAGATGGCGGGGCAGGCGAACCGACTGTGTTATCTGAGGGGGAAACGCTCCTCGGTGCAGATGGGATCACCGCCCGAGACGAAGGCATCTATGTCGCAGTAAACAGCCAGAATCTGGTAGTTCAGGTCTCACCTGACGGCAGCACAACAACCGTGGCTGATGAGGATGATGGACTCGTTTTTCCATCAGATGTCACGTTTGGCAGCGGTCAACAGCGTGAGAAATTATTTGTTTGTGATTTTGCAAACCAGTCATCCGAAGACGGTGCCATCCTCAGAGCAGAGTTCTAGTTCGCGTCGTCGGCCCAATGTTGGAATGACGTAACCAACAGTACGGTCTTTTCACGATGATATTCGTGCTTTTCAGCCCGTGGCAGGACGATATTTATTTAACCAACAACTCTAAAACAATACGTGGTTTGTTGGTTAACGTGAGAGCGATCGCAGATGTCAAACAAGCCACCGACGCCGCCAGCAGATCTCCCTGAGGAGATTATCGACACACTCAACGGCTACTCGCCATCCCAGCTTCGGTACGTCGCACGCTATGCCGGGGAACTGGCAGCGGACAAAGGTCGCGAGACCTGCGTTGAGGAACAGTCAGATGACGATGAGCATGAAGAGCGCCCTGACGATCTTCCGGACGATGTTCCGTCGAAGGCCACGATCACGATTAAAGAAATCAACGACAATCGATACTACTACTGGCAGTGGCGGGAAGGAAGCTCGGTGAAGTCAAAATATAAAGGTCCAGTCAATCCCGATAGCTGACCACTCCTAGCCCCAATCTGCTACACATCGATAGAGGGGTGTCGACAAGCGCGGGTTCTCGCGAACACATCGATGTGGGTATTGAGCAATCAGTTGGCGTGGTGGCCGTCCCAGTCAACAAAATTGTCTAAGTTAAATTAGCGCTTGATACACATCTGCCGAATATATTCGTTTTAGCATCTCTAACGGAGTTTTACACATCGATAGAGGGGTGTATACGAGGTGCAATGGGAATGCATTGATTGAGCGTAAATAAGTAACTCAAACATCAATTGAGTCCTGGTAACAGACAGCTAATACACATCGATAGAGGGGTGTATACGAGATACAATGCAAAATGGTAAATGGGGGAGGGGGGTCACTGGAATGAGTAGAAGTTGTGAAATGATACAGGCGAATCAAACACATCGATAGAGGGGTGTGTACTGGAAATAATGGAAAAAAGCAGTGGTAAATCGCTAGCCGTAGCGTGACTTCACGGGTTCAGAGATCTCTTGATGTTGTGAACCACACACATCAAGGCAAGCTCACGAAATTCACCGTAGGCTGAGAGGGTGCGCTTGGTCCGACGACCGACGGCTATTCCCCTCCAGCGGCCCGCCGTTACGACATGGCCACCGAGATGACCGCGTTCGTGATCGAATCGTACGGCGACCCCGACGTCTTCGAACGAACGACCCGCGAGGTCCCCGAGCCAGCTGCCGACGAACTCCGGGTCGACGTTGCCGCCTCCAGCCTCAATCCCGTCGACTACAAGATCCGCCAGGGTGAGATCCCCGACTTCACGCCCGAGTTCCCCGCGACACTCCACTGCGACGTCTCCGGCGTCGTCGACTCCGTCGGTGAAGACGTCGAACAGTTCGAGCCGGGCGACGAGGTGTACGGGATGCCCGGCGGTGCGGGGCGGCAGGGTGCGCTTGCCGACTACGTCGTTGGGCACGCCGGCACGTTCGCTCGTGCGCCGGAGTCGATCCCGCTCGAGGACGCCGCGTCGCTCCCAGTCGTCGCACTCACCGCGTGGGAACTGCTCACCGACAAAGCGACGGTCGGCATCGACGACGACCTGCTCATTTACGGCGCCAGCGGCGGCGTCGGCCACATCGGCGTCCAGCTCGGTAGATGGTTCGGCGCGGATGTGACGGCGACGGGCTCGACCGGGGAGAAGCGCGACTTCGCCGAGAAACTCGGCGCGGACCACACCGTCGACTACACGGCGACTGACATCGAGGCGTACGTCAAAGAGTATGCCGACGGCGACGGTTTCGACGTGGTGTTCGACCCAGTCGGCGACGACCACCTTCAGACGGCGTTTGAGGCGGTCCGACCATTCGGCGCCGTTGTCACGACGGAGTCGAGTTCAACCCAGGACATCTCGGCGCTGCACGCCAATTCGCTCGAACTCGGCGTCGTGCTCGTCATCCTGCCGGTGCTGCTCGGCGATCGACAGGCGCGCATCGGTGAGGAACTCGCCGACATCGCGTCGCTCGTCGACGACGGCGTCGTTGAGCCCCACGTCGACGAGCGGTTCGCCTTCGAAGATGTCGCGGACGCACACCGACTCGGCGAAGCGGGAGACTTCCGCGGGAAGATCCTGCTTGTCAACGAATAAGGGTCGTCGACTGTGGTGAATCGCCAGATGGCGTTTGATTTCACGATTTTATCTGAATTGAGGCACTAAGGCCCCTTCCTCAACGAACAATCAAAGCGAGTGAGTAGGTCGGGGTAGTTCACTTCTGATTCGGTTGAAACCGCTACTACGTTTGGTTCCGGATCTGCGCTTTAACAACAGAGGTGACCTCATCCTCGGAGACCGCCTCAATACGTGAATCCTCTCGAAGTGTTTCGAGAATGGTCTCTGGTCGTTCTCCAAACTGGAACTCAAGGAACATTCCAGAGCTGGGACCGTGGCTCCGTCGTTCGAAGTCGACAAGCGAATACGTCGTGAGCTCTTTCATCTTATTCACGTACGTTTCCTGATGGTACTGATCGGCATCAATAGCGTCAGTTAGGTATTGATACACGCGATAGCCGGTCGTACTCCTAGCGCTTCCACCCTCAGTTTGGGACGCAACCGCCGCAGTTGCGTACAGGCAAAGCTTCTTTTGTGTGCTGATACCGCGAACGACCTCTAACACCCGATTCTTCTCGACCTTTTCCTGTGCGGTGCGGACGTGCGCTTCGCGAACACGAGTGTCACCTTCACGTTCAGCTAACTCACCGGCAACCCGCATGAGATCGATCGCCTTCCTAGCGTCACCATGCGTCTGTGCTGCAAATGCCGCTGCGAGTGGGATCACATCATCGTCGACGACATCATCATGAAACGCATCTTGACGACGTCGAAGAATTGCTTGGAGTTGGTTTGCATCGTAGTCGTCGAAATGGACATCTTCTGGAGTAAATGAACTGACGGCCCGACTCCCCACAGACTCCATCATCTTCGTGTCGTTTGAGATAGCAACCACCGAGATGTAGGCGTCTAGTTCGTCGTTCGCCCCAGCTCGGGAGAGTTGATACAGAAGCCGGGAGAATGCAGGCTCTTGTTTATCTCGCCGTCCAACGAGCATATCTAGTTCATCAAGGACGAATACAACGGAGTCGAAGTGTTCGTTGACGATTCGATAGAGCTCATCCCATTTTTCTTTCGTCGCCACGCCGTGTTTTGGAACCTCGACAGGGACACCTGCCGCGTCGGCAGCCTGCTGAACGAGTTCATATACGGCTATACCAAGCGTATCCAAATCCTGACAGTTCACTTCGATGGTGCCGAACTGGATATCACGGCTTTCACAGATACGGCTAATATTATGACAGACAGCCTTTGTGATCAGCGATTTGCCTGTTCCGGATGGCCCATATAAGAATAGATTCGGTGGTCGATTGTCTCCAAGCGCAACACGAAGCATCTTGGTTACTTCTTGGAGTTGATCATCACGGCCCACGATACGATCCTCTTTGACGACATAATTTGGGTCAAGTAACGCTCGGTCTCGAATCAACCCGTCTTGATCGTCAAATTCGAGGAGCATATCCTCGATCGACTGGGATGGCTCCTCGGAGTCAGTCTCATCCTCGGGTTGTGAGTCTCCATTCGTGATGTGAGACGACGAGGACTGTCGCGATGGCTCCGACTGCGACGTACTCGACAGCTCAGCTTGAGCCGTCGGTTCGTCCTCCGATGGTCCCGGTTCCTCTGCGGAATCATCGGAGTCGTCAGTACCCATAGAGCAATTGATACCGCCCTGTATGAAAAAGGTTCCCCACCTCTATCGAAGTGTGATTAGCCGTGTGAAACCCGTGATGCCGTACTAACCACGTAATAACTGTAAAATAAGGCTAACAGGCCGTAGCCGGTGACGATGTGTTCAGCAGTACTCGCTCGAAGACACACACCCCTCTATCGATGTGTTCGAAGTATTCACGGGGTGGGGGTTAGTTGAGGAATTTTTTGTACCTAACTGTCGAGACAGGCCTCGTGTTGGCTTAGAATGAAGAAGGAACGTTCTCGTCGTTTTCTACCCAATCGATTTGAGCTCAATCTTCTCTTCTCTTCTCTTATTCTATTAACACAAACACACACACCCCTCTATCGATGTGTTCGATGTGTTTTGGCTCCTGGCAATAGCGACCTTCAGATAACGTCAGAAAGTTTGTCGAAGCAACATCGGTTATCGGACGATAGAGAGACGTTATCTACGGTATTCTTGGAAATTGCGGTTCAAGGACTAAGACCGAGCACCTGTCTTGTCCGGCTTACTCACTTGGAACACATCGATAGAGGGGTGTGTGTCTCATCGGGTCGCTACTGTCAGAAGACGATCGGTTCACTGTTCCACAGGTAGGAAACAATCTTTCATGTGTCCTTTTGCGATTAGACCAAGTCGCGCACTTCGACTCGTGACATTGAGACGTTCCACAACAGAACAGAAGCTAAGACTCGACATCAGGTGCGATGGGAATCGCCTGTGAACCGCCTCGGGGTCAAGCCCCGAGCCTTCCCGTGGTTTAGTCGGACACTCCCATCCGGCCATCGGCCTGATAGCCTCGAGCGGTCGGGTGGGTCACGGTCGGGGCGTCCACGACCCCCGATGCCTGCCGTCGCACCTTCCGAACAACGGGAAGGCTGTTGAGAGCAGGCACATTCCAATCTTGATGCTTCTTGATGCCTTTCACGGCGATATTGACGCTTGCACCACGGTCGCTGTGGTCTTGATGCTCACAGGACTTGCACTTGAACCGCTTCTTGTGGCGGTTCGCTCGCTCCGTATGTCCGCACATCGGACACCGTTGGCTCGTGTACTCCGGGTTAATCCACGCTGTCGGGATTCCCTCGAACGACGCCTTGTACGACGTATAGAACTGAAGGGCGCGGAACGGGAGATGGTGCAAGCGTCGGTTCATCCGAGTGCCGTAGTCGATACTGTCGCGCATCTCTTTGAGGTCTTCAAAGACGATGCACGGCTTCTCGAACTGACGGCTCCACTCCACGATGTGACGACTCACCTTGTGGAGTCGGTCACGGACTAACCGTTTCTCACGCCCTTCCAACGTATCGTGGATGCTGTCCTTCCCTGCGTTCTGCGCGCGCTTTCGCATCGTAAAGTAACGGTGGCGCTCGAACTTGATTTCAGGGAAGTCGATGACCAACGTAT
This sequence comes from Halorubrum sp. SD626R, assembly GCF_001261915.1. GTDB lineage: Archaea > Halobacteriota > Halobacteria > Halobacteriales > Haloferacaceae > Halorubrum. The sequence continues at coordinate 28,960 of NZ_CVRT01000060.1, forward strand.
CCTCGACGCCACCCTCGGAGAGTACGGTGAGGGCCACGTTGTCCTCGTTCACGTCCACACCGACGGCAGTCCGCGAGTCATGCTTGTCACGGACAGTTTGCTCGGTGTTGGTGAGGTTGACGTGCAACTCGGGGTTGTCGTTGTGGAACAGGGCTTCTACTGTCCCAATCTTCCACTCGTCGTTTTCAAGCGCGGTCTTGAGAATGTCGAGGTGAGCGCCACTCCCTTTGAGGACGCCCTTGACGTGCTTGTACGGCTTCGCGCTGATTCGGAACGCCACGTCACCGTCGTCGGTGAGCGACAGGTTGTACCCATCCGTGAAGTTTGCCCGGAGCGGGTACACACCGTCCTTGGTGTGACTCGGTTGGCCGAAGTCGTCGTACTCATAGTAGTTCTCCATCGCACCGAGTGCTTTGGCGACGACGCGCTGTGTCGTGTTCTTCACGAGGTTTGCGTCGTCGGCTACTCGGTCGGGAATCGCGTCCCAGTCCACGCCTTCTTTGGCGAGGCGGATGGTCTCGTTGTACACCGAGCGGGCTTCGAGTGTGGCGTCGTACAGCAGACCCTCGTTGCCACTCTGAATGTCGAGTTGGAAGTCCAACGTCTTGACGAGGGCCTGTGCGTCGGTCACTATTCGGATTCGTTGAGCCAGTCGTTGACGAGTCCACGCACTACGTCGGACTTGGTTTCGTCAACCTCGATGCACTTCTTCGAGAACTCCTTGTATACATCGTCCTCGAAGTCTACGGACAGTCGTTTTGTCATCTCACACTCTTACTTATATACTGAAATACTTAATTCTTGCCCACGTACTGTCTGTATGGGCGAGAAGCGGTCAAACCACGCGGTGTACAACGCCAACTACCACTTTGTGTGGTGTCCGAAATACCGTCACGCGATTCTCGAACCAATCGAGGGCTCGTTAGAAGTGAGTTTTCGAGGCGTGTGCGACGAGTACGACTACGAGATACTGTCGCTCCACATCTCACCCGACCACATACACCTGTTCTTGTCAGCCCACCCGAAGCACTCACCGAGCGAGATCGCACGGGCGGTCAAGAGCATCACGGTGCGGGAGATGTGGGAACAGCACGAGTCGTTCTTGGAGGAGTATCTGTGGGGTGGTGGGTTCTGGGAACGTTCGTACTACATCGGGACTGCGGGAACCGTCTCAACGGAAACGATTGAACGGTATATCGAACGAACAGGACACGTCTAAGTGTCGGCTTCATCCTCGGGGTCAAGCCCCGAGGCACTCGCCTTGTTTTCTCTGTAGAACACATCGATAGAGGGGTGTCTCTCAAACGAGTTTCTCAAGCAGCCCTTGTTCACCCGTCATACGAGGTTTCACGGATCTTCTGGGCATGGCTCTGAATTAACCAACAGATTTGGTGGTATAACGGTGTGTTGGTTAATCTTGATTGCCGTTCGCGAAGGCTGTCAGCTCCGGTTCCCGTGTCTCCGAGAGATATCGACGGATCTTCGACGGATCCCACCCAAGCGGTGACAGCACACTTTCGACAGCTCTGACGAGTTGTGTTTCGTAGTACGACGCATCGTACGACTCGATCTCCTCGTGAGCCAACGCAACCCGGTCCTGCGAGCTTTTCTCGTCGTCGACGACCACGTACTCGATGTCTTGGCCTGGATGAACAGCGAGATCCTGATCCCGAGCCCGTCTTAGTGCCGCCACGTTCTGCGTGTACCCTTCTAGTGTCTTGGAGACACGATTCCGTTCGACGAGCTGCTCGACCGGCACGGTTCCAGCGTGGAGGCGCTTGATGGCGTCTTGGAGACAGTCGAGTACGGACTGTGAATGAGTATCCTCTCAGTATTTCGACAGGGTGGATTGTAGTGCTGTCTCTCTTGTACTGAAACCCCGTCGGGCAATTTTGAGTGGTTGAAGCTAATGTCGCCATCTGAACTCGTATAGGGGAACGACGGGTTTCAGAGGGACCTCTGTGGGGTTGAAGCGCCGGTCTGTTGGTGTTGGTCGGTATCGTCGACATCCCGTTTCAGACGGACCTTTGTGGGGTTGAAGCCCGGTGGATCTGCTCCGGGAGCTACCGGACTATGATAGTTTCAGACGGACCTCGTGCCGGCCCATTTTTTCGCCCTCGGTTTGGATTCATAAGACGGAGTCTCTCCTTTATGCGACGCTTTGTTCGCTGATCGTCTCACCATTCTCAAACCGATCCCGTGAGAGCGGCGAGATATCGATGAGATCTGTCCCCCCGTCAACGATGAGGTCGGCGACAATCTGTCCAGAAGCGGGTGCGTGCTGGAACCCGTGACCAGAGAAGCCAGCGACGGTGACGAGACCGGGGATCGACTCCTCGACAATCGGGTGTCGATCCAGTGTGACCGCGTACAGCCCGGCCCAGCCCCGTTTAATCCGGGTATCGAGTCCGAAGTACTCGGTGTACGCACCGGCGTTTTCCACCGCTTGCGCTGCCCATTCGATATCCATTCCCTCGTCGTAGGCGTCGGGGTCTTGGTCAGGGTCAGCAATTTCGTCAAACTGCCCCCCGACAAGCGCCAAGCCCTCTCGCTCGGGGCGGAAGTACGACCCCGTCTCAAGATCGATTGTCAGTGGAACTGACTCAGGGACTGGGGAAGACGGCTCGACCACAGCGATTTGCCGTCGTCGAGGCGAAATCGGGAGATCAACGCCAGCCATGGCGGCGACTGTCGGGGCCCACGCGCCTGCAGAGTTGACGACGCAGTCGACCGCGTGCCGCTCGGACCCTTCGGCGTCCACCGCTCGGAGCTCAGCGCCAACGACACGGTCGCCCTCGCGGTGGAGTGTTGTGACCGCCGTTTTCGTTCGGATGTCGACACCTAACTCGCGGGCGGCCTCGGCATACCCCTGGAGGGCAAGGTTCGGATCGGCGATCCCGTCGGTGGGGTTGTACGTCGCCGCAACGAACGGGTCTGGGTTGAGCCCAGGGCAGTGCTCTGTCGCCTCGGCGGGCGCGAGCAGTTCGCTTTCGGCACCGAGTTCGCGCTGCATTGCAACGTTCTCGCGGAACTGCGCAGCGGTTTCTTCACTTCGGGCTACAAACAGATAGCCGTTCTTCCGGAGCCCGATATCTACACCGAACCGCTCCTCGAAGGTGTTCCAAACCGCCTTGCTAGCGAGTGAGAGTTCGACATTCACGCGCGTCGAGAACTGCGATCGGATCCCGCCCGCCGAACGAGTGGTGCTCCCAGCTCCGAGCGACCCCTTCTCGACTAATGTCACGTTTGCGCCGCGATCAGCCAACGAGTACGCGGCTGCAAGCCCGACGACGCCCCCGCCGACAACGAGTGTGTCCATACCTCTCGATCTCTCCTCAGAACATAAACGTACGACGCCGATCAGTCTCTCTCTGTGATCAAAGAGTAGGCGAGAGAGGCGAGCGTGCTAAGTAGTCGGCCGACGATCAGGCTAAGTCGTCGGGAACCAACGACCTGATTATGATGCTCGTCCTTTCCGCAGCGGAAGTCGACAAAAATCTTGAACTTGCGAGGCTCGTTGACGTAGTCGATGACGCATTAGTCAAACAGGCTGCTGGCGAGGTTGAACGCCCCCACCGACCGCATTTCCCAGTCGGTGCGGGTCTCGACGGCGACGAAGCCATCGGAACCGGGATCGCGATGCCAGCCTACGTTCACGGGGCGGACCACTACGCGACGAAACTCGTCGGCGTTCACGAGGGGAACGCAAAGCAAGGACTCCCGACGATCAACGCCCAGGTCGTCCTCACGGAGGCTCGGACGGGCCTCCCGAAGGCGTTGATGGCAGGAACGACAATTACGAACGCTCGGACCGGCTGTATCGGGGCGGTTTCCGTCAGGGCCTTGGCACCGGAACCGGATGGAGACAGTCTCACACTCGGAATCGTGGGGGCAGGCGCGCAGGCACGGTGGCAGGCGAAAGCGATTGAGACCGTGGCGACGCTTTCGGACGTTCGCATCTACTCACCGAGCGAGTCGCGAACGGCGTGTGCAACAGATCTGCGCGAGGCGGATATTCCAGCCCGTGCAGTGGACACGTCGAGAGACGCCGTGGAGGGAGCCGATGTGGTCGTGACCGCGACGACTGCGACCGAAGCCGTCTTCCCACCCGACGCACTCGATGCGGGGAGTCTCGTCGTCGCGGTCGGCGCGTTTACGGCGGAGATGCAAGAACTCGACTCGCAGATCCTTGAGCGCGCCGAGCAGACATTCGCCGACGTTCCTGACGAGGCCGCAGAGACCGGCGACCTCCTTGCAAGCCATCTCGACGCCGACGATCTGATCGAACTCGGTGTGGCTCTGACAGAGGGGTACGTGCGAAAATCGCCTGATGGGGTGGTAGTTGTGGTTAGCGTCGGATCCGCCACGCTTGACGCTGCAGCGGGCGAGACAATCTACCGAGAGGCGGTCGAGGCAGATGACGGGACTGAGGTTCCACTGTAGCTAACAGGTTGCGGCTACTATCGGTCGTGGACGACATATCGTTGTCAATCAAGAGAATCAGAATAGTGCCGAGAATCAGCAATAAAAGTCTGTTTTTGTGAGTTTCCTATCGTTCTATAACTAGTTTAGATCATTTAGCGGTCAAATATACTAATACTCATCTACTTTGTAACTTCGATGTGACCATGGTCTACCGAGTGTTTAAGTAGTATTGTATGTGAGCGAAAACTGGAATGCCATCAGATATCACGGAACGTGTGGATCGTCGAGCCTTCCTAACCCTCGCCGGAAGCGGAGGAATTGCCGGCCTTTCAGGCTGTATCGGATTTGGCGGCGATGAAGAGAGTGGCGATGGCGGTGACGGCAGCGGGAGTGACGGTAGTGACAGCGACGGTGGCGATAGCGGCGATGACGCTCCAGACACGATCGTCTTCGGACAACCCGGTGCGCTGTCTGGCTCGTTCGACTTCCTTCAGCCCGGTGTGTCGCAGGCGGCTGACGCCGCAGTCCGCCACATCAACGAGGCTGGCGGGCCTCTCGGTGCGGAGCTAGAGCTCGTTCGCCGAGATACCGCCGTCGACCCGCAGGAAGCACGGACCGTCGCGACGCAGTTGGTCGAAAACGACAACGCCGCCGCGATTGTTGGTCTCTTCTCGAGTGAGATCAACCCGCTGTGGGACTACCTTCAGGACCTCCGAACGCCCATCGTCACCCCGTGGCCGGGGTCGACGTTCCTCGACACCCGCGGCGGTGACAAGGGCACCCCCAGCGACGTGAGTGACGATGAGTGGGTGTGGCGGACCGTTGTCGGAGACACCGTCCACACTGGTGGGAGCGCCGTCTATGCGCTTGAAGAAGGGTTCGAGACGCTCGGAATCATCAACGGCAACACCGAGGGCGAGCGGAGCTACGTCGACGGATTCCTCTCCGTCTACGAGCAAAACGGGGGAACTGTCGCCGAGCGAGTGGAGGTCGAACTGGGGAGTTCGAGCTACCAGTCGGCGCTCAGCCGACTCTTTGACGCCGACTTCGACGCCTTCCTCGTGAGCATGCCGCAGGAGTCGGCGATCACGGCTCTCAGTGACTGGTCCGACGGCGGCTACGGGCGTCAGCCCATCCTCTCGGACACCCTGGCACAGCAGGCTGTTATCGATCAGGTTGGCAGCGACCTCCACGGCGCGTGGGTCGCCTCACCTGGTCGTTCAGGCCCAAGCTACGACACGTTCGAGGACATTTATAATGAAGAAGGTGACGCCGAGATCAACGGCTGGACGCCGCCGTCGTGGGACTCCGTCCAGGTAACGGCGCTCGCTATCGAGCGCGCCGGCTCGACGAACCCCGAGGCGATCCAGAAAAACCTCGGTCCGGTGAGTCGCGGCGAGGGGACGACTGTCAGCACCTTCGCGGAAGGTAAGGAGGCGCTCGCCAACGGTGAGGAGATCACCTACCGAGGCGCCGCGACGCCAACGGACTTCACCGAGCACGGCAACGTCTTCGGGAGTGTGACGATCAGCACTGCCGAGTCCGGTGGCTTCGTCGAAACCACCGAGGTCGCCGCCGAAGACGTCCGTGAGTACGTCGCGGAAGGCGAATACTAACCGCGATGGGGCTACTTCAGGAGATCATATTCGGACTGGTCACCGGGTCATATATCGCGATCGCTGCGATCGGGTTTACACTGATCTACGGGATCGTGAACATGATCAACTTCGCGTACGGGGAGTACATCTCCATCGGAGCCTTCATCGGGTTCCTCGCCGCGAACACCCTGCCCGGCCCGCTTCCAGTCGCGGTCGTCGTGGCGATGATCGGCGGTGGCATCGTCAGTATCATCTTGGCCCGTGGTTTTTTCACCCCGATCAACCACACCGGACCGGTCCCGATGTTGTTGACATCGATCGGCCTCGGAATCGTTCTCCGGAATGGACTCCGACTCGTTGGCGGCCGAAGCGCCCGCTACTTCGAGACAGAGACGTCGACGTTCCAGTTTGACGCGATTCCGGACCTTCCGGTCGGACCCGTCGACCTCCTCGGCGACTTCTTCGTCACATCCGAACAGCTGGTTGTGGTGGGGTCAGCAGTGGCGGTGTTCGCGTCCATCCATCTCTTGTTGACCCGAACAGACGTGGGAATCGCGATGCGGGCGATGGGCGACGACGAAAGCTTAGCGCGGGTTCGCGGTATCGACACCCAGTTGATCCGCGACAGCGTCTGGGTGCTCGCCGGCGTTCTCGCCGGACTCGCAGGCGTGCTGATGGCGGTCCAGACGAACGTCAGCGCCGACACCGGGTTCAGCCACATCCTGCAGATACTCTCTGCAGCCATCCTCGGCGGGGCTGGAAGCCCGTACGGGGCGATCCTCGGAGCGTACGTCATCGGCCTTGTGTTGGCCGTCTCGACGGCGTTCCTCCCCTCGTCGATGACCGGCTTGTCGTCTGCGGTGGCGTTCGTGATTCTGATCGCCGTACTGCTCGTCAAACCCAGCGGGATTGCCGGAACAGAGGTGCGTGAGGCGTGAGCGTTCTCGATCGGCTCCCATCCGGACGCGGAGACCGAGCCCTGATTGCGGGACTCGTCTGTCTCCTCCTCGGCGCGCTGTTCGCGGTGACGCCACTTCGCGCCCAACTCCCGAGTGCGCTCTACGTCTTCGTCGAAGTCGGGATCCTCTTTGTGATCTACGGGATCCTCGTACTGGGGCTTGACCTTCAGTACGGTCACACCGGCCTCGTCAACTTTGGCCACGTCGTCTTCTTTGCAGTCGGTGCGTACGCGACTGCGATGCTCACGGCACAGGACACATTTGCGGGGATCGGCTTGGGGTATCCCTGGCCGTTAGGACTCGCCGTCGGTGTGATCGCGGCCGCGATCCTCGGGGCAGCCGTCAGCCTCACCTCGATCCGACTCCGCGGCGACTTCCTCGCGATCGTGACGCTTGCGACAGCGGAGATATTCCACTCAATCTTCGTCAACTTCGAGAACATCTTCGGGGGGAACGTCGGCATCCTCGGCGTGCCACGACCGATCGCTTCGCTCGTCTCCGACAGCGACACCCGCCTCGTCGCCACGCTTCTCGTCTTGGGTGGAGTCACCCTCGTCACTCTCGCAGTCGTCACTCGACTGACCGATGCGCCGTACGGGCGCGTCCTCCGGGCGATCCGGGCTGACGAACTCGTGACGCGCTCCGTGGGGAAATCCACGATAACCTACAAAACGCAAGCGTTCGTCTACGGCGCGGCACTTGCAGGCCTCGCCGGAGGGTTGTTCGCGCTGTACAACGGTGCGGTCGCACCCGGCTTCTTCACGATTCAGGTAACGGTCACCGTCTGGATCGGGATGCTACTCGGCGGCGCAGCGAACCACCGAGCAGTGCTCGCCGGGTTGTCGATAATTATGGGGCTTCGGCTCATCTCCCGGTTCGCACTCAACGTGACGCCGGTCTCCGGCGACGTGTTCGCCTCAATTCGGCTCATCGTCGTCGGCCTGATCCTCGTTGCAGTAATCCGCTATCGCCCTGCCGGAATCTGGGGCGACCCGCAGGAGTTGGGGGTGGACCAATGAGCCTCCTCTCCGCGGAGGGCCTCGTGAAGGAGTTCGGGGGCCTGCGAGCGATAGACGGGCTTTCGGTGTCGATAGAAGACGGAGAGCTCGTCGGCGTGATGGGACCCAACGGCGCAGGAAAATCGACGTTCTTCAACTGCGTCAGCGGCGTCATCTCACCCGACGGCGGCACCGTCAGTCTCAAAGGCTCCGACGTGACGGGCGATTCGCCCGAGTCATTGGCACATCGTGGGTTGGTGCGGACGTTCCAGAACACCCGCGAGTTGGAGACGATGACGGTCCGAGACAACGTGCGGCTCGCCGCTCCAGACCAGCCGGGCGAACGGACGCTTCCCGCGCTGCTTCGCAGCGGTTCAATGCAGGAGCGAGAGGGGACCGTCCGAGAGCGGGCAGATGAACTGATCGAGATGTTCGAACTGGATCACCTCGCCGACGAATACAGCAGCAACCTGTCCGGCGGCCAACGGAAGCTGCTTGAGCTCGCGCGTACGCTGATGCTCGATCCAGACGTACTCATGCTCGATGAGCCGTTCGCGGGCGTCAACCCGACGTTGACTCGTGAGATTGCAGACCACGTGCGCGACCTCAACGAGGACGGGATGACGGTCGTAATCATTGAACACGAGCTCGAAACGTTGACTGAGCTCGTTGACCGGCTGATCGTCCTCCAACAAGGGCAACTGCTCGTTGAGGGTGACCCGGAGATGGTCCTCAAAGACGAGCGTGTGATCGAGGCGTATCTCGGCGGTGATGCCAAATGAGCCTGCTTGATGTCGTCGATCTTGACGCGGGATACGGCGACCTTCAAGTTCTCTCTGGCGTTGATCTCCACGTCGACGACGGCGAGTACGTGACAATTGTCGGGCCAAACGGCGCCGGCAAATCGACGGTGATGAAAACGATTGTCGGGATTGCGGCCTGTCTAGGCGGGTCGATCGAGTACCAAGGGACGGACATCTCTGGGCTGTCCCCAGAGGAGGTAGTCCGCGAGCGGATCGGCTACGTCCCACAAACGGACAACGTCTTCCCGACGCTGACTGTCGAGGAGAACCTGCGGCTCGGCGCGTACGTGCTCGACGAGATGCCGACCGACCGCAAACGCGATGTCTACGATCGCTTCCCGGCGCTCGCCGGCCGAACAGATGAGGATGCTGGTTCCCTCTCAGGCGGCCAACAGCAGATGCTTGCGATGGGGTGTGCGCTGATGCTCGATCCCGACGTGTTGCTCTTAGACGAGCCCAGTGCGGGGCTCGCACCCGATCTCGTCGACGACATGTTCGACCGGGTAGACGAGATCAACGAGGCGGGCACCACGATCCTCATGGTGGAACAAAATGCGAAAGAGGCGTTGCGACGCTGCGATCGCGGCTACGTCCTCGCCAACGGGGAGAACCGCTACGAGGATGACGGCGACTCGCTCCTCAATGATGAAAACGTTCGTCGGGAGTTCCTCGGCGGATAACGGTTCGACCGCGGACCACAATTTTTGGTACGGCCTCTCCTCGTAGGTGTCACCCCTCAATGGTTCCTTTTTTCTCTAGGGTTCTATGTCGACAATCCCGAGATACGGATACCCCGACGGGTAGGTTACAGAGAGCCACTCGACAGTTCGGTCGGCAAGCGAACCCGTAGTGCTGTCGTCTAACGGAAGCATTCGTTCGGCGTCCTCTGTCCGTTGCTCCTCACCGAGCAGATACGCGACTGGTCGGGGGCCGAAGGCCGCAAGCCGCTCTGCGAGTTGGCCGTCGCCGCGCGGTTCTGCAAGCACCACCGGGAGTCCGGGGAACGATGCCGTCTTGGCGTCAAAAATGTCGCTGTTACCAATCTCTGGTCCGTCCGCGTCGAATGCCTTCTCAAACTCTGCGATTCCGGCGTCGAGGTCACCGACGCCGAGAACGACCGTATCGACTCCAGTGATCGACGACGATGCCAGATCACCTGTTGGCTGGACCCGCCGTTTGCGGGGAGTTCGGTCGCTGATGAGAAACGGGAGCGTCGAGCCTGGATCGCCTTCCTCGAGGTAGGTAAGATCCCACTCAACAAGCGTTCCATCCTCTCGAGTCCGTTTGTACTCCGAGGGGCCGTCGACGTGGATGCCCCGGTCGCGGAGGTCAGCACTCGCGGTATCAATATCGTTAACGTCGACGGCCCAGGCACATGGGCCGCCATCTCCGTGAATAGGACCATGCCACCACGGCGACTCGGCGTCAGGCTCTAGCGTCGAAATGAGTTCGATGTAGCTTCCGTCCCGAAACCCAACAATTGCCATGTGCGTGACGCCGTTCGAGTGACGGCCGCCGTACTCCACCGGGAGGCCAGCATCGCTGAATGCATCGACGAGACGGTCCAGATCTCGTCCTGCGACCGTGACATGGTCGATTTGGAGGTCCATATGTGGAGGGCGAAAGCGACCATCAAATACGTTCCGGCGACGGCGCTGCGACTGTTGTCAGAATCCTGTTCTATACTTTGCGTTCTCGTCCCGATGGCGGCGTGAGGGGGAGGTCCGCGTCGATCTCGTCGTACCACACAACGGAGCGCTTCGCGCTGCCGTTCTCTTCGAACTCGAGGAGGCCGTAGTCGGCCAGCTCGTTTACGTTGTTGAGAACCTCTGGTGGGTTCCGGTCAACAAGGCGAGCGAGTTCATGGATACTCCCCGGCTCGTGTGCAACGATTGCTTCGAGGAGTTCGAGGTTGGTCGATCGAAAGACGCGACCGAGCGCCTCGAGGTTTTCGCGGTCATCATCGTCGACGTCGGGGTCCGGCGTCACCCAGATGGAGTCGACGATCCCGTGGACGACGCACCAGCCGCCTTCCTCCAACTGCTGTTTCGCCGTCAGCAGAATCTCGCGAGCAAACGCGTTGATTGCCTCGTGGCACTCGATACGACCGAACTTCGCGGTGCTGAATCCCTGATATCCGAAGCAAGCCACCAGGATCCATTTCAGTGCGCCCGATCGCCCCTCGAGTTCCGCCAGCCGGTCCTCGTCGGGGTCGTCTCGTTTCTTCTCGCGACGGACGGCCGCCTTGATCTCGTCGCGCGCGTCGATGATCGGCTGGAGCACGTCGACGAGGTAGCCTCGATCGTCACAAATCGAGTATCCGAGGCCGGGGACGTCGTCGCGGTCGCTGTGGCAGTCACAACGGATGACGTCCGGCGAGACGTTCCGGGTACAGATGATGTTCGGATACAGCGAGGAGAAGTCAAGTTCGTGGACGTTCTCGTGGAGGCCGACCTCGGGTGCGAAGATGAACCCGCCACGGTCGGCGTTATGGAGCGTCCCCATCGGTTTGTAAAGCTCATGCCGCCAGGAGTTCCACGGGATGAGGACGCCGCGGTCGTGAGCCTCACAAATCTGGATCGCCGTGAGCACGTTCCCGATCGACGCCCACGCGAGCTCCTGAACGGGCTTTTTCGAGCGCGACACGAGGTCGAGGACGCCGTCGAGGTTCGTCTCCCCGTAGAAGAACGTGTTTGACTCGTCGATGATCGCGCGGCCGGGCACGTTGTACCGCGCTGGGGAGTGACCGACGCGGCCGTAGCTCGAGTACGTCGACCGACTCGCGAGCTGCTGGTAGTCGACGTCCGGCCACCGACTCAGCGAGAAGTCGTCGACGCCGGCGTCCGTCGCCATCTCGTACAGAGTCGGGACAATCTCACTCGTCGAGCAGACCAGAATATCCGGACCGTGTCTCTCGATCGCCGCTTGAACGGTGGTGAGGATGTCTCCTGCTGACCCGGTAACAGTCTCGCCGGCAACTGTGAGCTCGCCATACGTGTCCTTGCTGGTCTCGGTTACTGGAACACCGAGCCGGAGTGTTGACAGTTCTGCCGTCGGCGTTGGATCGCAATTCGCCTCCAGACAGTACCGGAATCCTCGCGAGAAATCGACGTTGAAGCAGGCGAGATCGCCGACTGGATGCGCTGATAGCTGTCGGGCCTGTCGCGCAAGCGGTGTGACGCGGTCGACATGGTTGACGTCGACAACGAGAGCGGACTCGCAGTCACGACGAAATCCGGGCCGCCGGGATACGATCTCGGTCGCGACGACATTCGGGTGTCGTTCATATTGTGCGCGAAGTGGTGTGAGATCGATGTCGGTGTCAGGGTCACGTGCTGTGACGTAAAACCGGGGCGTGTAGTCGTCGCGTTCGGTCATGGTGGCGCTATCATCGGTCGCTTCCCATTCAAGAACGCGACCATCGTCAAGGAAATCAATCGTGAACGTCATTTGCGTAAGTCACCCACTTACCATTCTATACACCGAAATCTCGCATAATCGCCGGTGTGTCTGTTCCGGATTTCGGGAAACGAGGATCGTCTCGATAGAAACAGCGCGCCCTCGGAAATTCATTCCTTTACCCACTTTCCGGAATCGCTTCCGAGTTTGATATCCGAACCCGTGTTAACCAACAGACTGGCTGTATCACAGAATTTTGTTGGTTAAACCGAAACATTTGGATTCTCCGAGCTAGACCTGCCGATCGAAATTATGTTCGCTGAGGTTTCAACAGACTTCGTCAAATGAAATGGAGGCTCCCGCTACGCAACTTGGCGGACGTGAGCTTTGACAGCTTGATAGAGCCCGTCGAAATCATCGAACTCATCGACTGTAACGTGCCAGCGGTCTGAAATCCCATCGATCATCGAACTTTCGACGTTCTGTTCGCCAAGGAACAGCACTTCTTCACGGAGTTCCTGTGACGAGAGATGTTCACAGACAGATCCGATCTCGATTCCTACACCGAGGTTGTCGCCCATTGCCGGAGCAATAAAGACAGTTGCAACGGATGCTTTAGTAAATTCGACACTTTGGGTAGCAGCGTCCATTTCGTAGAGCGGGATTTCAGGATCCGTCGCGAGAAAGGCATTGACTCCTCGCTCTTTTCGGAGTCGTCGGCGGAGTTCGATGAGGAGCCAGAGTGCCTCATCCGCGTCAAAGTCAGTTTCAGTAGATTGGAGGTTTTGGACTGCTTCGTCAAGTGTAGTTCGCGTCGTGGCTACGCCTAGCTCGGTAGAGGGTGACTCGTAGGGTGGATAGGACTTGTAGGGTCCCATCAAATAGACCAAAAGTCGGGGCTTGGAGATCTCTGTCTCGCTGAGGTAGGGGCTTGTTTCGAGTGCCTCGATCAACCGCTCTTCCATTATCCGTTACTCAATTCGGTGGACCAAATAGTTGGATGGTCTCGCCGCAACCATAGTAAAAAATTTTAATATGGTGGGGGACCAACTGAGTTATATGACTAACTCGCCCGACCGACAGTCAATTCCTGACGGCGGTTCGCTCCGACGGCGTGACGACTCTAATGAGGGCGATAACGGGTTCGACCTAGACGTTGAACTCCCTGAAGACAGCCTATTCGATCTTGACGATTACTTGAAGATGTACGAAGTGGCGTCTAAGCCCAAGCAATATCTGATCCTTGAGGCGCTTGCGGAGAATCATCAACTCAGTACCAGCGAACTGTCAATGGTACTTGGTGAGGAAGATAATGCGCTCCACTATCCGCTCCGGACGCTCAAGGATGTCGCACTCATCAAGAACCGACGCGATCCGAATACGGGGACTGAAGAGACCTATTCATACTACGAACTGACAGAGCTAGGACGGATCGTGTTGACCGAAGGGATCCGCGAGGGTGTCAAAATACTGGCTCGGCAAGAAGCCGCTCTCGAAGACAAATATAGCAAGTGATCGTGACCGAGGCCCTCGATAGTTTCTGCGCATTCACCCTTCACTAATCACTGGGTCGAGCGATTTCATCGAAAAGTCTGATTTCGAGCAGTACCGTTCCGCAACGTCCATTAGCGCTCGTGTACGCCGAATATCGGCGACGTTGTGGAGTACGACCGCTCCGAAATCACCAGTCTCCCACGCGTCGACGGCTTCGCTGCTCTCCCCAAATGGATCGACTGTGCCGTGGCCGGACGCCACGAGCTCATCATACACTCCAGTGAGGCTGTTCTCGCTCGTGTTGAATCGTGAGGAGAAGACCTCCATCACGTCGATGTACGGCAGCTCGGCGAACGGCCACTCGCGTTCATGATGACTCAACCGCGTTCGAAGAAATGGCAGATCGAATCCGCCCTTCCAGGTTTCCCCGTTGTAGGCAACGAGCTTGACATCTCGCTGTGCGATCGTGGTATCGACGAACGTCTTGACGGCGTCCAACAGCGCGCCCTCATCGTCATGAACAGAGAGCGTCACTGGCGTAGTGAGATGGTCGTTCACGCGTTCTTCGATATCTGAGGCACACGCATTCCCGGCTGTATTGAGGAACACTCGCGAGCCGATCTCAGCATCGAAGCCGACGACGGTCAGCTGGTCAGTCGTCGAAAACCCCGTCGTCTCGATGTCGAATGCGATCGTCGCGAGTGTACTCATCGGGGTTCCTCGCTGGTTTCTTCATCGGTGCGCTGTTCGTTGAGCAGGTGTTCGAGCGCTTTGAGGCGTTCCTCATGGTCTTCTAATGTGGCCTCCTGTTCGAGATCGATACTGAACAGCGCCGGCACCAGTGGATTCTGGTGGTTCAACAGCCCGCTCGCGTCGGCGTGTTCGCGAGCGTACTCGAACAGTTGGTCGAAGCGTGGTTGGTCGCGACGACGGAGCGCCCGCCGGAACTCCGCCCAGCGGTCTTCGATAGCCCGTAGTGCATCCCGATATGTCGGGTTCGTGCGTCCCATTGTTAGCGCCCCCTAGGTGCTGTCCATGCATCGAGGAGCGGACTCGCGGTGAGCGACGCCGTCTCGCCGTCAGTGGTCACGCCTGTCCCGACACCTGCCGGACTCGATGTCGACGATGGGGATGTCGCGGGTTCGAGCCCGACCTGTGTCGCCCGCGTAGCGAGCAGCTGTCGCCAGTTGGCGAACGTGGTCTGGTAGTACGCACCGTCATCAACTGGATAGACGAGTGTCTCGAACTCGTCACCGACGAGTCGCGGCCCCATCCGGGTTTGCTCACACTCAAGATGATGATTGGCGGCCGTCGCGACCGGTGCTGTGAACTCATCGATCGTACTCCGAGTCACGAGTACCGGGACGTCGTAGCTATCGGCGTACGTCGCTAGTCGAGCAAGGGTTCTCGCTTGGAGTGTTTCTGCGTGCTGCTCGCTGAGTGTGTCGTCGCCTTGGTACTGTGCGTCGACGGCCGGCGCAACGATGAGCGACGGGGTGTGTGGAGACGAGTCATCGTTTTGATCCACTGACTGTCGACCAGATGTGCTGGTGACAGCGGTCGATTTCTGGATGGCCTGGTTTACTGCCGTCGGGAGATCGTCGACAGCGCCGTAGTGCTGGTACGCGGTAAATCCGCGTGCGACGTGGATCCGGTTGAGCAACCGCTGGCTCGGTGTGATCTGAGCCAGCGTCGTCGTCGTCGCGTGTCCGTTCGCATCAACCCAGAAGGCGGGCCCGTCGTGTAGGAGGAGATGGTCAAGCACGAGCGCCTGGAGGATTGGAACGCCACGGCCGCCGTCTATGTCGAGCAGCGTAATGCCATCGTCGAGTGACGGCAGGAGCATCGCTTCTGTGGCTGGCTCGGCGCGATCTGCCAAGCCCAGATTGCGGTCAGCCCCCCGTGTCGGCTTGTCGGCCGCCATTCGGTTCGATGGTGGGTAATCTCCCATACTCGATAACTCGTCACGCACTCAATAAGCGACGGCGCGGCGCTTCCGGACTTCCAGAAAAGAATGTACCAGACGTCAACTCGAACTCTGTCACCGGATCTTGGGGAGTGGTAGACTGTTTCCAAGACTCTTTCCGAGGTGGCTGCTATCTTTGACCGTCGAATTAACCAACATTTCGGTATGTCCCGGCAACTTGTTGGTTAATCCAGTTATCCTCATTGTGACGCACCTTGTCGATGATATCTCTAGATATGATATTCCAGAATATGATTATTCAGAATATTTTATCCCACGCCTACTAATTCAGTGCTACTCGATATTTGGACAACTCCGAAGAGATGGTTCGGAAACGGTACTCACATATTGAAGCTGGAGAGTTCGGTGATCCCGCTGCTGAGGCGATCGAAGACATCGACAAATAACCGGCGTTTCGATTGTTATTAAGTACTGGACGTATTTATATAAAGTTTATATAGTAGTGAGCCGTAGCATGGCACATGAGCCGTGAGACGGAATCGAACGCCACCCAGGGTGTGTCCATATCCGTTCCAATACCCGCCGCAGACGCGGATTTGTTCAAAAGCAAGGCAACGAACGACATCTTGCTATTTTTAACGAACCACCGATTCAAACAGTTCTCACAGCGCGAAGTGGCTGATCAGATTGGCCATTCCCAACAGACGGTTCGGAGAGCGATCAATACCCTCGTCGAGAACGAATTAGTGGTTGAATCGCCCGAGAACAATCAACGGCTCGTTCAGATCAACCGAGAGCGACTCGCTATTCCGGACGACCCTCTCCTCCGAATACCGCAACCAGAGTTCCAGAAGCCCGTGAAGGCCGCGGTCGATGAACTCACTGACCGTCTCGAGGGCGTCATCGGGATCGTCCTTTACGGAAGTGTGGCGCGCGGCGAAGCCGATCGGCGCAGCGACATTGACCTCTGGGTGCTCACGACGAACGATCGAGCCCCAAACCAACGAGAGGCGAACGCTGTTGGTCGCGACCTCGAAGACGCCGAGTTCGACGGGAATAGGTATGCTTACGACATCGACGTTGAGGCGGTCCAAGCGATTCCCACGTACACAGAAGACATTCGGGAAATTGTCGTTTCAGGAATCCCAATCTACAGCACTACCAAGTTTGAGACGGTCGAAAAGCTCCTCCTCGAGGAAGGTGATAGCGATGAGTAACAGGTCTGATCCAACTGACATCCTCGAGTCCCTGGAGCGGGCACAAGACGCCTTCAAGATGGCGGGCCGTGGTCGAGCAGAGTTCGAGGAAGGGATTAGTGCCGACGATGACTGGAAGACTCAACTGACGAAAGCGTGCCGGCTCGTTGAGGTGACTAACACGCTTCAGGCGCAGGGAGACTACTACACAGCGATCATCGAGGTGAGTTTTGGAACCATAGAGAGATCCATCGAAGCGTACGCGCTCGCGATGTCGAACGATGAACTTCAGGAGTTCAAAGATCACGAGTTCAGCTACAAACGCGCATACCAGATTGGCCTGTTCACCAAAGAAACAGCAGAAGACATGAAGGATCTGTATAGCGAGAACCGGACAGAGAGCTACTACGGCGGCGGGAGACCGACAGAAGAGCAGGCAGACGCAATGGCCAGTCTTGCCCTCGCCGTCCACCAATTCAGCGTGAACCAGATTCGGGAAGGGGGGGTCTGTCTCTGCGACTGACGGCCGCTCCGTCTTCGCCGTATATGGTATATCACTGTACCGGCTCTGTTGAAATCCTTAGAAAGTGATATATTCTGTTTAGGGTGTGGTCAGTACAGGGTACATATTTCGCACTCTGGTCAGTAGTGTATTGACACGGGGTTCGTTACAATAACAGCAGTTTCAGACGGGGTTTGTTGTAGTGAAGTAGGGGATAGTACACTTGGGTGATGACCAGCCGCTAGGTCCTGTTAGTATGGCCTATTTCTGAATTCGCAGCCTGCCCCGAACATCTATTTCGGAGGTGAATATATCTGGAGAAGAAGACTCCCACAAACCCACGAGATACCTACTCCACGGCCTCTGAGTCACTGTATCGGCGATGTAGATGCTGAATCGACGAGTGAGTACTCACGATCTCGACTCGTGCCTTCTGCTTCAAGAAGGTTGTACTGTGCCATCTTCGAAAGGTAGGTCCGCACAGTGCGCTTGGTCCGCGGATCGTCGACTGCCTCAGTATAGCGGTCGTGAATCTCGCCGGGTCCGAGCGGGCCGTGGTCGCGAACAATGTCGTAGACGGTCCGCTGGTGCGGCGTGAGCGAGTCGAGGCTCTTCTGCTTGATTTGGGCCCGAGCATCTTCAGCAGCGTCTCGGAGGATGTCGTTAGTGACTTCCTCGCGATTTTCGCGGTCAGCCGTGCTGGCTGCGCTGCGAAGCATCCCGATCGCGAGACGGGCATCACCAGCAGCGGCATCAGCGATCTGATACAGCTGGTCGTCGGTGATGACGCTGTTTTCAAGCCCCCACTTCGTTCGAGCACTCAGAATGTCGTAGAGTTGCTCGTTGTGGTACTTGTCCATCCGGACGTGTTCGCTGGAGCGCAGCCGGCTCACAAGGCGATCGTCGACGCGGCTGAACAGTTCTTCTTCTTTGTTCGCGATACAGATCACCGCGAACTGCTCCATACTGTGGAGGTCGTAGATGAGACTCGGGTCTTCGAGTTGGTCGACTTCGTCGAGGATGACAACGGTTCGAGGGCCGTCGTACTGTTGGAGCCGGTCGATAAGCTCGTCGTGGGGTGTCGACTGGCGATGGATATCTATCGTTGCCCCGATGTCGTCGAGGATCTGGTACAGCGTTCGGAAGCGACTGTAGTTCCGCCAGCAATTCACGTAGGTGGCCTCAACGTCGAGCACTTCCTCGCGGAGCCGTTCGGTAACGAACTTCGAGACACAGGTTTTACCGACACCGCTCGGGCCGGTGACAATGGCTGTGTCGGCCGGCTCGCCATTTGTGATCGGTTCGAGAACGCTGGAGAGATGATTGACTTCGGCGTCGCGATGCTCGACTTCACGAGGGACGAACCCGGCGCGGAGGACGCGAGCATCACGGATCATTTGCTTCTGAAAGACTAGTTTTCAGTCAGGTTATAAAAACCTCACCGGGTCAGTTCCGGAAAACCCCTTATCCCCATCGGATTTCTTCTTTTATAGTGCCGCTGTCCCCCGATTTTGATTGTGGAAACGGTCTGCTTCCGGAAACGTCTGTAAAATCACTCGGCGCGCTCTAGTTCGGCGTCCTCACCGTCGATCTCAATGATGTCTCCGTCGCCGACATCCAGCGCGTCACGCAGTTTCTCAAGATGGTCGTCTGCCTCCTCGCGGAGCTCCTTCGCGGTGGTGAGATCAACCTCTCCATCTTCGAGCGTCTCGGCGATCTCTTCAAGTCGATCGATTGTCTCGGCGATGTCAACCTCAACCTTACTCATGGGCGATAGTTACTCGGGGAGTCCTTGAATACCGTTCCTATTTTCGGCAGTAAACAGCAGTCGCTCTCGTAAATTGAGAGACGCTGTGTGTCGCTGGGCTTGACACTGAATCTTTACTGCTATTGTTTTTCGTCTCTGTCGGGGTGACAGCGGGCGCTATGAAGCACGACCCGCCACCAGCAGTCACCCTCTTTTCGTTAGACTGTCCGAGATACGCTGCAGGAGCGTCACCGAACACGAGACGCGGGCCAGCGGAACGGCTAGCTGGCACGATTTCAGAGTCCCCCGTGTAGGAGGACGTGAAACCGTGATCCAGCGAGGCCGAACTGCTGAAGAACACGCGAGCCACGTTGACTGCACCAACGTAGTCCCGGTCGGCTTGGAAGCCACAGCGGGTGTTGTCACACCGGAAGTGACCGCCCCACCAAACCTCGGATGCGTGGTCGGGAGACTTCGTGGTGTGGCCCGTGGAACCGCACCGTGGACACGACCGAGACGTGTTACCCGGATGCACTTTCTCCACGTGTAGTCCGGCGATGTCCGCTCGATACTCGATTTTCGATATAATCTCTCGGCGTGCCCAAGACGACAATTCCCACGAGAGTTGGCCTTCACCACGAGGCGGTGACAGACTCCGCAAATCTTCGTGAACAATCGCATCCACGTCATACACCAACGCGAGTGCGAGGACTTGGTTGGCTACATCGTGAACGAGTTGTTCGCGCTTGTGCCGAATCTTGTTGTTGACTCGCTCGTACTCTGCCTGAACGTGCCTGAACGAGTCCGTGGGGTCACGCCCTTCTCGGCGTAGATATGCTAACTTGGAGTTGAGTTGATTGCGTTCCCGATTAAGCCGTTTCATCCGTTCCCGCTCTGTATTCTGGATGAAGTACGGGACAGAGAGTTGTTCTCCATTCTTGTTCACAACAGCGGCGGTAGCGTCTTTACGGATACCACCGTCAATTGCTAAAACGGTTTCAACGTCGTCTGGTTTTTCTTGATGTTCAACTTCGATGGGGAACAAGAGTTCGTAGTAGTTGTCTCCGGTTTTCGTCTGTGTCGGATGGAAGGAGGGTGCGGAGAGACTGCCGTGTTCGAGGAGTTCATGGAAGGCTTCGTAACCTTCCAGTTCGTGTTCTGTCCACGTCCAATCACCACGAGTCTCAGGTTCGAGCGTATCGGGCGTTTTGAGTTTGACCGTGAGTGTCTGCGTGTCTTCGTCGTACTCGTATTTGACCGCCTGCCCGCTCGTCGGGCCGTCGTCTGCGGAGTACGGAAGGACGCCTTTCGAGTACGATGGACAGTCCTGCATCTCAAAGTACGACTCAGGGAATCGACCGTGTTTGTCGTAGTAGGAATTGAGTTGCCCGATGAGCAGGTCAACGTACCCAGATTTGATGTATTCCTCTGCGTTCCACAGCTGTTCTTTGATTCGCCGGGTATGGATGCGGCGAATTTTGTGGTCAGGGAGGACACCTTGGATTGACTGGAAGGCTTCGCGTTTGTCGGCGTGACTGCGAAGTGTCTCACCGACTTTCTGCATCACACAGCGTTTGTACCGTGACGGGAGGTACAGATCAACGTCAGCGAACGCTTCGCCCTCGTCGAAGTATTTCCACGCTTGATACGAGTAATCGGTAACCTCGGTGAGGCGTTCGGGCGTCCAGTATCGCTCGATAAGCGTATTTGCTACGCTCTTTGTGAGTGTGTCTAATCGAGCGTGGCGCTCTTTCTCTTCGAACGGGAGTCGGATCGGGAGTGCGAGGTGACTACTCATTGGTTTCCACCTCCGCTTCCACAATCTCGACTATCCGCCTGCGTTTTGAGGAGCGCATCCCGTACAGTTTGCTTGCGAAACTGGCAACGAGCTGTAGGAGGTCGTCAGCGAGTTCGTCGTGTGCAGTCTTGTCAGTTCCCTCGTTGATGACCGTGATTTCGACGTCGTACTGGTCGAGGAGGCGTTCGAGGTAGGAGAATCCGAATCGGGTTAGGCGGTCTTGGTAGGTGACGAGGACGCGCCCGTAGTCGGCGTTCTCAGCACCGTCTAAGAGTTTGTTCAGTCCACGACGGTTCTCGTTGAGACCACTCCCTACGTCGGAGTATTTGTCTTCAATACTCCAACCGCGGTTGTGTGCGTACTCAGTGAGCAATTCGAGTTGTCGGTCGAGGTCCCCATCTCGTTTCTGAGCGTGGCCTGAAACGCGCCTGTAAATGGCAACTTTATCGCTTCTCCGCGACGGTTTTCCTGTGAGTCGTTGAAGTTCAGTGTGTGGAACCCTTCGGTGTCCACCGGGGGTTCGAGAATACTGGATTTGGTCTTCACGACACCACTTTTTCACGGTTTCACGGTGGACTCCAAGTTCATCTGCGAACTCTCCGACGGAGTACACCTTTGCCATCACTGTTTTTTACTACTTAACAATCCTGATTTTTGTAACAGCCACGCAACCCTGTTATGCTCACAGAAGTCCACCTGCCCACAGTGCGACACCGAGTAGCAGTAACCCAACGAGGACGAGGATGACTATCCGAAGTTGGCGGGCTTCCTGTTTTGCCTCTTGGACGTCTGTGTCCGTCTCGATGTCTCGATACCCGCTTTCGATCCGGCGCTCAAGTGCTTCGGTCTCTTGGGTGATGTGCGTCTCGTACGCCCGATCAATACGAGTCTCAAGTCCGCCAATGCGTCCCCGCGCTGCCCGTACCGTCACGGCCTCTGTCTCCGCGGCGTGTTCGATCTCTTGGAGTGCCGTCTCGATCCTGTCGTCGACCGCATCGAGGCGTGATCCTGTCTGTGTCGTGTAGGCGGTATCGATCCGCTGTTCGAGGTCGGCTGCTCGCTGGATACGTGCCTGCCGGGTTTCTGCCGCCCGTTCGAGCCCCACAACGGCGTTATCGATCCGTCGATTGAGCGCGTCAAGCTGCTCGCTGACGACTGTTTCGTACCCCGTTTGGAGCCGGCGTTCGATGGTCCCAACCCGCTCTCGGATGGTGCTCATCTCAGGTGTCGCCACGATCCCCGCGTCTGTTGGTGTCATTGCCACTTTGTCAGCGACATCTTCGGCGAGGGTCTCATCGTCCTCGTGGCCCACAGCAACGACTATCGGGGTCGCACAGTCCGCGATTGCTCGGACGACGGGTTCTTCGTTGAAACACCACAGCGTGTCGTCTGCGCCGCCACCACGCGTTACGACGATGATGTCGATGTCCGGATCTCGATCTGCCTGTTGGAGCGCCCCGACGATCGATGCTGCGGCGTTCTTCCCCTGAACCGTCGCTCCAAAGAAAGTGAGCGTCACCCCTGGTGCGCGTCCCCACGCGGACTCACGAAAGTCCTCTCGGGCAGACCCAGTTAATGAGGTGATGATCCCGATGTTTGCGGGAAACGATGGAAGTGGCTGTTTTCTGTCGGTATCGAAGAGGCCCTCTTCATTGAGTTCGGCACGTAATGCCTCCAATTCCTGTGATCGATCGGAATCCCCGACCGGCCAGTAGTTTTTCGTTGAGTTGTGTCCGGCCGCCTTCAACGTAGAAATCGACGTTTGCCCGAACGATTACCTCTTCGCCTTCGGTGATCGGTTCCCCGATGCGGTCGCGATAGGACGACCACACGATACACTGGATCGTTTCCTCGCCGTCGACGTCTCGGAGTGTAAAGAACGTCCCGTAGCCCTTCGCCGTCGCACCGGAGACTTCACCGACAACGTATGTTGGAAATCGCTCCGCGGCGGATTCCAAGGTGGCAGCGATTTCATCATTGAGTCGGGCAACAGACCACGCCGGTTCATCTATCTCCACGTGCCCGACTGCGGTGTCATCATCGACGGCCATTCGAACCGGCCTATGGCATCGGGTGGTTTAGTTCATTGGCTTCGTTGATGGTTAGTGTATCATGAGTCGATGACGCGCTCGATATCGTCGTCGATATCATCACGAGCCTTCGTGTTCGTGATGAGACTCACAACGATCATTACAACAATAGCAACGAGGAGCGTGAGTGCTTCAGCTGCCGAACCGTGTGGTAATGAGAAGCCGTAGAACTGGACGGCGATCGCGAGGCTAAGGTTCCCGAACAGTGCGACCACACCAGCGGCTATCGCACCTTCCGTGGTCGCGCCTTTCCAATTCAATCCGATCCCAAGCAGAGGAACAATGGCAGCGGCAAATAATCCCCACCCAACGACGCCGAGAAGACCGACGAGGATCTCTACGTAGTAGACGAGCAGTACCGACACGAGAATGATGAGTGCGGTCGCCACGCGGTGGGCGCGTAACTCCTGTCGGTCGGAGTCGTACTCGAACCCAAGGCTCTCCGGGATGTCCCGTGCGAGGTTCGCAGCGCCGATGTTGATGAATGCGTCGCTCGTACTCATCACTGCGCCAACAGCAGCGGCTAGGACGGCGCCTGCCACAATTGCTGGCGTGAATTCAACGAGGAAGATTGGAGCGGCGTTGTCGGGATTTGAGAGCTCAGCGAACTGTCCGGTCTCCACGAGCGACCGCATTCCGACCCCAAGTGCAAGCATCATGAGAGACGCCGCGAAGTACGATAACGCGGCGATTGGCGCGCCCCATTTCAGTAGCTTTGGGTCACGCAGCATGTACAGCTTGTGTGCCATGTGCGGCTGCCCGGAGTTCCCAACAAGGAATAGGAAGTACCACGTGAGTCCGAGCATAATCGGGAATGCGCCGAACGCGCCGGCGAGTTCTGGAATCTGACTGCTCAGCTCTCTGTTCATTGTGCTGAAGCCGTTGACCGTGTTCAGTGCGAGGAAGAAGACGACGACGCTCCCGGCCACCATGATCCCGCCTTGGATGAGGTCAGTAAACACCCCAGCGACCATGCCGCCGCCAATTGTGTATACTGAGATGACGGCGAGTCCAATCACGAGTGCAACAACTTCGCTCACTCCAAGCACTGTTTGGAGTACAAACGCGATGGCGAGGAACTGAACCCCGAGATACGAAATGACACCTAGCAGTACTGAAAGAGATACCAATAGTCGGACTGCCTGGCTGTCGAATCGGGCAACAGCGGCGTCAGGAATGGTGAATATCTCACGGGCCTCAGCCATCAGCCGCATTTTCTTGCCGAGGACGAACCATGACACCGGGAACGCAAGCGGTGCAACGATAGCGATCCACAGGAACCCGTACCCGCCGTCGTAGAACAGTCCGGGGCCACCGATGAAGCCGAACCCGCTCATGATTGAGGCGAAAGCAGCAAATGCAACGGCCCAGATCCCGAATCGCTTCCCGGCGATCAGGAAGTCTGATGTCGATTTTGTCTGACCAGTTGCCCAGATACCAATTGCGGCAATACCGACTAAGTACACCGCAACGATACCGACGATGAGTGGGTTCATCGTCTCTGTCGTCGAGACTTGTGTTAAGGTGGCTGTAAGGATGTCAATCATTTATCTCCCTCCTCGTCGGACCCCATCGTGCGGAACTCCGCTACTTGATCTTTGTCCCAAATGTACCTACTGAAGAGGTACGGATACGCGAACATCAGGTATAACGCGGGCGGCATCCACAACCCATAGACGACGATTGCTGTCGCCCGCGGGAATCCAAGCCAGTACGTCGGATCGGTGTACGCGGGATTCTGGAAGTGAAAGTGCCATAGCAACGCGAACGCAACACCGAGGATGAGCCACAACCCAGCTACCATTAGTTTGAACACGTTCGTGTCGTGGCGCTGCTCGGACGATTGTACGCCTAACAGCACGTATAACCCAATAAACGCCACCGCACTCCCCGAGAACACGATCTGTCCAACTTGCCCGCCGAAGTACATTGCCACGAGCATTACCACCGCAGCAAGCAATCCTCCGACGACGTACTTGTCTTCGCTAGGATTGAAATTGAGTGCCATACGTGACAGCCAATAACATGAATAAACACTATATAAAAATAATGGAATATGTTATCCTGAGTAACGTACTACATTATCTCCATACGTACTGCGTGCCCATTCGGCGAAGTCGCTTGCATCGTATGTTCGGGAGAAATGATAGAATTTCAATTGTGTTTTTTCTGTGTCAACACTAAGTCTTGGCTTGCGGATCCACGATCCCTCTTGGATTCGGATCTCACGCACCTCTGACAGCGAAATCACGTCATTGTGTTCGTCGGCAAGAATCACAGACTCCGGTTCCCTCGCGTTCTCCCGACCAATTTCCGTTGCACGCCGCTCACGACCGTCCTGCCGGAGAAGAAACGACTTGTATGACTCTCCGGCGAACACCATCAGCAACTGATCTGGCTCAAACAACAATTCATAGTGCTGGAACGACCGCGGTGATACTTGATACCACTGCGATTCCCACCATCGAGGTGTCTCGATCTCTGTAACCTGGCCGGGGTCAACATCACTCATCGCGCTCCTCATCGGACTCTGGAGGCAGTTCAAGTCGGAGCACCGCGGCCGCATACGTTTTCCCTTGACTGTCATACCGGAGACTGAACTGACCGCCACCGTCAAGTGCCTCACTAGCTACGAAATTGAACCCCGGTAGATTCGGCAGTTGATACCGAGTTACCGATCCGTCGATGAGCTCCCCAAACAGATCAGCGACGCGATCAGCGGTCAACTGTCTCTCCAGCCGGCGGTATGCGGCATCGGACTCGGCGATAATGCCGATATTAACTGTATTTGCCTTGTCACCAGACCGGCCGTACGCAATCTCGTCGACTCGAACTGCTTGCTTCGGCGACACCCCTGACCCGTCCCCGTCATCACTCATCGACACTCACCTCAGGGTCAACCACTGATTTTGGCACCAGCGTCGGCCACACATCAATAATCGGGCGGGGACGCGGTCGCCCGCTGTCAGTGAGTCCGGTTACGCTCGGCGGACCGGCCAGTGACAGAGGAGCAAACTCAGTGCCTAACCGTCGAAGATCCTCGCGTTCCGGACCGCGGGCAGCAAACCGGAGTAACACCTCGTTGTGATTATCGCGAGCAGGCGCAGCCGGACCGTGCGCTGCGTTATGTCCAACAAACTCCGCGCGTGTGTCCCAAACTGTGAGACCCCGGTCTTCGATCCGGGTTTCAATCACCGACGCCGCGCGCTTCGCTTTCGCTAACGCATCCGGTCGAGAGTACAGCATATTCCCCGCGACACGGTACCCGTTTTCGAAATGCACACTCACCTTATATGAGTCCGGTGGCGCTGTCCCTTCACAGCCTGTGATCGCCACCGTATCTCCCCCAACCTCCGTAATCTCAGGGGCAGTAAAATCTGCAGCCACATCTGGCGTCAGATACGCCTGTGGGTCACCGATCTCGTACACTAACTGCTGAGCGACCGTTGCCCGCGACACCTCTCCACCAGTACCGTCCGGCTTGGTGAGCTGTATCTCGCCGTCGGGCTCAACTGCCACGATCGGGTATCCAACGTCGTCATACTCGATTGTTTCCCACTCTCGCGTCGAGTTCCCACCTGTCACTTGCGTCCCGCACTCGATGAGATGTCCTGCGACGATTCCAGCTGCAAGCCGGTCGTACTGCTCTCGGCCCCACTCGTACTCATGGATCAGCGGGCCGAGCGCTAACGCTGGGTCAACCACACGCCCAGTAATGACCACGTCAGCACCCGAATCGAGCGCCGCCGCAACCGGGAACGCACCCAAATATGCCGCCGCCGTCACGACATCATCGGCCACGTCCTCATACCGCGTATCGTCCTCGAAGGGCTCTAACCCGTGTCGAGCATGCAGCCGATCCAGCTGGTCAGTAATATCATCGCCGGTGACGGTAGCAACAGTCACATCCACTCCCTGCTCAGCGGCATGCTCACGGACCCGAGCCGCACATGACGACGGATTCAGCCCACCAGCGTTCGTCACTATGCGCACTTCACGGTCAACTAGGTCTGCCAGATGCTCAGCAATGACGTACTCGACGAAATCTGTCGCGTACCCCTTCTCCGGATCGCGGTCGCGGAGCCGGTCGAGGATTCCCATCGTCACCTCTGCAAGATACTCCAACTGCAAGTATTCGAACTCAGCACCCGATGCTAACAGTCGTTCAGTCGCATCCGGGTAATCACCCCAGAACCCGGCAGCGTTGGCGATCCGAACTGTCATTCGCTTAATTCATCGATTAGTTCCTCTGCACGGTCCTGCCGTACCGCCTCCTCGGCAACCATCCGCGCCGCCACTTCATCGACAAGATCATCCGGTGCACCCGCCTGTATCGCGATATTCTTCGCATGCAGACTCATGTGACCGCGTTGAATCCCTTCGCTCACGAGCGCACGAAGCCCCGCGAAATTCTGCGCGAGTCCAACGGCTGCAAACACCCCCGCGAGCTCATCTGCAGAGTCCACGTCGAGCAACTCTAGTGCAGCCTCCGCCGTTGGTTGTAGCCGCGTCGCACCGCCGACGGTTCCAACTTGAATCGGGAGTTCAATACTACATGCGAGACGCCCGTCAGCATCGACCTCGTACGTTGTTAGCGGCCCGTACCCGTCCTGTGCCGCGTACGCATGTGCACCCGCCTCGATAGCCCGCCAGTCGTTGAATGTCGCCGTTGCGACTGCGTCTATCCCGTTCATAATCCCCTTGTTATGAGTCGCCGCACGGTACGGGTCACCGGCAGCGAACGCCCATGCATCCACGATCCCATCTCGGATCTCCTCACCGGACAGTTCCACGTCCTCTGTCTCTAGTGCATCTGGTTTGACCGTACACGTCGCACGAGCAAGTCGTCTGTCCGCGAGATTCGATAAAATCCGGAGTGACACGTCTCCCCCGGTCAATTCCTCGATCTCCGGCGCAAGTGCCTCCGCCATCGTGTTGACCGCGTTCCCACCCATCGCATCACGAACATCAACGATCAAGTGCGTGATGAGCATCTCACCGCGCGGTGTGTCGATTACCCGGACTTGCACGTTCTCACACCCACCCCCGTGTTCGACTAACACCGGATCTTGCTCGTTGGCGAGCTCAATCAGGTCATCTGCCGCATCGAGTACCGTGGACTTCGCGTGATGCGGTGTCGGGACGTCTGTCGCTTGAATCTGCGCAATCATGATGGGCCCCGACACATCGGTGGTGAATCCACCAGTCCCGCGAGCCATACGCGCCCCAAACGACGCAGCAGCGACGACACTTGTCTCCTCAACCGCCATAGGCACCAGCGTGTCTTCGCCATCAATCTGGAAATTCGTCGCAATCCCGATTGGATACTCAAGCGTTCCGACAACGTTCTCGCTCACGGCGTCCGCACCGTCAACACCCAATTTTCCTCCCCGCAGTGATTCGACGGTTTCAGGCTCAACGCCGGCGTCAATTAGCGCCTGTTGGCGCTCTGCGGGCGATCCCTTGTAGAAACCAGAGAGACGTGAATCCATGCAGGTGAGTCCTCTACTATCATCATTAATTTTGGGGGGACGGAACCTCCACGACGAACCCAGCTCAGACTCCCACCGACACAGCCCGATTGACCGTTCCACGCCACAAAATTCAGGATCACCATTTCGCTCGACAGGCAAACTAAAATCACTCGCTGACGGTCCCCCGGGTGGATTTTCCCGGATCTATTGCGTTCCTTCAGCTCCGATCTCATCATGGAACCGGGCAAGAAACTCATCCATGTACTCGGATCGTGACGCCCCAAGTTCTTGAGCCGGCTCCGTGTGCAGCGCCTTTAGGCGCTCGTCTGCCCACTTTCGGAGCACAGATACATCGTCTTGATCGGCCGTCACGGCTCTATTAGCCGTGAAATCATCAATAACAGCGTGCCGTTCGTCGCTTCGCCCAGATCGCTCTCCAATAATACAGGCAAGGCGTGTCACCCCGACGGCACCTGTCGCATCTAACTTATCAGCGTCAAACAACAGCTTCGCTTCGATCGTTTCTGCATTGGGAGAACTCGCTCGAATACTGTGCGTTCGAATGCAGTGTTGTATCGCTTCAATGTCTGCTTCAGGAACCCCTTCCGCAGCAAGTAACTCACTAGCCTCACGCGTCGCCCACACAGCATGATCGTCGATATCATCAGTCCGCTCACGTGGGCGGCCAATATCGTGTAACCACGCCGCCGCAGCAAGCACTCCCGTCTCAACGTGCTGGTCAACATCAGCTGCGAGGCGAAGAGCAACATCACGGACCCGATTTGCATGAAATTCATCATGTGCAGGCAGCGCATCATCATAATACGGGACTGCAAGCGTTCGCGCAAGTGAACCCAATTCGTCAGGCACAGCAACGTGTACTCCGAACGACCGCATATTCGTTGTGGTGTGATCCCTGCCGACCTCATCAGGATGCCGTACAGTGGTCTGTTCTTTCGCTGTCGACATCTCGAAGCGTGAAGACCATCTCCTGGGCTTTCGCTGTTGAATCGGACACTTCGCCGACAACGTATATCGGATACCGATCTGAGCTGGATCCCAAGGTAGCAGGCTCTGTTGAAATCTATAACAGCTGATGTATTTTGTTTCGGTTGTGGTCAATACAGACGGGCGGTGCCCCGTGGCGGAAGATCAGTGAGACATCGACTACCTGAGTCCGAGATAGTACGCCGGAACACCGAGAGCGACGGCCCCCGTTATCAGCCAACGGGACCAGTACACTGAGAGCATATCCCACATATGGAGATAGGGAACAGCGAGAGCGAAGGTCCCGATCAGAAAGGCGGCACCGATATCCCAAGCAGCGAAGCCGTTACCACTCTGCTCCGGGGGTTTAATCGTATTGTGTACGACGACGGTAGTGTTCAGATAAGCTGATTCCATGCGAAAGCGAACGATCTCAGCCACTCGT
>NZ_CVRT01000061.1 GCF_001261915.1 Halorubrum sp. SD626R
TTTCGGTCATAAGCACTCTGAAGTCGAACGCCTCATCCTCTAACTTTACGCGACCAAGAAAACACCACCAAGTTATATAGAATAAACAGAAATAATCAGTCAGTGATAGCTGCGTTGGGAACTTACTCGAATTCTGCAGATAGAGTGCTATTCAATACGACTGGATTGCAAACAGGTGTATATTTTCTATCCGATGATGGATTAGATAGAAATAATCAATTTGAATTAATTGGCCGGAATAAACAAGAGGTCGATCTTATTGATATTACAAATAGATTGGAGTCTGGTGTGAATATTAAGTACAGTCTACAACATAATACGTCAAGAGTAGGCGTGAATGTTACCAACGTGAACATAAACGGAACTTTCGCTACAGCGAATCTGTCCACACAAAATCCGGGACAGACATCGATCAGTCTCAACACCTACGCGTTCGGCAACGAGTCGCTGACAGACGGTCTCATAACGGCAGGACCGAACGCGACCGTTGAATCGATTAACGCGTCGGCGTCGAACGGGACGCTCCCGCCCGGAGAGTATCGGATCGAAGTTCGGTCCGAGCAGGGGCTCGCCGCGACGACGGACGAGGCGACCGTCACGATCGGAAACCGATCGACGAACGGGATGCGCGCCTACGCGACGACCGACCTCGATCGAGAGGACCTCAGGACGGCCGACGCGGTGCGGCGAGCGATCGCAAACGGAACGCTTTCGTCGACCTCGACCGTCGCCCCGAACGAGACCGTGGCGTACGCCGTCAACGCCACGGGGTTGAGCGGGCTACCGGCTGCGCGGGACGGGCCGTTCGAAAGCGGTTCGGACCTCGCCCGGCTCGGTGGGCTCGCGTTCGGCGTGCGGTCGAACGCGTCGACGACGGCGACCGAGGACGGAGGGTTCGACTCGCGCGAGGCGGTTCCAAGGAACGCGTCCGTGCACGTCGACGAGGGCGGGCTCTACGTTGTCGCCGAGGGCGACGACGCCCTCGCGACCGACGAAACGCCCGCCGACGGGGAGGCGTTCACCGCCGAGTTCGGCGTGGAGGACGATCGGCTGCGCGAGGCCGCGGCGGATCCGACGAGCGACCACGCCGCGTCGACGACCGTGTCCTTCGAGGCGCCGCCGTCGGAGGGAAGCGTCGACTCGAGCGACGAGTCCCCCGAAGCGGACGCCGGTCGACTCGGCGGAGGCGGTGGTGG
>NZ_CVRT01000062.1 GCF_001261915.1 Halorubrum sp. SD626R
GGCTTGACCGAGAAGCGGCGGAGGTCGAAGAGGAACGCCGCCGCCTCGTGGTAGTCCATGTCCCTGAGTCGGCGTCGCGTCGCTTAGGCGTAACGGACCGGGGCGGACCGGGTCGTCGCCGCCGGCCGTGAACGCGGCCCGCGTCGCGGCGGCGACGCCGACCGCGAAGAGCAACCCTTAGGCGCGCGGCGGCCCGACCCGATCGCATGAACGAGACACCGGCCGCGTCGGTGTCCGCGGTCGACGCGGCCGAGGTCGTGGCCGACGACGCCGACGACCCGGTCCTCGTCGGCGAGGGCGTCCGGCGGTCGTACGGCGACGTCGTCGCGCTCGACGGGGTCGACCTCCGCGTCGAGGCCGGCGAGGTGTTCGGGCTCATCGGCCCCAACGGGGCGGGGAAGACCACGCTCGTCCGCGCGCTGACGGGGACGACCGACGCCGAGGGCGACCTGCGCGTGTTCGGCGTCCCGCCCGACGCGGTCGACCCGCAGCGGATCGGGCTGCTCCCGCAGTCGTTCGACCCGCCCGAGCGCCTCACCGCGACCGAACTCGTCGAGTACTACGGCGGGCTCTACGACGACGCCCGCGAGGTCGAGTCGGTCCTGCGGGACGTGGGGATGGCCGACGACGCCGACGCGTGGTACGAGACGCTCTCGGGCGGACAGAAGCGCCGGACCTGCGTCGCGACCGCCGTCGTCAACGACCCCGACCTGCTCTTCCTCGACGAGCCGACCACGGGGATCGACCCGGCGGGCCGCCGGTCGATCCACCGCCTGATCGAGCGGCTCGCCGACGGCGGCACGACGGTCTTCCTCACGAGCCACGCGATGGACGAGGTCGAGCGGCTCGCCGACCGCGTCGCCCTCGTCCGCGACGGCGCGGTCGTCGCCGTCGGCCGGCCCGACGAGCTGATCGCGGAACACGGCGGCGCGCCGCGGCTGGACGTGAGCCTCGACGAGTCCGCGGACGACGGGGTCGTCGAGCGGGTCGAGGCCGGCCTCCCGGGGGACGTCGCCGTCGAGTCGACCCGAGGCGGGCTGCGGGTCCGGGGGGTTCGACCCGAGGCGATCGGCGACGCGGTCGACGCCCTCGACGGGGCCGGGGTCGCCTTCGAGTCGCTCGCGTGGTCCGAGCCCTCGCTGGAGGACGTCTACCTGCGGCTCACCGGCGAGGAGTACTCGCCGCGGGAAGGGATCCTCGACGAGGCTCCCCGAGACGGGGGCGACCGATGACCCGCGTCGGCCGGATCCGCACCGAGGCGACCGCGGCGGCGCGGTCGTTCCTCCGCCGGCGGACGGCGGTGTTCTTCAC
>NZ_CVRT01000063.1 GCF_001261915.1 Halorubrum sp. SD626R
CGGCGGTCACCTCCCCGACCACACCGAGTTCGACGGCGTCGTGGTCACCGGCTCCCGCTCGTCCGTCTACTGGGACGAGGCGTGGATCCCCCCGCTCGTCGACTACGTCGCGGACGCGGCCGACGCGGGCGTCCCGGTGCTCGGCGTCTGCTACGGCCACCAGGTGCTCGCGGAGGCGCTCGGCGGGCGCGTGGCGGGGATGGACGGCTTCGAGATCGGGTACAACGCCGTGCGCCGGCACGGCGACGACGAGCTGTTCGACGGGGTCGGCGAGGAGTTCACCGCCTTCACCACCCACGGCGACACGGTGGTCGATCTCCCGCCGAGCGCGACGCTGCTCGCCGAGAACGACCACGGCGTCCACGCCTTCCGCGACGGCCACTGCTGGGGCGTGCAGTTCCACCCGGAGTACGACGTCGACACCGCTCGCGAGGTCACTGAGGGGAAGCGAGAGCGGCTCGGCGACGCGCGGGTCGACGCCGTCCTCGGCGAGATCACCCCGGCGGCGCACGACGCCGCCTGCGAGGTGAAAGCCCTGTTCGACAACTTCACCGAGTACGCCCGGCGGCTGCGGACGGAGCGGGGGTCACGGGCGGCCGCCGACGACTGAGCGGCCGGCCCGCGGTCGACCGGAGGATCGCCCCGTCGCGCCCGCCGAGAGGGGCCGTCGTCCGGGTCGAACACTCTTATACCCCTCCCGCCCGGAACCAGGGTATGAACGTAGTACCGGACACCAGTGCGGTCGTCGACGGCCGCGTGTCCGAACGCGTCGCGGACGGGACCTACGAGGGGGCGGCGGTGCTCGTCCCCGAGGCCGTCGTCGGCGAGCTGGAGTCGCAGGCGAACGACGGGCTGGAGTCGGGCTGGGACGGCCTGAGCGAGCTCAAGCGGCTCGCCGACCTCGCCGACGAGGGGACAATCGAACTGGAGTACGTCGGCGAGCGCGCCGACGGCGACGCCCGCTCGCACGCCCACGAGGGCGACGTCGACGCCCTCATCCGCGACATCGCCGCCGACCGCGACGCTACCCTCCTCTCCAGCGACGTCGTGCAGGCGGAGGTCGCCCGCGCGAAGGGGATCGACGTCGAGTACGTCGAGCCGGTCGCCCGCGGCGTCGTCGACGAGCTTCCGATTCAGGACTTTTTCACCGACGAGACGATGTCGGTCCACCTCAAGACGGGCACGAAGCCGAAGGCGAAGCGCGGGAGCCTCGGCGAGATGCGGTACGAGGTCATCGACGAGACGGAGACGAGCGAGGAGCAGATGGACGAGTGGGCGACCGCGATCGTCGACCTCGCCCGCCAGTCCAACGAGGGGTTTATCGAGCTCTCCGACGACGGCATGGACATCGTTCAGTTCCGGAACTACCGGATCGCGGTCGCGCGGCCGCCGTTCGCGGACGGGATCGAGATCACGGCGGTCCGCCCGATCGCGAAGACCACGCTTGACGACTACGAGTTTGCCGACGAGCTCCGGGAGCGGTTCAAAGAGCGGAAACGGGGCGTGCTCATCTCCGGCTCCCCCGGCGCCGGGAAGTCGACGTTCGCGCAGGCGGTCGCGGAGTTCCTCAACGACAGCGACTACGCGGTGAAGACGATGGAGAAGCCGCGCGACCTCCAGGTCGGCCCGGAGATCACCCAGTACGGCGCGCTCGGCGGCGAGATGGAGAACACGGCCGACTCCCTCCTCTTGGTCCGTCCCGACTACACCATCTACGACGAGGTCCGGAAGACGAACGACTTCGAGGTGTTCTCGGACATGCGGATGGCGGGCGTCGGGATGGTCGGCGTCGTCCACGCCTCGCGCGCCATCGACGCCCTCCAGCGGCTCGTCGGCCGCGTCGAGCTCGGCATGATCCCGCAGATCGTCGACACCGTCGTCTACATCGAGGCCGGCGAGGTCCACACCGTCTACGACGTGACCACCGAGGTGAAGGTCCCCGCCGGGCTGACCGCCGAGGACCTCGCGCGCCCGGTCATCCAGGTATCGAACTTCGAGACCGGCCGGCCGGAGTACGAGATCTACACGTTCAACCGGCAGGTCGTCACCGTCCCGCTGAACGACGAGGGCGGCGAGGCCGAGTCCGAGACCGGCGTCGGCCGCATCGCCAAGAGGGAGATCGAACGCGAGATCAAGTCGGTCGCGCACGGCCACGTCGACGTCGAGCTCAAGGGGAACGACGAGGCGGTGGTGTACGTCTCCGAGGGCGACATCGGCACCGTCATCGGGAAGGGCGGCGGCCGCATCAGCGACATCGAGAACCGGCTCGGCATCGAGATCGACGTCCGCACCCACGACGAGAAGCCGAGCGACGCCGGCGGTCCGGGCGGCGACGAGCGCGGCGCGAACGGGCAGACCGGCGGTCGAGGGGGACAGGTCGGCGAGGAGCGCGGCACCGTCGTCCAGCCGGAGATCACCTCTCGGCACGTCGTCATCGACGTCGACGACGGAGTCGGCGAGACGGTCGAGGTGCGCGCCGACGGGGAGTACCTCTTCACCGCCACCGTCGGTCGCGGCGGCGAGGTCCAGGTGTCCCGCGGCTCCGCGATCGCCGAGGAGCTTGAGGACGCCATCGACCGCAAGCGGACCGTCACCGTCGTCCCGGCGCGCTGACGCGGGCGACCGGACCGCGTCGGCTCGCCTCCCCGCCGTCGTTCGACTCCAGGTTGTTCGTCGATCGTCGAATTTTATCCCTCTTGAAAGATAACGCTTTTTTGGCGGCCGTCGGAACGTCACTCCATGTCAGACGAGTTAAAGCGCGGGCTCGAAGGCGTCCTCGTCGCGGAGTCGGAGCTGAGCCACGTCGACGGCGAGGTCGGGAAGCTCGTATACCGCGGGTACGACATCGAGGACCTCGCTCGGGGCGCGAGCTACGAGGAGGTGTTATACCTCCTCTGGCACGGCTCGCTGCCGACCCGCGAGGAGCTCGACGCGTTCGCCGCGGACCTGGCCGCAGAGCGGGCCGTCGACGACGACGTGCTCGACACGGTCCGGACGCTCGCCGACGCCGGCGAGCGACCGATGGCCGCGCTCCGGACGGCCACCTCCATGCTGTCGGCGTACGACGCCGACGCCGACGCGCTCGGCGACGATCACCCCACCGAGACGGCGCGGCTTCAGGGCCGCCGGATCACGGCGAAGATCCCGACGGTGCTCGCCGCGTTCGAGCGCGCCCGACAGGGCGAGGCGCCCGTCTCGCCGGACTCCGACCTCTCGTACGCCGGGAACTTCCTCTACATGCTCACCGGAACCGAGCCCGACGGGGTCAGCGAGGAGACGTTCGACATGGCGCTGACCCTCCACGCCGACCACGGACTCAACGCCTCGACGTTCACCGCGATGGTGATCGGCTCGACGCTGGCCGACGTGTACTCCGGCGTCACCGGCGGGATCGGCGCGCTCTCCGGCTCGCTTCACGGCGGCGCGAACCAGGACGTGATGGAGGTGCTTCACGAGATCGACGACTCGTCGAAGGACCCCGTCTCGTGGGTGAAAGACGCCCGCGAGGACGGCCGCCGTATCCCCGGCTTCGGCCACCGCGTGTACAAGGTGAAGGACCCCCGGGCGAAGATCCTCCAGGAGAAACTCCGCGATCTCTCCGAGTCCTCCGGCGACACGAAGTGGCTCGACTACACCACCGCGATCGAGGAGTACCTGACCGATCAGGGGCTCCTCGACAAGGGGATCGCCCCGAACGTCGACTTCTACTCCGGCTCCGTCTACGACACGCTCGGGATCCCGGTCGACATGTACACGCCCATCTTCGCGATGAGCCGCGCCGGCGGCTGGATCGCCCACATGGTCGAGTACCAGGCCGACAACCGCCTCATCCGCCCGCGCGCCCGCTACGTCGGCCCCGAGAGCGCCGACTTCGTCCCGATCGACGAGCGCTAAGTCGAGGCGGCGGGTTCCGGGCGCGCCAACGCTTCCTTTTGAAAACAGCCAGCTACGACCCGAACCGCTCCCGCGCGAACTTCGCCAGGAGCGGGAGGTCGTCGAGGTGGAGCAGCTTCGCCATCGCGGCCTTGTCGCCCTGGTTCGCCTTCTCGAGGGTGTTGTCGTCCGTGCGGCTGAGGTCGCGCATGAGCCGGTCATACCGCTCGTTCGGCGCCAGGTACAGTAGCCGCGTGAGCATCAGCCGCGAGCGCATCCGCGGGGCCACGTCGCGGTGCCAGAGCCGCTCGTAGACGGCGAGGCTCTCGGCGTCGAGGCGGCGCTCCGAGTCCGTGAGACACCGGTCGATGGTGGCGGCCGCGGCGCGGGCGGACTTCATCCCCTTGTGGATCCCCTCGCCCCACAGCGGGTCGATGGTGGGGACCGTGTCGCCGATCGCGAGGAACCGGTCGGTGTGCATCTCGTCGGGCATCTGGATGTGCGCCGAGCCGCGGTGGACCGTCTCGCCGATCTGTTCGGCGTCGGCGAACCGCGGATCTTCCTCGATCCAGTCCTCGAGGTAGCCGTCGACGGTCTTCCCCTCCTCGGCGAACTCGCGGTGGCGGTCGTTCTGGATGTAACAGATGCCGACCTTCGCGGTGTCCTCGCCCGTCGCGAAGATCCACGAGTAGCCGCCGGGCGCGATGTCGTGGTCGAGCCGGAGCATCATCGCTCGCCGCAGGTCGGCGTACTCGGGGTGATTCATCTCGACGCCCTCCATCTCGTACTCGATGCCGATCGCCTGGTTCTCCCGCTCTAGGTCGACCACGTCGAGCGCGCTCGCGAGCGGCGCCGCCGGGCCGGTGGCGTCGACGACGACCTCGGCGTACACCTCCTCGTCGCCGTCGTACCGGACGCCCTTGACGACGCCGTCGTCGTCGAGGATCGGCCGGGAGACGCGGGAATCGAACCGGTACTCCGCGCCGTTCTCGCGCCCGTCCTCGACGAGGAACCGCTTGAACTCGGCGAACTCTAGGACAGCGCCCGGCTGGTAGCTCTCGTAGTAGCTGTTCGGCGACTCTAACACCACATCGTCGGTGTACGACATCACGACGTCGTCGGGGATCCCGAAGGCGGACATCATCGACGGGAACGTCCCGGCTGTCGACTTGTTGCTCTGGCGGGGGAACCCGTCTTCGGACTCCGTTTCGAGGACGACGACGTCGTAGCCGCGCGTCGCCAGGTCGCGGGCGCATTGCGCCCCCGCCGGACCGGCGCCCGCGACGATGACGTCGTAGCGATCACTCATATACCACGTAATTCGGACCCACGTAATTAGGCTTGCTGAAACCGGTCGGGAACGGGCCGTGACCCGGCTGGGTCGCCGAATTTTGGCGATCGGCGGAGGTCGGAATACCGGCGGTCGCCGCGGTCGCCGATCGCTGAAAACGAGTCGGGGGAACGGACGGCGCCGTCAGTAGAACTCGCGGACGAGGTCCGTCGCGCCCTCGGGCGCGCCGTCCGGGATGACGGACATGTCCTCGTCGACGCCGTGCTGCTCGTGGTACGGCACCGACTCCTCGTCCTGGTAGATGACGCCCTGGTACTCCTGCTCGGAGTCGAGGATCACGTCCTTCGCGGCGTCTCTGTCCGTCGGGTCGTGGTCCTCCTCCTTCAGGTCGACGAGCGAGTCGCGGAAGTAGTCGTAGGTGTCGACGTCGTTG
>NZ_CVRT01000064.1 GCF_001261915.1 Halorubrum sp. SD626R
TCGGCTTCGGCGCGTGGGTCGTCGGCACCGACTGGTGGGGCGACCGCTCGGACGACCAGGCGGTCGGGATGGTCGAGGCGGCGCTCGACGCCGGCGTCACCTACGTCGACACCGGCGACGTGTACGGCCACGGCGACAGCGAGGAGATAATCGGCCGAGCGATCGACGGCCGCCGCGACGAGGTGACGCTGTCGACGAAGATCGGCTACGACTTCTACGACAACCCGCAGGCGGGCCACGGCGAACTCCCGAAGGAGCTGAACGAGGAGTACCTCACCGAGGCGTTCGAGGCCTCGCTCGACCGGCTCGACACCGACTACGTCGACGTGCTCCAGCTGCACAACGCGAACGTCGACGAGGTGACGCCCGGGGTGCGCGACCTCCTCGCCGAGTGGAAGGCGGACGGCCGCGTCCGCGCGCTCGGCTGGGCGCTCGGTCCCTCGATCGGCTGGCTCGCCGAGGGCGACGCCGCCGTCGAGTACGAGGAGTTCGACGCGGTCCAGACCGTCTTCAACCTGTTCGAGCAGGAGCCCGGCCGCCACTTCGTCGACTCGATCCGCGAGTCCGGCTCGGACACCTCCGTCATCGCCCGCGTCCCGCACTCCTCCGGCCTGCTCAACGAGCAGGTGACGCCCGACACCGTCCTCGAAGACGGCGACCACCGCTCGCACCGCCCGCGGGAGTGGTACGAGACGGGCTGGGAGAAGGTCGAGGCGATCCGCTTCCTCGAAGATCCGGATCACGCGAACGGGACGCGCACGATGGCGCAGGCCGCGATCCGCTGGCTGCTCGCGCACGACGAGGTCGCCTCGGTCACCCCGACGTTCCGCGACGGCGACGACATCGCCGAGTGGAGCGCGGCGGGCGTGCCGCCGCTCTCCGAGGCCGAGTACGAGCGCGTCGACGAGCTGTACGCCCGGAACTTCGACGTCGACCGCGATGACGGGATGGACGTCCTCCGCACCTCCGTCGACGGCGAGGACATCGAGGCCGCCGGCCTCGACAAGCGCGCCGCCTCGTACTGAGGCCGGCCGCCGACCCGGAACCAGGGACGAACCCGCTCCTTTCGCGTCGAGACCGCACGACTGCGAAGCGATACCCTCGCTGGAGATCACTTTCACCGCGGTCCGCGTCTGCCCGGGCCGCTCGCGGGTCGGAGGCGCGGCTCGACGGGACGGAAGTGGTGGCTCGGTGGGAAATCCCTCGTCACAAGGGGCTCAGTGGGGGTAACACGTCGTCATGGCCACCACCACGAGCGTGGCCGGCTGCGGTTATAAACCTCCCGTGACGGCCCTCGTGGGGCGTCCCGACGGAGCGCGTGCGACCCCGTCCGGCTACCGTCCACCGGCCAGTCGCCGCGCGACGCGGTCCCGGTCACCGCGGATCCGCTCCGCCAGCTCGGACACCTGCGCCAGCACGGGATATCGGGGGCCGTCCGTCGGCTCGTACAGGTACTCGTAGAAGGCGCGGTCCTCGCCGGAGTCGGTCGCGGGGTCCGGCGTCATCGGCGGGTCGGCGAGCGTCTCCTGCCGCTCCGCCGCGATCTCGTCGCATTCGCCTTCGAGCTCGTTGAGCCGCTCCCAGACGTCGAGCGCCGCGTCGGTCCCCGGGCCGGAGACGCCGTCGAGGTGTTCGAGGAGGCGCCGTCGACGCCGGTCGACGCGGGAGAGGTCGCTCTCGAACGCCCGCAGCGCCTCGATCTCCTCGTCGATCCCGTCGGCGAGCGACGAGCGCGCCTCGGCGGCTCGCCGGCTCCGCCTGACGAGCGCCGACTGGGACGCCGCGGAGAGGGTGCCGTTCGACGCCAGCGCGGCCGCCGTGTCGGGGCCCAGTTCGGCGGCGAGGCTCTCCGGGATCGTCTCGTCGTACTCCTCCCTGTAGTGGGGGACCGACATCACCGTGTCGCGGTACGCCGCCAGCACCCGCCTGAGCCTGACGTCATCGCCGCCGGCGCGGTCGACCGTGCGGACCGCGGCCATGGATCCGTCGAACCCCGGCGCCGTCGACCCGGTCGGCGCCGGGTCGAGGTCGGCGACGCGGTCCGCGAACCCCTCGAACGCGTCGCGCTCGGCGAGGACGCGCCGCCGCTCGCGCTGGTCGGCGTCGACCGCCTCGCGGACGTACGCGAACGCGAGGAACGCGGCAAGCCCGACGACGACCGCCGCGGCGACGACTGCCGGCTCGGTCGCCGCCGCGCCGACCTCACACGAGAGGCCCGTACACTCTCTCATCGCCCCCGGGTCCGCGTGGCGGATCCGGAAGACGTTGGCGGAGCCCGAATATACACTCATTACGCTCGTTAACACGGTACATACACAAAGCAGTTACGTCCGGGTTCGCGCTCTGACGCGGCGGTTCCGCGTCGACGCCGATTCCGATAGCGACCGCTGGCACGCCGGTCGGCTCCGGTGAAAACCGACGACGGGACGGGAGGAACGGCCAGCCACCGTCTGGCTACCGCCCGGCTACCGCCCCGCTACTCGACGACGCCGTCGTCTGTGATCACGGTGTCGATCATCCCGATCGGGGTCGCGTCGTAGCTCGGGTTCTCGATCTCGACGTCCTCGACCGGCTCGCGCATCACCTCGACGGCGTCGCGGAACTCGTTCTCGAAGCGGAACTCCTCGATCGTCTTCGCGCCCGAGCCGACGGCGGTCACCGGGATCCCGAGCTCGCGGGCGGTGACTACCAAGGGGAAGGTCCCGATCCGGTTGTAGTAGGTGCCGCCGGTGATACAGGTGATCCCGAGGAGGACGCGGTCGCAGTCGCGGAGGGCGTACCCCATCGCGCTGTCGACGACCATGTGGACGTCGACGCGGGACATCCCGGCGAGCACGCGCGCCGTCTTCCGGCCCAGGGTGCGCGGGCGCGCCTCCGTGACGTAGACGGTCAGGTGCGCGCCGTCGCGGGCCGCGTTCTCGATAGACTCCAGCACCGTCGTCGAGTAGTCGTGGACGAGGAGCGTGTCGCCGTCCTCGATATGTTCGGCCGCGTTGGCGGCGGCCTCCCCCTTGGCCGTCTCGATGTCGTCGGCGACCCGGTCGATGGTGTCTTCGAGGAGCTGTTTCGCGTCCTCGACGCTCGTGGGCTCGCCGATGATCGAGCGCTCGACGTCGCGCATCGCGTTGTGGAGCGCGGCGTGGGAGGGGTTCGACCGCCGCAGGACGCCCGCGTTGTGCTCTAAGTCGCGCTCGAACTCGTCGACCGTCACGTACTCGCGGTCGAGCAGCTCCGCGAGCGCGCGCGTCGCCTTCACGGCCACCGCCGACGTGCTGTGAGTCCGCATCGCCCGGATCTCGGCGACGGTCTCGTCTATCATACCGATATCCTCGTCGCCGCCGTTCAAATGGATTCCGGGGTTTCGTCGACTGATCAAAAGGCGCGGTGGCGCGTGCCGCCGAGCGCCCGCAGGGCGCGAGGTGCACGCGCGAGGTCGCCGGCGGCGAAGCCGCCGGCTGCCAGAGGGACCTTCGGTCCCTCGCTGGAGCCGGTGAGCGCTCGCAGAGCGCGAACCGCGAGGCTGGGGAGGCGTGAGGTGCAGTCGCTGTGCGGAGCGGTGCTGTGCGGGGTGGGACTCAAAGGGGCAGTCGGCGAGGGCGGCGCAGGCGACGCCAAGCACCAAGACGAGGGAGCGAGCGAAGTGAGCGACCGAGTGATGCGCGCAGCGAGCGTGCGCCGCCCTCGCCGACTGGGGCTTTGGCGGTGTTCACCGTCGATCTGTACTCAGTCGAGTATCGCCGAGCAGCTACTTTTGAGGAAACGAAAACGAAACTGTTCCCGCAATCGAAGAGAGCCGCAACTGAAAAGACGCGATTCGTCCGATCTAGGCGTACTTCGCGACGATATCGAGCACGTCGTCGAGCTCGTCGCCGTCGAGCGAGTAGCGCTCCTGGGCGAACACCGAGCGCAGCTCGGTGCGATCCTCGGGGAGCAGGTCGGCGATCTTCACCGCAGTGGGGATGTCGATCTGCTCGAGCTCCGTCAGCTCCTCAACGAGCTCGCGGGACTCGTCGGCGTCGAGCTTGGCGAACCGGTTGACGTGCTCGATCGCGCGGGCGAGCTCGTAGCGGAGGTCGCGGTCCTCGTCCTCGGCGCGCTCCGCCTCGATGTCCACGAGGACCTCCTTCGCCTCGGAGACCGTGACGTACTCCTCGTCGACCTTCTCTTTGAAGATCGTCATCTCAGTTCTGCTGGGCGCTCATGTGGGCGGCGCGAACGATGAGCGTCTTCGTCTTCCCGCCGTCCGGAATCTCGACTTTGAACGCGGCGCCCTGCTTGCCCACGACGGTCCCCGTCCGACCGTCGAAGCGGGGGTGAAAGCGACCCTCCTGGACGCTGGGGTCGATCTTGAGGTGGACCTGCGAGCCCGCCTCGAACTCCTGGATGGCTCGCTGCGGCGGCGACGTGCCGCGGTCGCGCGGTTTGTTCGAGAGCTTGTCGCGGGTCGCCTTCTGGGGCCCATTGGAACTCGGCATGGTCTTGGGCTACGTTCCGCTGCCGCAGGTATAAATGGTGCGTTACGGCTCTCGCCCGAGAGCGGGTACCACAGCCGGGTCGAGCGCCGGATCGAGTTCCAGGTCGGGACCGGTCGGGCGCCGGATCGGTTCCCAGTCGAGAATCGGATCGAACGCACCTGACGGCGGCGATTTACCGACCGATTGACACGGGGAGGTCAGCGCCGAGAGGGGGGGGGGATCCGAGACCCCCGCCGCGGGCGCCGAAACTACCCCATGCAAGCCCCCCTATCGAAAGTGCTAATCCCGGGAGTTCCCTAACGTGTTCGTAATGAGTCATCAGCTGCCGGACGTACAGGCGTCGGCGCCCGACGTCACCGTCGGGCTCTCGCAGGTCGGCGTCACCGGCGTGGAGAAGCTTGTCAAGCTCGCCCGGGGGGATCGGCGCCCCATCGTCCTCATGGCCGAGTTCGAGGTGTTCGTCGACCTCCCGAGCGGTCGCAAGGGGATCGACATGTCGCGGAACCTTGCGACGATTGACGAGATCCTAGAGGAGATCACCCGCGAGGAGGCGTACCGCGTCGAGGACGTCTGCGGGGACGCCGCCGAGCGGCTCTTAGAGAAGCACGACTACACCACCACCGCCGAGGTGTCGATGACCGCGGAGCTGGTCACCCGCGAGGACACGCCGGCGTCCGGGATCGAGACGCAGAGCACGTCGACGATCATCGCCAGCGCGACCGCGACCGAGGAGGGCACCCGCGAGGAGATCGGCGCGGAGGTCACCGGCATGACCGTCTGTCCCTGCTCGCAGGGGATGAGCGAGTCACGCGCCCGCGAGAAGCTCGCCGAACTCGGCGTCGACGAGGAGACCACCGAGGCGTTCCTCGACGCGGTCCCGCAGCCGGGCCACTCTCAGCGCGGCCACGCGACGCTCACCGTCACTACCGACGGTCACCCCGAGATCGACCTGCGCGACCTCATCGACGTCGCCCGCGACTCGATGAGCGCCCGGATCTACAACATGGCGAAGCGCCCCGACGAGGACCACATGACCTACGAGGCCCACGCCGACGCGAAGTTCGTCGAGGACTGCGTCCGCGCGCTCGCGGAGGGGACGATCGAGGAGTTCGACCACCTGCCGGACGACGCCGTGATCCACATGAAGCAGTCGAACGACGAGTCGATCCACCAGCACAACGCCCACGCCGAGCGCGAGGTCACGATGGGCGACCTGCGGACCGAACTGAACGCGCGCTAGACGCGACCGGATACTCGTTCACCGAACGGCCCCCGAACGCTCTAACCGCTCGATCAGATCTGATCGCCGACTCCGTAGCGAACACCGTCAAAGCCCCAGCCGCTCGGCTACACGCGGTTGCTACTAGATTACCGGTGAACACCGTCAAAGCCCCAGCCGCGAGGGCGCCGCACGCTCGCTGCGCTCCTCGCTCAGTCGCTATCGCTCCTTCGCTGCGGTGCTTTCGTCGCCTGCGCCGCCCTCGCGGCTGCCCCTTTGGGTTCCCACCACGCACTCCTCCGCACCGCAGCCTCACACCTCCCCAGCCTCGCCGCGGCCGCCGATGGCGGCCGCGGGCTCCCTCGCGCGTGCGGTTCGCGGCCTACCGGCCGCTCACCGGCACGCGCCGACCGCGTCGTTATTTATGACCAATCGTCACCGTTGCTCGCCGCTGCGTCTCTACTAGCCGGGGTTCGGATCAGCGTGTGTCGGTGAATATCGAATAGCGCGGGTTCACCCGAACGACAGCGGCTCCGCCTCCGCCCACCGCGGCTCGAACTCCTCGCTCACGCTCGTCGCGAACTCCGCGTCCTTCACGTCGATCATCGCGAACGGCTCGTCGCCCGACAGCGGGTGCGGCACCTCGATGCACACCTCGATCCCGTCGAAGACGTTGAACGTCCCGTCGACGCCCGAGGTCGTCCGGACCTCGAACCCCGCCTTGTCCGACAGCTCGGCGGTGTAGCGCCGGCCGACGCTCCGCGGGAGTGCGTCGACGGTCTCCGGCGACAACAACACCCGGATCTCGACGCCGCGGTCGAGCGCCGACTCC
Source organism: Halorubrum sp. SD626R (assembly GCF_001261915.1). Classification (GTDB taxonomy): domain Archaea; phylum Halobacteriota; class Halobacteria; order Halobacteriales; family Haloferacaceae; genus Halorubrum. Next base: position 6,527 of record NZ_CVRT01000064.1, read on the forward strand.
AGCTCCGCGGCGACCTGTTCGCCGATCGTGCCGAGGTCGAAGCCGGTCGCCGGCGCGCCGACGACGACGACCATCCGGCGCTCGGCGGCCGCGATACGCTCCAAGAGGAGGTCCGTCGCCTCCTCCGCGCCGACCGCCGCGGTCCAGAACTGGCCGTCCACCGGCTCGCCCGCGTCGAGCTCTGTCGAGAGGTCGTCGACCACCTCCTCGTACTGCTCCGCCTGCGTCTCCAGCTCCCGCTTCCGCTCCTCTAACAGACGGTCGAGCGCGGCGTCGGGCTCGACCGCCGCGTACTTCTTCGGCCGGCTGGCGGCCTGACTCCGGACGAGGCTGTGCTGCTCCAAGCTGTTGAGCACGTCGTACACCCGTCCCATGGGGACCTCGCTGGCCCGCGAGAGGTCTTTCGCCGTCGTCGGTCCGGTGCGCAACAGCGCGCGGTAGGCGCGCGCCTCGTACTCGGAGAGCCCCAGGTCCCGAAGGGATGCCATACGCGTCGATCAGACGGCACCGATATAAACACGTCGCCCGTTTACACGCGGGTGCGGTGGGAGCGCTGCTGTCGCTCGACAGCGGCCGGTCGGACCGGCCGCCGAAACCGACCGAATACGACCGTACGCGCCGACCGCTGCGTCCTACTCCGCGGTCTCGGCGACTCGCCGCATCAACTCGTCCGGCGTTTCCGCGGGCTCGGAGACCGCGTCGCCGGCGAGCACGACCGCCGATCCCGGGGGGACCGACCGCGGCGCCGGCGACCCCTCCAAGTGGGCGTTCGGCGCGACGACCTTCTCGTGGTCTGCGACCCGCCACGCCGCGCGGTGGAGGTCGCTACCCGGTTCGTCGCCGACCGCGACGGCGGTGGTACCTCTGAGGAGCCGCCCGACGAGGCTCCCGTAGCCGGCGACCTGCACACTCAGCCGCTCGGTGGCCCCCGCGAACGATTCGGCCGTCTCGCGGGCGACCTCCCGGTAGCGGTCCGCGCCGGTCAGCGCCGCCAGGTCGAGCAGGGCGGTCGCCATCTCGACGTTGCCGTCGAGCGGGCGGAACGGGCGGTCGAGCAGCCCCGCCCCCGACCGCGGCCCGTCGACGAACGAGCCGTCCACGTGGAGCCGGTCGATCGCGCGGTCCGCGACCGTGCGGGCGACGTCGGCGCCCTCGCCGAGGACCCCGGCGGCGCGGACGTACGCCCCGACGACACGGGCGACGTCGTCGAGCAGGTCCGACTCGCCGACCTCGTCGCTGCCGCGGAAGTGGGTCACCTCGCCCGAGTCCGCGTCGATCAGGTCTCGTTCGAGGCCGTCGAGGATCCGATCGGCGTACTCGCGGGCGCGCTCGTCGTCGGTGTAGGCGGCGACCGCGAGAAGCGCGTCGGCCGCGAGCGCGTTCCCGCCGGCGAAGACCGTGAGGTCGCGGCGAGGCGCGTCGAGCTCCGCGCGGTCGTCGGCGGGCGCGGCGTAGTACGCGCGTCCCAGCCCCGGACCGAGGCTCCCGCCGACGCCGTAGCCGGTCCAGAGGTCGTCGGTGAGGAACGCGACCGCGTCGGTCGCGGGCGTCAGGTACGCCTCGTCGCCGGTGTAGAGGTAGGCGTTCGCGAACGCGCGCGTGACGGCCGCGTTCGTGTCGATCGGCTTCTCGTAGGCCACGTCGCCCCAGTCGCGGGTCCCCGCGAACCGGAAGAAGCCGCCGGCGACGTCGTCGGCGAGGTGGTCGCGCACCGCGTCGAGCGTCCGGAGGGTGCGGTCGCGGTCGCGCTTCAGCGCGAACTCGACGGTGCGGGGGAGCGGGAACTTCGCGTCCGTTCCCCAGCCGGCGTACTCGTCGTCGTACTTCACCTCCACCTGCCCGGCGAGGTGGCTCTCGACCGCGTCGGTCAGCTCGCCGCGCGGCGGGAGGTCGGCGTCCAGCGCGCGGGGGACCCGCCCCGCCGAGCGCCCCTTGTCGGCCCACATCTGGCGGACGGATTCGAGGACCTGCCGCATCCCGTCGACGTCGAGGTAGCCCGCGCCGGTGAGCAGCTCGCCGTCGGGCGTGAGGAACGCAGTGGTCGGGAACCCGCCCATGTTGTATCGCTCGCGCACCCGCGGGCGCCGGTCGACGTCGACGCGGACCGGGACGAACCCCTCGTTGACGTTGGCGGCAATACGGGGCTCGGCGTACGTGACGGCGTCCATCTCGTGACAGCCCTCGCACCAAGTGGCAGATAAAGAGAGGAGCACCGGGCGGTCCCGTTCGTCGGCATCGGCGAACGCCTCGGGGCCCCAGTCGCGCCACTCGACGTGCGTCTCGTCGGTCATACAGGCGGTCGGGCCGGCCCGTGGGTAAGCGCTTCGAGACGGGCGGGAGGGCGGCCGTCGAATCGAGGGCCGGGATCGCGGAGGGCGAGGGGGAGGGCGTCGTCGAACGGTGCGATGCGGCCGGAGGGCGGCGCCTCGGTTCCGGGTGCCGCGCCTGTCAGCGCTTGTAGTCGTGGCCGAGCGCGAGCGCCAGCGCGTTCGCGAACAGCAGGCCGACGAACAGCAGCCCGGTGCCGCCGTCGAGACCCGTGTACAGGAGCGCGGGGTACGTGGCCGGGATGGCGATCGCGGCCCAGAAGGCGGCGGCTTTCATCGTGCCGGTCATCAGCCCGGCGACCTGTCGGCCGGAGGCGAGACGTGTGGGGGCGGGGATTGACATGGACATTTCACCGTACGACGGGGGACCCCATATAGCCGGCAGAGGGTTCGGGGATTTTCACCTCGTTTTCTCGGTCCACGCCGACGTTTTAAAACCGGCTCAGAAGCGTTTTAATCGTTTACCGAGACCGCTCATCCTTTTTGTTGGAGATCGACCGAGTTCCGTCGTACGTCTCCGACCGTCCCCCTCGTCGGCTGATCTCGCCGACCGGCGTCCCCCTCGTTGATCGGCGTCGGCCCTCGTTGATCGGCGTCACCCGCTCGGCCCCCGGCGAGACGAGCGGCTGCCGCGGGACCAACCGCTTTGATCCTCCGGAAGAAGCGGAGGGTATGACGGACACCGAGCCGGCGGCGGACCGCGAGGCGGACGAGAAGCGACGAGCTTCGACCGACGGCGGGCCGAAGCCGCGCGTCGCTGTCGTCGCCTGCGGCGGCACGATCGCCTCGGAACCGGACGACGGCGGCGCGGCGCCGGCGAAGACCGGCGACGACCTCGTCGCGGCGGTGCCGGGCGTGGAGGAGTACGCGACCGTGAGCGCCCGCGAAGTCTGCTCGCAGCCCGGATTCGACGTGCGGTGGCGCGACGTGCTCGCGACCGCGACGGCGGCGCGGGAGGCGGTCGCCGAGGGCGCCGACGGCGTCGTCGTCACGCACGGCACCGACACGCTCGCCGACACCGCGTTCGCGCTCGACCTGCTCGCCGACCTCGACGCGCCGGTCGTCGTCACGGGAGCCCAGCGCCGGCTCGACGAGCCCTCCAGCGACGCGCCCGCGAACCTGACGCTCGCGGTGCGGGCCGCCGCGGACGACCGGTTCGCGCCGGGCGTCCACGTCGCGTTCGACGACGAGCTCCACGCCGCCCGCGACGTCGTCAAGGGCCACAGCAACGCGCTCTCGACGATGACGTCGCCGGGGACCGGGCCGGTCGCGACGTTCACCCGCGCCGGGTCGCGGCTCGTGCGGGAGCCGCGGCGCGGGGTCGACGTCGAGCCGCTCGTCGACGCGATCGAGGGCGCCGAGGCCGTCCCGGAGGTCCCAGTAGTCCACTCCGGGACGGGCGTCGGCGCGGGAGCGATCGAGCGCGTGGTCGACGCGGGCGTCGGCGGGCTCGTGATCGAGGGGACCGGCCTCGGCAACGCGACCGCCGCGATCGGCGACGCGGTGGCCGAGGTCCTCCCGGAGACGCCCGTCGTCGTCGCCGGACGTCCCCCGGCAGGGCCGACGGAGCCGGTGTACGGAACGCCCGGCGGGGCGGTCACGCTGGGGGAGCACGGCGTGACGTTCGCCGGCCCGCTCCCGGCGTCGAAGGCGCGAGTCGCGCTCGCGCTCGGGCTCGCGGCCGACCTCGACCGCGACGAGGGAAGCGCCGGGGGCGACGCGCTCGGCGACCTGTTCCGGATGTCGGAGGGAACCTGATCGCCTCCGGTCGGTGCCGACGAGCCAGTCCGCCCCCGTCACCGGGCCGGCGAGCCGGTTCGGCGCGCCGTCTCCGCCTACGCGCGGACCTCGATCAACAGGTCCGCCTCGGGCGACTCCCCCATCGCCTCGCGGACGCGGTCCCACGAGAGCTCCGCTCGGGCGGTCACCGTCTCGGCCGCGATGGCCCCGCAGGCGTTGCCGACGAGCAGGGGGACCTGGTAGTCGCGCGGGTCGTGCGAGAACCCGCCGTCGACGATCTCGGGCTCGCGGAGGGCCGCGCCGAGGAACCCGGCCGCGAAGGCGTCGCCCGCGCCGGCCGTGTCGACCGGGTCGACGTCGAAGCCGGGGTGCGAGACGTCGCCGTAGGGCGTCCGGACCGTCGCGCCCTCGTCGCCGAGCTTGATCGCGACGATGCGGTCGTCGGGCTCCCACGGGTCGATGTCGGTCGCGTCGGCCAGCGCGTCGGCCTCCCGAGCGTTCAGGAAGAGCACGTCAGCGGCGTGGAGCGCGGCGTCGAACTCTCGATCACCGACGCGCCGGCCGGGGTCGAAGCTGCGGGTCGCGCCCGCCTCGCCCGCGGCGGTCGCCAGCGCGGCCGCCGTCTCCGGGTGCTGGCCCGTTAGGTGGAGGTGGTCGGCCGCCGCGAGGGTGTCGCGGTCGAGCCCGGCCGCCGTGAACGACTCGTTGGCGCCGTCGTTGGCGAGCATGAGCAGCTCGCCGCCGCCGTCGACGATGACGTACTTCACCGAGGTGGGCTCGTCGGCGTCGACGAGGACCTGCCCGGGGTCGACACCGGCGCTCGCGAGCTCGCGGAGCGCGAGCGCGCCCGACTCGTCGCCGCCGACGCTCCCGTAGACGACCGACTGACCGCCGAGGTCGACGAGGCCGACCGCGACGTTCGCGGCGCTGCCGCCGCCGGACTGTTCGAGCCGCTCGATCCGCGTCTCGCCGTCCGGCTCCGGCAGCCGGTCCACGTGGATCGTCACGTCCCAGTTGATGTGGCCCGCGGTGACCACCTTCGGCGCGCGGCTCGACTCCTCGGGCGCGAGGTCGGGGTCCTCGTCGACGGGGCCGGAGCCGTCCGTTTCTCCGGCGCTGTCGCCCGGCCCGGAGCCGTTCGTCTCCCACTCGGAGACCTCCTCGTTCCACTCCGCGACTTCATCTTCCCAATCGTCGGGGGCGCCGTCGTCTCCGGGGTTCCCGCTCATGGCTCCGCCCACGGTTCCGCGGCGCCCTCGCCGAACAGGTCCCGCATGAGCGTCACGATGCTCTCGGGCGGGAACTGCCCCTGCTCGGTGACGATCGCGTCCATGTACCGCGGCGGCGTCACGTCGAAGGCCGGGTTCTCGACGTCGATCCCGCCGATCCCCTCGCGGGTCTCGGGGTCGATCACCTCCGTCTCGTCGCGCATCTCGATTTCGACGGTATGGCCCGTCAGCGTCTCCGGGTGGAGCTTGATCGTCTGGGCCGCGGTCATGATCGGGACGCCGCGCTCGCGGGCGTTGACCGCGAGTCCCGAGGTGCCGATCTTGTTGATCACGCCGCCGTCAGCCGCGATCGAGTCCGCGCCGACGACGACGTGGTCGACCTCGTCGAGGTAGCGCCGTGCCGCGGAATCGACGATGAGGGTCACCGGGACGCCGGCGTCGCGGAGCTGCTCGGCGGTGATGTGTCCCTGCTGGCGCGGGCGGGTCTCCTTGACGACCGCCGAGATCGACTTCCCCTGCTCGACGGCCGTCTCGATGCACGCGAGCGCGTCCGTCGAGTGGCAGTGGGTCATCACCGTGTCGCCGTCGGCGAGGCGGTTCGCGCCCACCCGCCCGAGGTCCTCCCGCGCGCGGTCGAGCTGGCGGACGAACGCCTCGCTCGCGTCGACCACGCTCCGTCGGAGCCGGTCGACGTCGGTCCCCTCCATCCGCTGGAGGACGTAGCGGAGGGCGTTCGGCAGCGAGACGGCCGTGGGGCGCGTCTCGCGGAGGGCCCGGGCCGCGGCGCGCATCGACGCGCGGAACGCCGCCGGGTCGCTCGCGGTCGGGCCGCTCGCCGCGGCCGCGCGCGCCTGTTCGGCGAGCGCCTCGGCCGCCGCGGACGCGATGGTCGCCGCCCCGCGGATCTCCATCGTCGCGATCGCCTCGGCGGTCTCGCGCACCGGGGGCGCCGGTTCGTGCTCAGTCATACCGATCCGGTAGCCGGCCGGCTATTTATAAAACCGGGCGACCGAGGCGGCCGGTGCGGCGAGGTCCTCGCGACCGGGAGCTACTCCCCGTCGCTCGCTGCCTGCTGCCCGTAGCTCTCGAAGCGCTCCTCGACGGTCGCGAGCTGCTCGGCGGTGAGAACGTTGGGGTCGCCGACCGCCGACGCCAGGAGGTAGAGCCGACAGAGGTCCTCGACGTGGTGCGTGTTCTCGACCGCGGTCCCTACGTCCGGGCCGGTCACCACGAGCCCGTGGTTCGCGAGAATCGCCGCGTCCGAGTCGGCGTCGGCCATCGCGGCGACGGCGTTCGCGGCCAGCTCCGCGGTCCCGTACGGCGCGTAGTCGGCGAGCGGGACCTCCCGTCCCACCGAGACGATCATGTAGTGGACCGGCGGGAGCTTCCGACCCAACGTCGCCATCGTCGTCGCCCACGGCGAGTGGGCGTGGACGATCGCTCCCGGCCGGTCGTGTTTGTAAATGCCCGTGTGCATCGGCACCTCGCTCGACGGCGCCATCCGGCCCGCCAGCCGCTCGCCCTCCAGCGAGACCACCGGCACGTCGGTCGCGTCGAAGGAGTCGTACGGCACGCCCGTGGGCGTCACCGCAATCGCGTCGCCGTCGCGGACGCTGAGGTTCCCGGTCCGACCGGGCGTCAGTTCGGCGAGCGCCGGGGCGTACTCGACGACCGCCTCGCGGGCGGCGCGGAGCAGGTCCGGGTCGCGGTCCGTCGCGTCCCGGGTCACGGCGCCACCTCCGTCAGGTCGGCGAAGGCGTCGAGGCGGTGGTCCGGGCGGCGCGGTCCGCGGAGCTCGTCCTCGCCGGGGGCCTCGCCGCCGGCGACGAACAGCGCGGTGTCCATCCCGACCGCGTTCGCGCCCCCGATGTCGGCTCCGACGTTGTCTCCGACCATCAGCGCCTCGCTCGGCCGGCAGTCGAACTCCGCGAGCGCGGTCGTGAAGGGGAGCGCGCTGGGCTTCTCCCGGCCGACCTCCTCGGAGGTGACGAGGCGGTCGATCCGGTCGTCGACTCCGAGCCGCACGAGCTTCCGCAGCTGGACGCGGGTCGTGAGGTTCGTCACGACGGCGACGTCGGTCCCCGCCGCCGCGAGCGCGTCGAAAACGGACTCGACGCCGTCGCACAGCTCCATCTCCTCGGCGTACCCGTCCCAGTAGGCGTCGCCGACCGCGAGCGCGGTCGCGGCGTCGCACTCCCCGGCGTGGCGCCGGAGCGCGCGCTTGAAGTAGATGTGCCGGTCGTGGGAGGCCGCGGTGCCGGCGGTCTCCCGCTTCGCCTCCCGCCGCGCGGTCGCGTACAGTTCGTCGAACGTCTCTCGATCCATCTCGTAGCCGCGGTCGCGGAGGGCCGCGAGCGCCGCCCGCTTGCCCGCCTCGTTACAGGGCGGGTACGGGTAGAGGGTGTCGTCGAGGTCGAAACAGACCGCCTCGTAGCTCATGCTCTCACTCGGCCGGGCGGCGACTTAAGCGTGGTTCGACGCGGAGACGACGGGTCGCTCTCGGCGAACCGCCCGCTTATCACCGATGCCGCGGCCAACGCGCCCGTGAACTGAGTCGTCGTCCACGGCGATCGAGGCGGGAGCCCGGCGCACCGCCGCGGAACTCCGGAGCGCGCCGGCTGTTCGCCCCTTCCGCCGTCGACCCCGCTCCGACCGCTCACTGCTCGTTCATCGCCTCGCTGGCGATGTTGCGGCCGCGGGAGTTGAGCGCCACCTCGCGGCGCACGCGCACCTCCTCGACCACTTCGAGCTCAACGAGGCGCTCGAACGTTTCCTCGACCGCGTCGACGTCCATTCCGAGGAACGACGGGATCTCGAACGGCGAGACGCCGGAGTACAGCGCCATCAACACCTCCCGGTCGCGGCTGGAGAGGTCGACGTTCGTCGACGAGCGCTCCTCGCCCTTCCGGAGCCACGCCTCGACGAACCGCATCCGGTTGGGGTCCCCGGCGACGTGCGTCTCGATGCTGGTGCCCTCGTCGTCGGTGTGAGACACCTCGATGACGGGCTTCTTCTCGCCGTTGACCGTGCGTTTGGCGGCGTCAAGCCCGCTGATGTCGTCGAGGTCGAACTCCACGAACGCGCCGCTCTCCAAGGCCGCGTTGAGGCCGTTCTCGTCGATCTTCACGCGGGCCTGCTCCCACTCGGTCTCCTGGACGACGCCGCCCTCGATCGCGGGGTGTTTGGCGGTCACCGTCCGCTGGTCGAGCAGCGCGCGGTAGACGTCGCGCTCGAACTTCTCGTGGTCTGATGCCGCGACCAACAGCACTTGGTCGCCGAGGTCGAAGCTCACGTAGTTCGAGACCCGCGCGACAGACTGGTTGGCGTCGTGGCGCCCGCCCAGCCCCCGGAGCTCCGAGAGGGGGATCGTCCGCTTCCCGTCGTTGCCGGCCAGGATGAGCCGCCGGTTCGAGAGGAGCACCCGTCCCGGCGTCCACGAGACGTCGCTCACCTTGCGTCCCTCCCGGACCGCGACCGCGAAGCGCCCCTGGGTGTCCGCTACCTTGTACTCGCCGCCGCCGTCGGACATCTACGGCCCCCCCGCCCGGAGCTTTGAAACCGCCGAGAACACCCGCTGCCGGACCGCGGAGCTCTCGTCGTCGGTGAGGCCTTCGAGGCGGTTCAGCGTCTCCTGTCCGCCGATCTGCCCGAGGACGAACACCGCCTTCGCCCTGGCGTCCTCCGGGTGCTCGGTGCCGATACGATCGAGCAGCCGGTCCTCGACGATCGGGCCGCCGAGGCTCTTGAGGCTGGTGGCCGCGAACTGGGCGGTCTGTGCGTCCTCGTCGGCGAGCGCGTCCGCGAGCGCCTCGACGGCGATCGTCGATTCCGGCTCCGCGACGCGACCGAGGATCCACGCCGCGTTCCGGCGCTGGCGGCTCTGTTGGCCGTCCGTGAGGATCTCGACGAGCGGTTCGACGACCGTGGCGTCGTCGGCCGACTTCAGCTCGGAGACGACGCGGTCGCGGACCGCGTGGCTCTGCTCGGTCGGGACGTTCGACAGCAGTTCGATGACCGAGTACACCGCGGCGTTGCGGACGACCGCGCTCTCGTCGCCGAGCGCGCGCGCCAGCGGCTCCACCGGTTCGGGGTTGTTCGCCTTTCCGAGCGCGCCGGCGGCGATCCGCCGGAGCGATTCGTCGCCGTCGTCGAGGAGGTCGAGCAGCGGCGAGAGCGCCTGGTCCGTCCCGACGTTCCCGAGGGCGTTGGCCGCGGCCCGCCTGACCCGCGGGTCGTCGTCGTCGAGCCGCTCCGTGAGGGCCGGGACCGACCGCTGGTCCGCGAACGTCCCGCAGGCCTGCGCGGCGCGCAGCCTGACCCGCGAGTCCTCGTCGTCGAGCGCTTCGACGAGGTGTTGGAGCCCGGTGGCGTCGTCGAGCCCGCCGAGCGCGTTCGCGGCGGCCATCCGGAGCTCCGGGCGGTCGGCCCTGAGCGCGCGGGCGAACTTCCGGGCGGTGACCCACTCCGCCTCGGAGCCGCTGGTACCGGTGAGCTCTTTGAGGAGCTGTTCGAGCGCCGCCTGTCCGAGCTCGTCGAGCGCGTCGACCGCGGCGCCCCGGACCTCCGCGTCGTCGTCGCTCGTGGCCGCGTGGAGGAGTCCGTCGACGGTCGCCTGGTCGTCGACGTCGCCGACCTCGCCGAGGAACTCGGCCGCCCGGCGCCGGACCGCGGCGCTGTCGCTGCTCAGCGCATCCCTGAGCCGCTCCACGTTTTCGTCCCGAGCGTGCTGGTACAGCGACATCAGACCCTCCCGAACACCCGTCGGCGCTTGTCGATCGGCTCGTACCTGTTGGACCGGTCCGGCGGGACGCTCTCGGTCATGCCGAGCACGAGCACGCCGTCGTCGGCGAGCGACGCCTCCAGCGTGTCGAACAGCGCGCCCTTGTGGTCGACATCGATATAGATCAGCAGGTTGCGACACAACACCACGTCGAAGGGGTCGCGCGCGCCGTCGCGGATCAGGTCGTGGGTCTCGAAGTCGACGAGGCGCTTGACCGCCGGCCGCACCTCGAACGTGTCCCCGTCGCGCTCGACGTAGCGGTCGGGGTCGGAGAGCGGCTCCAGCTCCTCGGCGATGTCCGTCGTCCGGGTCGTGTGGTAGACGCCGTCGCGGGCGTTGTCGAGCGCCTCCTGACTGATGTCGGAGCCGAGCACCTCGACCCGCGACTCGTCGATCTCGGGGTCGTCGCAGGCCAGCATCGCGACCGAGTACGGCTCGCGACCGTCCGCCGAGGGAGCGGACCAGACGCGGACCCGCCGCTGCTCGCTCGTCCGGTCGCGGAGCACGTCGCGGAACACGTCCCACATCTCGGGATTGCGGAAGAACTCCGTCACGTTGATCGTGAGCGCGTCCATCAGCGCCTGCCGCTCCTCCTCGTCCTCGCGGAGCAACCGCTCGTACTCCGCGTGCGACTCGGTGTCGCGTCGGCGCATCCGCGCGGTGATCCGGCGGTCGAGGTAGGACTCGTTGTAGTACCCCGGCTCGAACGGGACGGTGTCGTCGATCTGTCGAAGGACGCCCTCGAAGGGGGTCTCGGCGCTCATAGGCTCACCACGTCGAGGACGGCCACGACGTCGCCGTCGCCGAGGACGGCCGTGCCGCTGAGTCCCGGCGTCCCCGACAGCGGGCCGTCGAGCGGTTTCACCACCACTTCCTCCTGATCGAGCACGGCGTCGCAGTGGAGCGCGACCTGTCGCGTCTCCTCGCGGATCCGCACGAGCATGCCGTCGTCGGTCGGTTCGCCGGCGTCGCCGTCCGACGCCGTCGGCTCCGCAGGGACGAACCCGTCGTCGCCCGGCTCGTCGGGCGCGACGCCGCCGTCGGCGGCGGGGGGTCCGGTCCCGGACGCCTCGGCCGCGGACGCCTCGACCGCCGTCGAGTCGACCTCGCCGAGGCGTTCGTTCAGCCGGATCACGGGGTAGAGGTCGCCCTCGTGGCGGACGATCTCGTCGCCGTGGACCTCCTCCACGTCGTCGGCGCGGGCGACCTCGGCGATCGACTTGATCGGGATGCCATACTCCGTACCGCCCACGTCGACGAACATCACCTTCACGATGGCGACGGTGACCGGGAGCCGGAAGCGGACGGTCGTTCCCTCGCCGTGCTCGCTCTCGACCGAGACGGAGCCGTCGAGGTCGCGCGCGGTCGTTCGGACCACGTCCATCCCGACGCCGCGCCCGGAGACGTCGGTGACCTCCTCGGCGGTGGAGAGGCCGGGGTGGAAGACGAGGTCGTACGCCTCGTCGTCGTCCATCGCCTCGACCGCCTCGCGGCTCTTGACGCCCTCGTCGACCGCCTTCTCGCGGAGCTGGTCCGGGTCGAGCCCGCCGCCGTCGTCGGCGACCTCGATGATCACGTGGTCACGCTCGCGCTCGGCGGTGAGCCTGACGTGCCCGGTCGGGTCCTTCCCGGCGGCCTCGCGCTCCTCGGGTGACTCGACCCCGTGGTCGACCGCGTTCCGCAGGACGTGGACGAGCGGGTCGCGCATCTCCGTGAGGATCGTCCGGTCGAGCTCGACGTCGTCGCCCTCGATCTCGAAGTTGATCCGCTTGTCGAGGTCTCGGGAGATGTCCCGGACGAGCCGCGGGAACGAGTCGGACACCTGCGAGAACGGGATGAGCCGCATATCCATCGCCGTGTCCTGCAGGCTGGAAGCGAGCTTGTCGAGCTCGTCTAACGTGTCCGACTCGGCGTCGGCCGCCTCCAGTTCGCGTCGGAGCTTGATCCGGCTCGTCACGAGCTGCTCGACGAGCCCGTACAGCTCGTCGACCTGGTCGACGTCGACCCGGATGGACTTGATCTCGTCGCCGGACTTCGAATCCGACTTCGAGCCGGAGTCGTTCGACTTCTGATCCGAATCAGTCGATGCCGAGTCCGAATCGGTCGACGCCGAGTCCGAACCGTCGGAGCCGTCAGCGTCGGAGTCGGCGTCGGACGGCTCGGGTGCGTCGGCCGCGTCATCGGTCGGCTCCGGTTCGGCGCGCTCGGTATCCGCCGGTTCGGCGGACTCGAACTCGTCGTCGGCCGTCACATCCGCGTCGGCCGAACCGGCGTCCGCATCGCTCGCTTCGGCGACCGCACCGTCCTCGCTGTCGCCGACCGCGGCCGCAGCGTCGTCACCGCCGCCGACCGCGACCGCAGTGACCGCCTCGACCTGGGTGAGCGCCCGGAGCCCCTCGGCGACGACCTCGGGGTCGGCGCCGCCGACGAAGGCGTCGAACGACTCGTCGTACTCACCGTCCTCCAGCGCCTCCGGGGCCGGATCGGTCGCGTGCCCGTCGAACTGCTCGTCGACCGCCTGGAGGACAAGCGCCGCGTCGACGCCCGGCATCTGCGCGTCGCCGATCGTCACGTCCGCGTACGCGACCGGGTCGGGTAGGTCGGCCGCGGCCGCCGGCGGTTCCGGCACCGAGACGTCGGGAGCGTCGTCCCCGTCGGCGTCGTCGCCGGACTCACCCGAATCGCCGTCGGCACCGCCGGCGTCTGACTGGTCGTCCGCCGAGCCGTCGTCCCCCGCGTCGCCGCCGACGGTCCCGTGCTCCTCCATCTCGCGGAGTCGGCCCTCCAGGTCGGAGGGGTCGGTCGTCACCTCGCCGTCGTCGGCGATCTCGTCGACCATCGCCTCGACGGTGTCGACGCCCTCGAAGAGGAGGTCCATCAGCTCCGGCGTCACCTCGCGGTCGCCCTGCCGGACCGCGTCGAGTAAGTCCTCCAGGGCGTGTCCGAAGTCGGAGACGTCGTCGTACCCCATCGCGGCGGCGTTCCCCTTCAGCGTGTGGGCGACGCGGAACACGTCGTCCATCGCCTCGGCGTCCTCGGGGTCGGCCTCCAGCGCGAGCAGGGCGTTGTTGAGGTCGGTGATCCCGTCCTCCGCCTCGGCGACGAACGCGGCGCGGTGGGAGTCCATCAGGCCTCACCCCCCACGATCGAGCCGGCGACGTCGTCGAGGTCGCACACCTCGTCGATGCCGCCGGTCTCGACCGCGCGCTTCGGCATCCCGTAGATGACGCAGGTGTCCTCGCTCTGCGCGATCGTCCGCGCGCCGGCGTCGGCCATCGCCCGGATCCCCGCCGCGGCGTCCGATCCCATCCCGGTCAACACGACGCCGACGAGCGGGTCGTCGACGACCGCGGCCGCCGAGCGCATCGTCACGTCTGCGGCCGGGGTGACCGACTTGGAGTCGTCCTCGTCGAGCTTGACGCGGAGCCGCCCCGCCCGGTAGCTGTCGATTCGGGTGTGGCTCCCGCCACGGGCGACGACCGCCTCGCCGGCGCCGATCCGCGCGCCGTCGCTCGCCTCGCGCACGTCGTACGCCGAGGCGGCGTCGAGGCGGTCGGCGAACCGCGAGGTGAACGCCTCCGGCATGTGCTGGACGATCACGATCCGACAGTCCGCCATCGGCAGCGCCGACAGCACCCGCTCGACCGCGTTCGGCCCGCCGGTCGACGCCCCGATCACGACCGTCAGCGGGCCGTCGATGTCGACCGTCTCGCCGTCGCTCGGAGGAGACGAACCGGCCGCGCCGGTGGAGCCGCGCGAACCGCTCGCGGCGGCCGTCTCGTCGGCGTCGCGTCGGTCGCGCGTCGCCGCGTCGAGGTCGGCGTCCGCGACCGACCTGACCGCCTCGACGAGCCGGTCAGACTCGCGGGAGACGCCGGTGGACACCTCGCCGCCCGGTTTGGAGAAGAAGTCGACCGCGCCGCGCTCCAGCGCCTCGAAGGTCACCTCCGCGCCCTCGGCGGTGTGCGCGGACAGCATCAGGACGGGAGTCGGCGTCTCGGCCATCAGCCGCTCGACGGCCTCTAACCCGCCCATTCCGGGCATCTCGACGTCCATCGTCACCACGTCCGGACGCGTCTCGGCGACCACCGACAGCGCCTCCGCGCCGTCGCCGGCCTCGCCCACCACTGCCACGCCGGCGTCCGTCAGGAGATCGGCGATCAGGCCCCGCATGAACGGCGAGTCGTCAACGACGACTACCCGTACCGAGCCGTCGCGACCGCCCCGCCGATCCGTCGTCCCACTCATACACGAAGGCGGGCTCAGAATCGGCATAAACCCACGGACCCAGGAATCACCCCTGATAATTCAGGGGACACGGTTATTGGACATGTCACCGCAAGTCCGTCCATGGCAGCCACCGAGACGGAGGCCGAACCCACGAAGGTGTTGGAGTTCGGACTGGGCGACGGGACGTACTGTCTGGACATCGGCGTCATCGACGAGATCGTCGACGCGGGCGAGCTCACGCGCATCCCGAACTCCCCGGCGCACGTCGAGGGCGTGATGGACCTGCGCGGTCGGACGACGACGATCGTCGACCCGAAGACGCTCTTCGACATCGCGGAGGAGGGGCCCCGCGAGCGCATCGTCGTCTTCGACGACGACGAGATCGACGAGGGGGGCACCGTCGGCTGGATGGTCGACGAGGTGTTCCAGGTCCGCGACGTCGCGCCCGAGGACGTCGACCGGGGGACCACCGTCGACGACGAGGGGATCCGCGGGATCGTCAAGTCAGACGACCGCTTCGTCGTCTGGGTCTCGCCCGACGTGGAGGACTTCGACGTCGGCGAGGCGATCTCCGAAGACGCCGAGGCCTGACGCGGGGAGTCGAGGTCCGGCATCGGCGGCCGGCAGCCGACGCGACCCCGACCGTTCTCACCTCTGAGAAACAGGAGCCAACCCTTATGAGCCGACCGGCGAGTCCCTTGGTATGCGCGCCACAAGCGGCGTTCCCGGGTTCGACGACCTCGTCGACGGCGGCTTCCCGGAGAACCGCCTGTACGTTGTCAGCGGCCCTCCCGGCAGCGGCAAAACGACGTTTTGCTCGCAGTTCGCCGCGCAGGGCGCCCGCAACGGCGAGGACGTGTTGTACATCAGCATGCACGAGACAAAAGAGGGGATCCGCCGCGACATGGGCGGGTACGACTTCGGGTTCGACCGGGCGCTCGACACGGACCGGGTCACCTTCCTCGACTCGTTCTCCTCGGACGGCCGCCGGTTCTTCGGTCTCCCGGGCGAGCGCCGGGACCACTCCGGGGTGACGAACCGGCTCACCGGCTTCATCAACTCCCGCGACATCGACCGCGTCGTCTTCGACTCCACCATGCTGTTGCGGTTCCTCCTTGACGACGACGAGGACACGATGGTCCAGCTGCTCTCCTCGCTGAAGCGGACCGACGCGACGACGCTCCTCATCTCCGAGATGACCGACCCGAGCGCCTACTCGGAGGAGCACTACCTCGCGCACGGCGTCGTCTTCATGCACAACTACCTCGAAGACGACGGGATGCAGCGCGGGATCCAGGTGCTGAAGATGCGCGGGACCGACGTCGACACCGACATCCGCGATATCGAGTTCACGGACGGGGGGCTCCGCGTCGGCTCGGCCGCGACGGTGACCCACTGATGTACGACCGGACCTTCGGCACGGAGTGGGACGACCTCACCCGCGAGGAGGCGGTCCGGCGGGCGTTCGCTCTCGGGGTCGCGGAGGGAGTCGGGAACAGGCGCCCGGCCGAGCTCGATCGCGTGATGGAGGCGTTCCCGAGCGCGTACGACCGCAGCCTCGTCGAGCTCGCGTACGACGAGGGGCGGACCAAGGCGCTCGCCGCCAGCGACGAGGCGGACGATCCGACGGAGGTGTGGGAGGCGCTCGTCGACGGGGACGGCGCGCCGCGCGAGCCGCCGGTGCGGGCCGCGCTCCCCGGAGCGATAACGGAGCTGACACTGACGCGACCGCCCCGAGAGGGCCCCCCGTCGTCGCTCGATCTCCCGTCGATGCTCCGGAAGTGATCCCTCGGAAGGGTTTTACGCGATACCCTCTCAACCCAGACACATGACCGTGCTTCCCGGCGCTGTCCGCGACGCCGACAGCGTGCTCGTCAGCGGCCCCCCGATGAGCGGGAAGTACGACCTGTTCAACCGGCTGCTCGCCGAGTGGGCCGACGAGCCGGTCGTCATCTCGACCGGCCGCACCGCGGAGAAGGTCCGCGACGACTACGAGACGATCACGGGGCGGGACGGCGGCGACGTGACCGTCGTCGACTGCGTCACCCACGAACAGGGCGACAAGCGCGAGGACACGCCGACGACGAAGTACGTCGCCAGCGCCGGGAACCTCACCGACATCGGGATCAAGTTCACCGATATCGTCGAGTCGTCGGCCGGCCGCGACCGCGCGGTCGGCGTCTACTCGCTCTCGCAGCTGTTGATGTACTGGGACCCCGAGCGCATCTACCGGTTCACCCGCGTCATGACCTCCCAGACCTCCGGCGAGGGGTGGCCCTTCGTCGGCGTCGTCGGGTCGACGGCGCACGACGAGCAGGTGGTCCACACCCTCCACGAGCCGTTCGAGGTCGTCGTCGAGACGCGCGTGGACGACGACGACCTCGAACGGCTCGTGGAGGGTGTGGACC
>NZ_CVRT01000065.1 GCF_001261915.1 Halorubrum sp. SD626R
AGGGGACGGCGGGCGACGAGGGAGGGGCCGGCCCCCGGATCGTCGTCGCGAGCGCCGACACCGACGGGATCGACGGCCCGACCGACGCCGCCGGCGGGATCGCGGACGCGGCGACGCTGGACCCGGACGCCGCCCGCGACGCCCTCGACCGCCACGACGCCTACCCGCTGCTCGACGAGGCCGACGCGCTGCTCCGCACGGGCCCGACCGGCACGAACGTCAACGACCTGCGCGCCGTCGTGGTCGAGGCCGGCGACGGGGGGTGAGTCGGGGCGGTGGCAGGGAGTGCGTCGGAACGGGAATAGGAAGGCGATCGGGAACGCCGACGCCTACCGGTCGGCGCAGTACTCGACGAAGTTCCGGAGGATCCGGAGCCCCGTCTCGCCGCTCTTCTCGGGGTGGAACTGCGTGCCGAACACGTTTCCCGCCTCGTTGGCGACGACCGCCGGGAAGTCGACGCCGTAGTCGGCGGTCGCGACGACCGCGTCCGGGTCGTCGGGGGCGGCGTAGTACGAGTGGACGAAGTAGGCGTGCTCGCCGTCGACGCCCTCGACGATCGGGTGGTCCCGCTCGATGTCGAGCTCGTTCCACCCCATGTGCGGGACCTTCCGGTCGACGTCGAACCGGACGTTGGTGCCGGGGATCAGGTCCAAGCCCGTCACCTCGCCTTCCCCCTCGTGGTCGGCCTCCTCGCTGGAGGTGAGGAGCATCTGCATCCCGAGGCAGATCCCGAACAGGGGGCGACCCGCCTCGGCGTGGGCGGTCAGCGCCTCGCGCAGCGGCCCGGCGTTCTCCATCCCCTCGCGGAACGCGCCGACGCCCGGGAGGACGACCCCGTCGGCGGCCGCGAACGCCTCGGGGTCGTCGGTGATCTCGACGGACGCGCCCGCGCGCTCCAGCCCGCGGGTCGCCGACCGGAGGTTGCCGAGGCCGTAGTCCACGAGCGCGACGGACACCTCCGGATCCGGTGTTGATTCGTCCATGTCGCCGCTTGATCACCTGCGTGGAAGTCAGTTTCCATCCGACCCGCCTTACATAGCGGTACATATCCGTCTGTATATTTAAACAGCAAAACTTTTGAGAGTTTAGTCGGTCTTACAAATGTACTCCTCATGGCGAAACGACGCAAGTTCCTCAAGATCGCGGGTGCGGGAAGCATCGTTGGACTCGCGGGATGTAGCGGCGGTGGCGGCGACGGGTCCGACGGCTCCAGCGGTTCCGACGGGTCGGACGGCTCCAGCGGCTCCGACGGCGGCGACTCCGAGAGCGAGCCCGAGATGACCTTCGGCGGCGACGGCACGGTCGACTTCGGGATCTCCCCGTCGGTCCCGCAGGAGGATCTGGAAGTGCAGTACTCTCCCCTCCTCGATCACATCGGAAGCTACCTCCGGGAGAACCACGACGTCCCCGAAGACCTGAACGTCGAGGGAACGGTCGGCAGCAACTACAGCGCGATCATCCAGTCGCTCGGACAGGGCACGACGGACATCGCCGAGACCGGGCCGTTCGCGGCCGGGCTCGGCGTGATGACGGACAACGCGGAGATCATCCTCCAGCGCTACGGCTACGGCAGCTGGGAGTATAAGAGCATCATCGCGACGCCGAACGACAGCGACATCACGGAGCTGTCGGACCTGTCGGGCGCGACCGTCGCGTTCTCCGACCGCCTGTCGACGAGCGGGTGTCTCTACCCGCTGTACAGCATGTCCAATCAGGGCGACCTCGACGTCGGGGAGCTCCCCGAAGGCAACGGTTCGCAGGCCGAGTTCGACGCCCGCTTCGCCGGCGGCCACGTGGGCTCGTACACCCTCCTCGAACAGGGGCAGGTCGACGCCGCCGCGATGGGCGGGTTCGTCCGCGACACGAGCACCGGTCCCGCGCCGGAGGAGTGGCAGGAGGTCGCCACCACGCTCCACGAGGACGAGGGGCTGCCGCGCGCGCCGATCGTGGTCTCGCCCGAGCTGAGCGACGACGTGAAGAGCGCTATCCAGCAGTCGCTCCTCGACGCGTCCGACGACGTCTACTACGGCGCCGACGGCGAGGACGGCACCGACGACGACCTCTGGTTCGGCCGCGTCCGCGAGGCCGGCCAGGAAGAGTACCAGTCCGTCATCGACGTGGCGGACGAGCTCGGCGTCGGAACCGACATCTTCGAGCAGTAGCTCCCCCCACCCCCGTTTCGGATCGCTTTTCACACGATCGGTCCGTTCTCGCACAAAGCCACACTCCATGCCAACGATCGAATTCGAAAACGTCACCAAGATCTACGACGAGGACACCGTCGCCCTCGACGACGTGTCCTTCACCATCTCCGAGGGGGAGTTCGTCATCCTGCTCGGGCCCTCCGGCGCCGGCAAGTCGACGATGCTCCGGGTGTTGAACGGGCTCACGCAACCGACCGAGGGCTCCGTCCGGATCGGCGGCGAGGAGCTTACCGGTAACCGCAGCGAGGTCGGGATGGTGTTCCAGGAGCACTACCTCATCGAGAGCAAGACCGCGTTCGGGAACGCCCTGTCCGGGGCGCTCTCGCGGAACGGGCTCCTCCGGAGCGCCCTCGGGATGCACGCCGACGCGGACAAGATGACCGCTCTCGAAGCCCTCCAGACGGTCGGTCTCCTCGACGAGGCCGGCCAGCGCGCCGAGTCGATGAGCGGCGGACAGAAACAGCGGGTCGGGATCGCCCGCGCGCTGGTCCAGGAGCCGGAGGTCGTCCTCGCCGACGAGCCGGTCGCCAGCCTCGACCCGAAGGCCGCCCGGGATGTCATGCGCTACCTGAAGAAGGCCGCGACCGACCAGGACCTCACCACGGTCACCAGCCTCCATCAGGTGAACATCGCGCGGGAGTTCGGGGACCGGTTCCTCGGCATCCGCGACGGCGAGGTGATCTTCGACGGGGACGCCGACGACCTCACGATGGACGAGATGGACCGAATCTACTACGGCGAGGCGCAGGGCGGGAAGACGGTCCCGACCGGGGCGGCGGGCGACGAGTTCGACGGGACCGACGCCGACGCCGCCGCCGACGGAGGGGGTCGGGCGTGAGCTCCGACTCCGCGATCGCGGACCAGTTCCGGGCGCTCGAACGGCTCCGCCGGCTCAAGTACGTCCTGTGGGGCGTGTTGCTCGCGGCGGTCCTCGGCGTCACCTACTGGGGGCTCGGCTTCATCGGCTTCCAGCCGAACGTCGTCGCCGGGCGGCTGCCGGGGATGTACGAGTTCATCTCGACCGGCTTCTTCCCGCCGGACTTCCAGAACTTCACGATATACACCAAAGACCAGGGGATCACCGGACTGCGGGCGATCCCCGCGAGCTTCGGCGACGGCGGCGCACACATCATCGAGAGCTTCCAGTCGCCGCGGCAGTCGCTGGTGAAAGCGAGCCTCGTGACGCTGCTGTTGGGCTTCATGGGCACCGTCTTCGCCTTCCCGTTCGCGCTCGTCCTCGGCGTGCTCGGCAACGAGCGCGTCACGCCGTTCCCCTTCAATTTCATCTTCCGTGGCACGCTCAGTGGGATCCGCGCCATCCCCGCGATCGTCTGGATCTTCCTGTACATCCCCATCGGGCCGCCGGGACAGGTCACCGCGGTGCTCGCGATCGCGACCGACAGCATCGGAAATCTCGGGCGCCTGTTCACCGACGACCTCGAAGAGATCGAGGAGGGACCGATCGAGGCGATCCGATCGACGGGCGCGTCGGGTACCCAGACCGTGAGCTTCGGGATGCTCAGTCAGGTGTCGCGGTCGTTCATCGCGTGGACGCTGTACATCCTGGAGATCAACACCCGGATCGCCATCTCGCTCGGCGTCGTCGGCGCCGGCGGCCTCGGGCTGATGATCCGGAACAGCCAGGACCTCTTCGAGTTCCAACAGACCGCCGCCGGCCTCGTGATGGTGTTCATCGTCGTGCTCGGCATCGAGCTGATCTCCTCGCGCATCCGCGCCCGGCTCCGACCGGGCGAGCACGAGGGGAAGGGACTGATCGAAGCGGTCCGCGGCCTGTTCGACCCGCGGAAGTGGCTCGGCGTCGGCGACCGCCGCGACCGGGACTGATCCGACCGGTCAGTACTCACCGAGCCGCGACTGCCCGTCGCCGCCGCTTTCTTCCCTCTCACCGACCCCGCTCAGTTCGCCCGCGCTCGCGATCGTCTCGAAGAAGCCGTCGCGCTGGCTCCGGTCGTACAGCGTCGCCGCCGGGTGGACGGACAGCAGCACGCGCCGCGACGCGCCCGCGATCCGGGCGTCGACGACGTCGCCCGACTCCGACGTGATCGCCACCGACCGGTCGAGCAGATGCTCGCTCGGCACCTTCCCCAGCGTCACGATCAGTTCCGGGTCGAGCCGGTCGATCTCCGTTTCGAGGTGGCCGCGGCAGTTCGCCAGCTCCTCCGTCGTCGGGTCGCGGTTGTCGGGGGGTCGACAGCGCACGCAGTTCGTGATCCGCACGTCGGCGCGGGCGAGCCCGGCGTCACGTAACGCCTCGTCGAGCACGTCGCCCGACCGTCCGACGAACGGCTCTCCCTCCTCGTCCTCGTTCGCCCCCGGTCCCTCGCCGACGAACAGGAGGTCTGCGTCCGTCGGGCCGACGCCGTCGACGATCCGACTCCGCGACTCGACCAGCGCCGGGCAGCGCTCGCAGGACGGCACCCGGAGGTCCGCGTCGAGCCCGTCCCCGTGCTCTGTCATGCGTTCCGATCCGGGCGCGGGCGACATAAGTCCGTCCGCCCGGGTCGGCGCAGGACCGGGTCGGTCCGCGCCGGTCAGTCGGCCGTCGCGGCGGCGCCGGGGTCGGGATCGGACCCGGCGGTCGGCCCGTCGCCGTCGGGTCCGTCAGCGGCCGCGTCGTCTCCCTCGTCGACGAGGGTGTCGGCGTTGGCGATCACGAGTCCCGCGAAGCCGACGCGGAGCAGGAAGTCGATGTACTCAAGCGTCACCGCCTGCGTGAACGGGTCGAGCACGCCGAACAGCTGGAGCATCGCCCACGCGATCAGGACGCCGAAGACGAACAGCACCAGGTTTCGCGTCTTCCGGTAGAACAGCTCGCGCCTCGGCGACCGTCGCGCCGCGGCGGCGGCCACCGGACCGAAGTAGAGCCACGCGAGCAGCGCGTAGCCGGCGAGGATGGCGACGGTGCCGACGAGCCCGACCGTCCCGTCGAACACGTTGGCGACGTCGTAGGCGGCGCGCATGACCGCGATGGTCGCGACCACGAGCCCGACGTACCGCCGGCTCGCGCCGGCGACGAACGCGGCGAACCCGAACAGCAGCGGGTACGCGGCGTAGTCGCCGACGAGCTGGGGGATGTCGACCGTCCCGGCGGCCACGGGGATCGTCCCGACGCCGGCGCCGCGGAGCCCGACGGCCGCCGCGCCGACGGCGACCACGGCGACGAACGGGTAGCAGTAGCATCGCGCGGTCGGACGCTGCAACCGAACGGCCCCCAGCAGGACGACCACCCAGCCGACGTACAGGGCGGCCGAGACGTACCGCACCGTCGCGGGCTCGATCATCGGTCCACCTCCCCGCCGTCGGCGGCGGCGGTGGCGGGGGCGGCGGCGGCCCGTCGGTCGCCGTCGCCGACGGTGCCGTTCTCGCCGTCGGTCCGGGTGTCGAACTCGGCGAGCCGGCGTTCGAGCGTCCGGGTCCGGTCCGACAGGGACGCCGCCGTCTCCCGGACCGTCTCCATCGTGGCGGCGGTCTCGTCGGCCGTCTCCGCGAGCGACCGCGCCCGCTCGGCGGCGTCCTCGGCCGCCCCGTGGACCTCGTCGACCGTCGCCGCGACGGCCTCGACGCCGGTCGCGCCCTCGTCGGTCGCCCGCGCGATGTCGCCCATGGCGACGTCGACGTCCTCGACGGTGGCGGTGAGCTCCTCGATCGCGTCGCCGGCCTCGCGGGCGGCGGTCGTCGTCTCGTCGATCTCGGCCGTCGTCCGGTCCATCTCCGCGGCCACCGCGTCGACGTCGTCCGTGACGCTCGCGATCGTCGCGTCGATCTCCGCGGTCGAGGCGCGCGTCTCCTCGGCCAGCGACTTCACCTCCTCGGCGACCACCTCGAAGCCGTCGCCGTCGCCGCCGGCGCGGGAAGCCTCAATGGAGGCGTTGAGCGCGAGGATGTTCGTCTGCTCCGCGATGTCCGCGATGATGTCGGTGGTCTCGGCGACGCCTTCCATCCGGTCGTCGAGGCCGTCGACGAGCCCCTGCAGCTCGTCGAGGAGGTCGGCGATGTCGAGGACGGACTCGACCGCCTCGGCGGCGCGTCGCTCCCCGGTCTCGCCGAGGTCGGCCGCGGCGGTCGCGTCGCCGGCGACGTCGTCGGTCGTGGAGGCGATCTCCTCGACCATCGCGGAGAAGTCGTCGGTCTCGTCGGCGGCGCCGCGGAGCCGCTCCGTCTGGTCGTCGATCGCGTCGGCGAGCCCGCGCATCTCCGTCGCGACGGACTCGTTCATCTCGGCGACCGCGTCCGCCCGGTCGGCCATCTCGTCGCTCGTCCCCTCGACGTCGCCCGCGAACGCGTGGAGGTCGTCGAGCGTGGCCGACAGGTCGGTCGCCATCTCGTTGTAGGCGCCGGCGATCCGGGAGACGGCGTCGACGTCGGTCTCCTCGGGAAGCCGCCGCGTGAAGTCGCCGTCCGCCGCGCGCTCCATCGCCGTCCCGATCTCGTCGGCGTGGTCGAGGAGGTCGTCGGTGAGCGCCTCGGCCTCGGCGCGCGCCGCCTCGGCGTCGGCCCGCGCGCGCTCCGACTCCGCGACCGCGTCGCGCAGCGAGCGGCGCATCTCGTCGACCGCGCCGAACAGCCGGCCGATCTCGTCCGGGCGGTCCGAGTCGGCGCTCGCCTCGAAGTCGCCGTCGCGGATCGCCTCGGCGACCGCCGTCAGCCGCCGGAGGTCGACGGCGACGTTCCCGACGAGCACGATACCCAGCAGACCGAGGTTCAGCGTCACGACGACCGCGGTCGCAGTCAGCGCCGCGAGGCCGGCCGCGCCGGTGCCGGCCGTCGCGACGTGCGCGCCGAACAGCGCGACGAACCCGAGCGTCACGCCGAGCGTGAGGAGCACGAGGGCGCCGACCCGTCGGCCGTAGTGACCCGTAATCCGTTCGAACATGTGTGTGTATTCGAGGCTCGACAGGTCCGTCATTTAGGGGTGACCCCGGAGTCCTCAGGTCTGATAACGACCGGCCGTCGGGCGCCGACGCCCCTTTCACCGGCGGGCGTCTGGATCGGCCATGACGACGGTCAGCGAGACGTACATCGAGAACCGCCAGCGGGTCCAGCCGACCCACACGAACAACTACGAGTCGGCCCACGGGGGGAACGTCGTCAAGTGGATGGACGAGATCGGCGCGATGTCGGCGATGCGCGCCGCCGGCGAGACCTGCGTCACGGCCAAGATCAACGGGCTCGACTTCAAGCGGCCGGTGCCGCAGGGCGACACCTGCATCGTCGAGTCGTACGTGTACGCGGTGGGGCAAACGAGCCTCCGGACGCGGATCCGCGCGTTCCGCGAGTCGCCGCGGACGGGCGAGCGGGAGCTGACGACCGAGTCGTACTTCGTGTTCGTCGCCGTCGACGCCGACGGGACCCCGACGCCGGTGCCGGAGCTGGAGGTCGCCGGCGAGCGGTGTCGGGAGCTCCGCGAGGAGGCGCTGGCGGGCGAACCGGACGAGGACCGGTGAGGGCGGGGAGAGCGACCCCGCGGGCCGGCCCGCCTCAGTAGTCCCCGAGCACGCCGAGGCGCCGCGCCCGCCGCGTCGCGTAGTGGAAGACGACGTAGCCGCCGAGGAGGTAGGCGACCGCGACGCCGGCGAGGAGCGCGAGGTCGCCGAGGCCGAACTCCCACAGCCGGACGCCGTCGACCATCGCGCGCTGGAGCATCGCGCTCCCGTGCGCTAAGGGGAGGAAGCGCGTCCACGGCGCGTCGAGGACGGGCGCCGAGACGAGCCCGACGAAGCCGAACTGCAGGAGGTTGAGCCAGTTGCCGATCCGCTTGTACAGCACCGTCACGCCGCCGGCCGCGAAGCCCAGCCCGAGCACCGAGGTGACCGCCAGCCCCGCGACCGGGATCACCGTGAGCGGGTCGAGGCTGAGCCGAGTTCCGGTGAGCAGCAGCATGACCGCGAGCACGACCGCGCTCGTGAGGAACGTCCGGACCACCTTCGCGACCCCCTTCAGGAGGGCGACCGGCGCGAAGCCGAACGGAGTGGTGATGTGGCGCTCTAAGGTCCCCCACTGGACCTCGCTGCCGATGTCGCTCGACACGGAGGAGTAGGCGCCGACGGAGAGCGTCCACAGGAAGTAGCCGACGACGATCCCCGACAGCGAGTCCGTGAGCGCCTGTCCGGCCAGCAGTCGACCGCCGTAGAAGAGGACCCCGAAGAAGAACAGCGCGACGACGATCCCCCCGATCGCGTTCGCCGGGTACCGGACGAAGATCAGGTACTCGCGGTAGAGGACGGCCCGGGCGAGGTGGTAGTACGTGGCCGAGCGGGGCTCGTCGGCGGGATCGGAGTCGGTCGATATCGGCGGGGTCGCGGCGTCGGGGGAGGCCGAACCGTCGGCGCTCACGACGACCGCCCCCGAGAGTCCGCGCCGTCCGAACCGACCTCGTCGGCCTCGCTTCCGCCCGGCTTCAGTCCGGTGAGGTCGACGAACACGTCCTCCAGCTCGGGGCGGACGGTCTCGATGCGCTCCACCGTGACGCCCGCCTGACGGAGCGCGTCCGTCAGGTCGTACAGGGCGTCGCCCGCGGCGGCGACCTCGACGGCGGTCGAGCGGTGTCCGTCACGTCGGTCCCCGTCGCGCTCGACCGCGCCGAAGTCCGTCTCGACCGCCCGCACGTCGAACCGCTCCCGGAGGGTCGCGACGACCGCATCGTCGATATCGGCGCTGACGACGCGGACGACGTCGCGCTCGGTCCCGGAGCGGAGCGCCGCGACGGTGTCGTCGGCGACGATCCGCCCGCCCGCCATCATCACCACGCGGTCGCAGACATCCTCGACGACGTCCATGTCGTGGCTGCTGAGGACGATGGTGAGCCCCTCCTCGCGGGCGAGCCGGCGGAGCTCCCGGCGGAGCGTCCGGGAGCTCTCGACGTCGAGGCCGAGCGTCGGCTCGTCGAGGAAGACGAGTTCGGCGCCGCCCGCGAGCACGCTCGCCAGCGACACCTTCTGTTTCATCCCCCGCGAGAGCTCTCTGACCGGGGTGTCGGCCTTCTCGGTGAGTTCGAGCCGGTCGAGCAGCCGGTCGTGCCGCGCCCGCACCGAGTCCGGGTCGACGCCGGCGATCGTCGCGAAGTACCGCAGGTTTTCGCGGACGGTGAGCCGCCAGTAGTCGTTGCGCGCGCCCTCCAACATCGCGTCGACGTTCGCGTACGCCGCCCGCCGCCCGTCGGCCACGTCCGCGCCGAACACCCGGACGGACCCCGAATCGGGGAGGACGATCCCGAGCGCGCACTTGATCAGCGTCGTCTTTCCCGCGCCGTTCGGGCCGAGCAGCCCGACGATCGAGCCCCGCTCGACGGTCAGGCTCACGTCGTCGACCGCGAGCACGGCCCCCTCACCGGAGCCGAACCGCTTCGAGACGCCCTCGATCGCGAGCGCCGGCGGGGCGGGATCCGGCGACTCCGCATCGGGGCGGACGTCGTCGGCCCGAGAGCCGTCGCGCTCGCTCGCCGCGCCGCGTGACATTACCGGTCGATACGTGCCGAACGGGGATATATCCGCGTCCGGGGGCTAGCTCCGGGTGCGATGGACCTCGACCGATTCGCCGCGGACGCCCCGGCCGACGACGCGCCGGGCGACGCGCGCGTCTGCGTCGTCGCGACGCAACCGGACACGTTCGACCGCTGTCGCGAGGGATTCTACCCGGCGCCGCGGTCGTACGACCGCACCCGCGCCGACTTCGACTACATGGCCTTCTACCGGACGGCGCCGGTATCGGCGGTCACTCACTACGCCCGCGTCGTCGATCGGGTCGAGCAGACCCGCGGCGAGCCCGGGCCGATGGACGAGGGCGACTGGGCGGCGCTGATCGACCCGTTCTCGGAGGAGCGGGTGGTCGTCGTCTTCGAACTCGACGAGCTCGTACCCCTCGACTCACCGGTCGAGAACGACCTGAACGGGGTGCGGGGCGCGTGGTACTGCGCGGTCGACGACCTCCGCGCCGCGGGGGCGCTGTCGGCGCTCCGCGACCGAGCGGAGACCTGATCGGGCGGTCGGGAGCGCGAGCGCTCTCGAAGGTTACTGTGACTGGTAGTGTGGAGGGACGATACCGAACGGAGCGCGAAAATCCTGCGACCCAGCAGGGACCGAATCGGCCGTACTTCCTCAGCCGATTACCAGCTTATCGGAACGGATTCGACACGACTCTGTCGGCTTGGCTGAAACTCTTTTATTCCATTGTATACCATGCACCTCCTTTTTATTACCGTAGCTGTTATCAGAGGCGTGTCTAACCCAGAGTCGTATCGAGAACAAGCGACTGCTGTCTTCTCAGACGGAACCGACTCACCTGAGAGACAGATCCGAAACGGGCTCAAGATCGGGACCGACTATCTCGACGTCTCTATCGGCTTTCTCACCCAAATTCGGGGAGAGACACAGGAGATCGTTTACTCGACCGGCAGTCATCCGCTTCTACAGCCGGGCAAGCAGTGTCCGCTTGAGGACGCTTACTGCCAGCGTACGGTCGAAACCGAGGGGACCCTCTCGGTACAAGCCGCGACGGCATCCGATATCATCCCGGATCAGGCCGTCGAGATGTTCGACCTCGAAACGTACGTCGGCGCGAAAATCACGGTCAACGGGGACCTCTACGGGACGATCTGCTTTGCCGATACTGAAGCCCGGTCAGACCCGTTCACCGAAACCGAGGAGCTGTTCGTCGAACTGCTCGCCGAGCGCATCGGGATTACCTTAGGGCAACAAGCCCACGAGGCGGAGCTCGCCCGGGAGAACGAGCGCCTGCAGGCTGAAAAACGCCGCTTCGAGGGTATCGCCACAGCGAGTGCGGACATCATCTTCCGTATTGACGAGGAGATGGAGTTCACCTACGTCTCCCCCGCGGTAGAGCGCCTGCTCGGGTACGAGCCCGAAGCTCTGCTTGGCGAGCCGTTTCTGACCGTTCTCGCGGACGACTCGACCGAAACGGCCCTCGACTTGTACCAACGCGTCTTGAGTGGAGACGCTGCCGACGCTGTCGAACTCGACCTCGAATCCGCCGACGGGACGGTTCGGACCTTCGAAATTAACGCCCGGCCGTTCGGAGAACCCACCGGCGATGACACCGGGATTCAGGGAACGGCACGCGACGTGACCGAGCGAAAGGAGCGCGACCGCGAACTCACCATCAAGAACCGTGCCATGGATGAGGCCGAAGTCGGCATCATCATCGCGGACGGCACCCGGGAGAACAACCCGATCACCTACGTCAACGAGGAGTTCTGCACCCTCACCGGGTACGAACGTGATGCGGTGCTGGGAGCGAACTGCCGGTTCCTTCAGGGAGAGGCCACGGATCCGGAGACGGTCACGCGACTCCGAGAAGCGATCGCCGCCGGAGAGCCGGTCTCCGTGGATATCGTGAACTATCGAGCCTCGGGACGCGCCTTCTGGAACGCGGTGAGTGTCACGCCCGTCGAGACCGAGGCGGGGGAGGTCACTCAGTACATCGGCTTCCAGCAGGACATTACTGACCGCAAGCGTCGCCAGCAGCTACTGGATGTCATGAACCGCGTCCTGCGGCACAACCTCCGGAACGAGCTGACCATTATCCTTGGAGCCAACGAGGCGGGCGATCAGCCGGCCGTCGTGCGGGCCGCCGCCGAGCGACTCCTTTCGCTGGCCGACCGGGCGCGGGACGTGTACTCGCACACGCAGCGCGACCGGGAGCCGAAACGGATCAGCCCCGAGACGTTGTTCGGTGATCTCTCCGAAGCGTTCGGTAACGACCACCCGGACGCCACGCTGGAGCTGACGATCGACACGGATCGGGATATGGTTGCGGGGGAGGAACTGCGGGACGCGGTCTCGGAACTGGTCGAAAACGCTCTCGTCCACGACCCGGCCTCCGATACGGCGGTCGAGGTCTCCGCCCGAGACGACGGTGACGAGGTCGTGTTGACTGTCACCGACGACGGCCCGGGGATCGACGCCATGGAGAAGGCCGTCGTCGAGGCCGGTCAGGAGTCCCCGTTGAAACACGGGTCGGGCTTGGGCCTGTGGTTCGTCAACTGGGTGGTAACACGCTACGGTGGGTCGTTTCAGGTGGCCGCCAGAGACGGACCGGACGTGACCGGTACCGTAGCGACGGTCCGGATCCCCGCGGTCGGGCCGGAACAGGATGTCGATGCGGCAGCCCGACGACTGACGATCCTTGCCGGGTAACGCGGGTGGGGACGACCGGCACGTCCGTCGATTCCCTCGGGTCGGTCAGTTGGAACGACACAGGGAATTCTCACGTACGCACGAGGAGGGTCTCCTGATTTGTCGATCAGAAGCGTGCGGGGTACAGCCTCTGTATTCGGCAGCCGGATCCTGTCATTTTCCGAGTATTTCAACAGATCCGGGTCGGCAGGCTGCGGTCGGCGTCAGCCGCCGTCGGCGCGTATCGACGCTGTCACCGGGTCCACGTGCGCGACGCGGTCGCGCTCGTCGGGCGGCGCCGCCGCGTGGTCGGGGTGAAGACAGGCGAACAGCGCCTCGAGCGAGTCGACGAGCCGGTGGCTCGGGCGGTTGAACAGCGCGTTCCCGTCGACCGCGTACGCCCGCTCGCCGGCGACCGCGGCGAGGTCGCGCCACCCCGACCGCGTCGCGAGGTCGCCGACCGCGTCGACGGCGCGGTCGCGGTCGAACCCGCAGGGGGCGACGACGAGGGTCTCGGGGTCGTGAGCGCGCACGTCCGTCCACGCGACCGGCTCCGAGGCGCCGTCGGGCTGAAACGACGGGTCGCCGCCCGCGATCGCGACCATGTCACGGACCCAGTGACCGGCCCGGATCGGCGGGTCGGTCCAGTCGAGGACCGCGGTCCGGGGGCGTCCCTCGTCGGCGACCGCGCGCTCCGCGCGTTCGCGGATCGCGTCGACGCGTTCGCGGAGGTCGGCCCGGAGGTCGCTCGCGGCCGGCTCCGCGCCGACCGCCTCGCCGACCCGCACCGCGTCGTCGAGCGCGTCCTCGAACGAGTGCGGGTCAAGGGCGAGCACGTCGGGTTCGGGGTCGAGCGAGGCGGCGGCCGCGCGGACCGCGCTCGCGTCGACCGCGCAGACGTCGCAGGTCGCCTGCGTGACGAGCAGGTCGGGCTTCAGAGCGGCGAGCCGGTCGACGTCGAGGTCGTAGACCGCGCCGTCGACCTCGCGCATCTGGGCGTCGACGCCGGCGGCGGAGCGCTCCTCGTGGTCGACGGCGGTACTCGTCAGTGTCGGGAGGTCGCGGGCCGCGGACGGGTGATCGCAGCTGTGTGAGACGCCGACCGGCTCGACGCCGAGCGCGAACAGCGTCTCGGTGGCGGAGGGCAGGAGCGAGGCGACGCGCATGAGGGACCGTCGGCGAGCGAGAGCGAAAAGCGCTCCGGCTGGGTTAGTCGGTCGGAAGCCGCGCCGCGGCCGCGGCGGCGTACGCGGCCGCGAGGTCGCCGTTTGGGAGCGCGTCGGCCGCGGTCGCACACCCCCAGCGCACGCGGTCGCGCCGCTCTCCGGGCGGGAGCTTGTTCGTCGCCACCGTCTCCGCGGTGTCGAGTAGCGCCCGCGCGGTGTCCGCGTCGCCGCGCTCGGCGGCCGCCCGCGCCTCCGCGAGCAGCTGTCCGAGGCTCGCCCGGACGTCGTGAGGGACCCCGTCGGAGTCGGTCACGGTCGAGTCCGGTCGTCGTCAGCCCGGGTATCGGCCAGCCTCGCGAACGCGAACTCCGTGCTGCTCCCCAGCGGGTCGGTCGCGGTCCGCGTCTCGACATCGGCGAACCCGACCTCGCGGAGCTGCGCCAGGGTGTGGTCGCGCCCGGGCGCCGAGAAGAACATCCGATCCCCCATCCAGCCGCGCCGCACCGTCTCGAACCGGCCGCTCGGGAGCGTCATGAGGAGCCGGCCGCCGGGCCGGAGGACGCGGGCGAACTCCGCGTACACCGCCGGGTGGTGGTCGCGCTCGACGTGAAACACCGCGTGGTACGCCGTGACGGCGTCGAACCGGTCGGCGCCGAACGGGAGCGCGGACATCTCCCCGTGGATGAGTCGGGCGTCGGGGACGGTGTCGCTCGCCAGGTCGAGCCCGCGACGCGAGACGTCGAGCCCGACGCTGCCGGCCGGGAGGTTCGCGAGCGTTCGGGCGCCGTCGCCGCAGCCGACGTCGAGCACGTCCGGATCGGTCGGAAGCTCCCCGAGGAGGTCGTCGATCAGCGCCGCGTCGGAGCCGTCCGGGTCGCGCCGGGCGGCGTACGTCGCCGCCACCTCGTCCCACGCGCGCCGCACCTCGTTGCGATCCATGGGTGGGGTTATCGCGGGAGCGACATGACTCCTCTGCCGGTGACCGTCGCGGAGGTGGCGGTGACCGTTACGGATGGGTCGAGAACCGATGATAAACAAATCGATCGTGGGGATTTTCGCGACACGTGACGGGGGTGAACCGCGAGTCGGAAAACCTACTTTTTTAATTAATGAACGTGATGTACGTCGCGTTGCATGAGGATGACAGTTCGTCACATGAGTCGTCTACGGAATCGAGTGACCGAGAGTAACGAGGGGGGAGCGCGATGACGACGGGGATCGATATCGCCGTGGCCGCGCTGCCGTTGCTTCTCGCGGGGATCCTGCTGGTCGGCTTCCTCTGGCCGGCGACGCGCGCCATGCCGGTGGCCTGGGTCGTGGCCATGGTGGTCGGGTACGCCGCGTGGAACATGCCGGTGAACTGGCTGTTCGCGGCGTCCGGCGTCGGCGTGATGACCGCCATCGAGATCCTCTGGATCGTCTTCGGCGCGCTCGTCCTCCTGTACACCCTGATGGAGGCGGGTGCGTTCGACCGGATAAATCGGGGCTTCGCGACGGTCAGCGACGACCGGCGCGTGCAGATCGTGTTGATCGCCTTCTTCATGGCGACGTTCATCGAGGGCGCCGCCGGCTTCGGGACGCCGGCCGCGGTCGTCGCGCCGCTGCTCTTGGGGCTCGGCTTCCCGGCGCTCGCGGCGGTCATCGCCGGGATCATCGGCCACATCATCGCCGTCACGTACGGCGCGGTGGGGACGCCGATCGTGGTCGGTATCCAGAGTCCGATGGAGAGCGTCGAGTTCACCCGCACCGCAATCGAGGGCGGCGGGATGACCGTCCAGGAGTTCTCCGTCAACGTGGCGGCGTGGGCGGCGACGTATCACGCCTTGATCGGATTCGTGATGCCGCTGTTCGCGGTCGGCATGGTCGTCTACTTCTTCGGCGACCCGGACGACCGCTCGCTGGCGCCGGCCTGGGAGGTCGCGCCGCTCTGTCTGGCGTCGGGGATCGCCTTCGCGGTCCCGTACTGGGTCTCGGCGTGGTTCCTCACGGCCGAGTTCCCGTCGCTCATCGGCTCGATGGTCGGCGGTGCGGTCATCCTGAGCATCCTGCGTGCGGGGTACCTCCTGCCGGACGACGAGTGGGAGTTCCCGGAGCGGGAAAAGTGGGCCGACCACTGGGTCGGCTCGATCGAGCCGGGACAGTCGAACGGATCGAACGGTGAGGACGCGGAGACGCGCGGCGGCGTCTCGCCCGAGGCCGAGGCGGCCGACCTCAGCGGCGGCGAGGACATGTCGCTGCTGAAGGCGTGGTCGCCGTACATCCTGCTCGTGATTCTGCTGGTCGTGACGCGGGCGGTCGACCCGATCTCGAACTTCATCAATCGGGACGCCTTCGTCGTCACCGTCAGCGACATGTTCGGAACCAGCCTCAGCGGCGCCGTCGCGTGGATGAACGTGCCGGGCTTCTGGCTGCTCGTGAGCGCCGTGCTCGCGATCCCGATCTTCGGCATGTCCGGCGACGAGATCTCCGCGGCGTGGAAGGAGGCCGGTCGGAAGATCGTCTCGCCGTTCATCGCGCTCGTCTTCGTCATCGCGATGGTCCAGGTGATGCTCCAGTCCGGCGCGCATCCCGGCGCGCCCGAGGTCGGGAGCATGATCGTTCTGCTCGCGCAGACGACCGCGGATCTCCTCGGCGTCGCGTACCCGGCGTTCGCGTCGCTGATCGGCGCGCTCGGGGCCGCGATGGCCGGGTCGAACACCGTCTCGAACATCACCTTCGGCGCGTTCCAGTTCGAGGCGGCGACGCAGCTCGGGCTCCCGCGGACGGTCATCGTCGGCGCGCAGGCCGTCGGCGGCGCGATCGGGAACCTCGTCGCGATCCACAACCTCGTCGCCGCGCTGGCGACGGTGGGCCTCCTCGGACAGGAGGGCCGGGTGATGCGGCTGAACCTCATCCCGCTGCTGTACTACGCGACCGGCGTCGGAGTGCTGTGTCTGCTGTTCAGCTACGTGCTGTTCCCCGGCGTGTTCTGAGCGCGGGAACGGTACTGCGGTGCGGCTCTTTTTACACTCGATCGACGATCCGAGAGGAACGTTTTCGGAGTCCCGACCGCTCGTGTATAAATCGCTGTCTGCGATGACTCGAAGGAGACCTCCGAAGCCCCAGCCGCTCGGCTATACGTGCCCGACTCCACCGTGCGGAACACCTCCAAAGCCCCAGCCGGGAGGACTCGCGCGGCTTGCTACGCTCCTCGGTCGGTCGCTTTCGCTCCCTCGCTGTGGTGCTTACTGCGCCGTGCTTCGTCCTCCCGGCTGCCCCTTTGAGTCCCCGCCCCACACAGCACCGCAACCGCACCTCACACCTCCCCAGCCTCGTCGCTCACTTCGTTCGCGACTCCCTCGCGCGTGCACCTCGCGCCCTGCGGGCGCTCGGCGGCACGCGCCGACCGCGACCGCACTAGGGGCGGATTACTCGTCGCTCGGGTACGTCGGCACCCGTGCGGACCGCGCGCTGCCCTTGACCGACGGGAACGGGAGGGGAGCGCGGGTCGCCGCGACCTCGTCGCCGTCGACGCGCACGGAGACTCCGTCAAGGTCGGCGTCGTACCGGACCAGCGCCAGCGCGATCGGCTCGCCCGAGGCGGGCCCGACCGCCGCGCGGGTCACCTCGCCGACCGCCTCGTCGCCGGCGAAGACGGCCGCGCCGGGCGTCGGCAGGACCTCGTCGTACCCCTCCGGGTCGGCGTCGCCGTCGATCTCGGCGGTCGCGTCGGCGAGCCCGTCGAGGTCGAGTCCGACGAGGCGGCGGCTCGGGCGTCCCTGGTTCTCGACGCGGGAGACTACCTCCTGGCCGACGTAACACCCCTTCTCGAAGTCGAGGGCGTTCCGGAGGCCGAGGACGTTCGGCACCGTCCCCTCCAGCTCGTACTCGAAGAGCGGGGTGCCGGCCTCGGCGGAGAGCGCGTCCCACGTCCGGTAGCCGAACGGGGCCGCGTTGAGTCCGCGGTTGATCAGCGTGTCGAACACCTCCTCGGCGTGGTCGGCCGCGCAGACGACCTCGTACCCCTCCTCGCCGAGGGGCGCGTCGGTCGCGATCACGGTGACGCCGGCGTCGACCATCGAGCCGCGGACGAACGAGAGGGGCCTTTCCGGAGCCCCCGGCCCGCCGAGCACCGAGGCGATCTTCTCTGTCGACTTCGGGCCGTGGACGCCGAACACGCCGAACTCGTCGGAGGCGTCCGCGACCGTCACGTCCTGGATGAACACCTTGCTCGACCAGTCCTCGGCGACGGCCTCGGTGCGCTCGGGCGGGAGGAAGACGAGCAGGCGCTCGTCGGCGTTGTACACGTACATGTCCGTCTCGATTCCCCCCTGTGGGTCGAGCAGGAGCGCGTACACGCCCTGTCCGTCCTCGGCCGGGACGCGGTTGGAGACGGCGTTATCGACGAACTCGACCCGGTCCTCGCCCGTGATCGCGAGCACGCCGTACCCCATCTCGATGACGCCGACGACGTTGCGGACCGCCTTCCCGACGCGCTCTGGCTTCCCGTAGTGGTCGACCACCCGACGGCCGCCGCGGTCGCGGTACGTCGCGTCGTGGGCGCCGTGGGTGCCGGAAACGAGAGTCATACCTCTAGGGAGGCCGGGGAGCGGCAAAAGGTCGCTGGCTCGCGGCGCGGGCGTGCCGAAGCGGGGTCACGGTCGAAGCGCGGTCGCGGCGCCGCGGCGGACCGTCGAGCTACAGTCCGAGCCGGTCACGGATCGCGTCGACGAGTCCACCGGGCGGGTCGTCGTCCGGCGCGTCGGGGTCGGGGATCACGCGGTCGTGGGCGTAAACGCGGACGCGCTCCTCGCTCTCGACGGTGATAAGCGAGTCCTCCTTGAGCGACGACAGCGCCTCCTCGACGGCGTCGATGTCGGCGTCGACGGCCGCGCGGAGCTCCAACACCGTCATCCCCTCGTCGCCACGGTCGACGAGCGCGTCCAGCAGCGCGACCTCGACGTCGGGGCGGTCGCGGTATTCCGGCTTTGCGGCCATGGTCGCTCGTTGGACAGGACGGGGTTTACCTCTACCGGCGGTGTCACCTGACCAGCCGAGAACAGGAGCCGCAGAGGTTTTCCTCCTTTACGTCGACCTCGCGGACCGTCGGGGAGAAGGACATGACGCACTTGCTGTTGTCGCAGTGTTCGAGCCCGAGCGTGTGGCCGATCTCGTGGACCACCTCCTTGCGGACGCGGTCGGAGAACACGTCGACCGCGGGCTTCGTGGACACGCCGCCGTCCGAGGAGGTCCGGAGCCGGTGCGTGGAGATCACGGAGCCGTTGCCGTTGAGGTACGCGAGCCCGAACACGTAGTTCCGGCGCCGGTAGTAGAGGTCCTGCGGGGTGATACCGATGTTCTTCTCGCCGCCGCCGACGCGGCTGACGGTTTCGATCAGGTCCTCGGCACGGTACTGGTCGCGGCCCTCGTCGTAGGCGGTCTCGGGGATCGGCTGATCGTCGTGGACCGTGACATCGCAGTCGTATACCGATCGGAGCGCGCCGGAGGCCTCCCGCTTCACGCGGGGGGTGACCTCCCCGACGGGGACGATGTCCACGAGCATGAAACGGCTTATGACCGCCCCAATCTTAAAGCCCGCGCCGTGGTCTCACCGTCCCGTCTAGCGCTCGTCGACGAACTCGCCCGCCGCGACCGGCTGCTGGAGGTCGGCGTCGGTGACCGCCCCGGAGTCGCGCGATCGCTCGCCGAACGCGGCCGCGACGTCGTCGCGGTCGACGTCGCCGTCGGCGAGCACACGTGGGCGGCCGCCGACGAGACCGAAGACCCGACAGTCGCCGGCTCGCTCCGCGTCGTCGAGGCCGACGTGCTCGCCCTCGCGGCGGCGGATGACGAAACGGAAGCCGAGACCGATCCGATCGACGGCGAGTTCGACGCGGTGTACGCCTGCAACCTCCCGGCGGAGCTCCAGCGCCCGACGCTCGCGCTCGCCGAGCGCCTGGACGCCGCGTGCTTGTTCACCACACTCGGCTTCGAGGAGCCGACGGTGTCGGTTCGCCGCCGGTCGCTGTCGGAGGCGACCGTCTACGTCGCTCGCAGCGACTCGACGGGACCCGAATCCGCGGGCGTCGATCGGGGACGGTGACGGGCTTCCGGCCGAATCGGCCGCGAACCCGAACGTTCTTTCCCTCACCTACCGGCGTACGGGTATGCAGGTCGACGCAGTCGTCCTCGACATCGACGGCGTCCTCGTCGACGTGGGCGACTCGTATCGACGGGCGATCATCGAGTCCGTCGACAGGGTGTGCGGCAAGACGATCGACCGCGATACGGTCCAGGCGTTCAAAGACGCCGGCGGGTTCAACAACGACTGGGAGCTGACGGACGCGGCCGCGCTGTACGTGTTAGCCCGCCGCGAGGGACTCGGGATGGACCCCGACGCGTTCACCGACCGGGTCGCCGAGGCCGGGGGCGGGCTCGGGGCGGCGAAGGAAGTCGTCGGCGACCTCCCCCGGGTCGCGCAGGCGCGCGTTCGCCATCAGTGGGACACCGAGCGCCTCCGCGAGACGTTCCAAGCGCTGTACCTCGGCGAGGAGCTGTACCGCGAGCTCGAAGGCGGGGAGCCGCCGCTGTCGGCGCCGGGGTACATCCACGACGAGCCGACTTTCGTCGACCCGGAGACGATCGCGGACCTCACCGAGCGGTTCGACGTCGGCGTGTTGACGGGGCGACCCGCGGCCGAGGCCGAGATCGCCTTGGAGCGCGTCGGCCTCGACGTGCCCGACGACCGCCGGTTCACGATGGACGACTGGGAGGAGGGCAAACCGCACCCCCGCGCGCTCATCGAACTCGCGGAGCGGTTCGACGCCGAGCGCGTCGCCTTCGCCGGCGACACCCTCGACGACGTGCGGACCGCGCGCAACGCCGACGACGAGGACGCTGGCCGCGTCTACTACGGGATCGGCGTGCTGACGGGCGGGCTAACGGGTGAAGCGGGGCGTCGAAAGTTCGCCGAGAACGGTGCTGATGCCGTCGTCAACGACGTGAACGAGCTGGTCGGGCTGTTGGAGTAACGGAGACCGGCCCGCACCGGTGACTCCCGAAGACGCTTGGTGCGGAAAAATGGGCCTTGCCGGATTTGAACCGGCGATCACTCCGTTATGAGCGGAGGGCTTTGAGCCAGACTAAGCTAAAGGCCCGCATCGATCCGTGTTATACGAGGGGTACTCTTTAGATTACCGCATTACCCCGATCGGAGACGACAGAGGACGGTATCGAGCCGATACTCAGCGTGCCAATTCACGTTTGTCCGATTGTTGTTCGCAGCGGGTTCGTATCTGATCGTGGTCGTCGTCGCTGCCGCATCCTCGATCGAGACGAGATATATTTCCTCTTTTTCGACGTTGAACACGGCGAAGTAATCGATCTTCCCCTGATAACCCTCTCGTTCGTATCCGTCGCTCTTTGTTCGGACGCTTCGAGTCCGGAACTCTACGGTACCGTCGTTTTTACCCTCGTACGCCGTCTTGACCTGTAACCGATAGAACTTGTCGTCAATTCTAACGACGAGATCGTACGATTCGTTGTCGTACGCCGGCGTAAGCACGGAAACGTCCCGGGCGATCAGTTCCGCCGTGACGATCGCTTCGGTTGCCTGACCACGTTTTTGTGGCTCATCAAGTCGGTCGTACTGTTCGGAGCGCGACATACAGTATCAT
Organism: Halorubrum sp. SD626R; assembly: GCF_001261915.1. GTDB lineage: Archaea > Halobacteriota > Halobacteria > Halobacteriales > Haloferacaceae > Halorubrum. The sequence goes on from NZ_CVRT01000065.1 coordinate 21,177, forward strand.
GCGTTAGTATCGCACAAAAGACACGGTCAGGGTTAGAGCCGCGCGAAGAAGGCGCCGAAGCCAGGACTCGAACCTGGGACCGCCTCGTGACTGTGACGTTCGGGGGAAGTCCGCCGAGCGTCGTAACAGCGAGGCGCTCTACCAACTGAGCTACTTCGGCTCGTCTTCCGGTACTCGCGTTGTTTTGATATGGCTTTCGTTTCCGCCCGACTCGGAGGAGACGCCTTGACACGGCGTCGGCGACGCAGTCGCCATCGATCCGCGGACCGCCCCGCCGCCCCCGCGACCGACACGTTTTCGGTCGGACCGCGAGAGGGACGGATATGGACGATCACGAGTCGGACGAGGGCGAGTCCGACGACCTCGACGCGGTCCTCTCGCGCGTCCGCGACCGGGCGGTCCCGGAGCCCGAGGAGCGCGGGCGTCTGCGAGCGGTCGCCGGCGAACTCGTCGAGCGCGCCCGCGAGGCAATCGCCGACCTCCCCGTCGAGGCCGACGTGGTGCAGGTGGGGTCGACGGCCCGCGGGACGTGGGTCTCCGGCGACCGCGACATCGACCTGTTCGTCCGGTTCGACGCCGACCTCGACCGCGCCCAGTTGGAGGAGTACGGGCTCGCGGTCGGCCACGCCGTCCTCCCCGACGGCCACGAGGAGTACGCCGAACACCCGTACGTGAAGGGGAGCTACGAGGGGTTCGACGTCGACCTCGTGCCCTGTCACGACGTGGAGACCGCTGGCGACCTCGTCTCGGCCGTCGACCGGACCCCCTTCCACGACGCGTACCTCTCGGCGCGGCTCGACGACGACCTCGCCGACGACGTCGTGCTCGCGAAGGCGTTCCTGAAGGGGATCGGCGCCTACGGGAGCGACCTCCGCACGGAGGGGTTCTCCGGCTACCTGACGGAGCTGCTCGTGCTGGAGCTCGGCGGGTTCGTCCCGCTCGTCGAGTCCGCTCGGAGCTGGCATCCGCCGGTCGAGTTCGACCCGGAGGGCCACGCCGAGGAGACGTTCGACGACCCGCTCGTGGTCGTCGACCCCACGGACCCGACCCGGAACGTCGCGGCGGTGCTCTCGGCCGCGAACGCCGCGCGGTTCCAGCACTACGCCCGCGAGCTGCTCGCGGCGCCGCGCGAGTCGCTGTTCGAGCCCGAAGACCCGGAAGCGCTCGACGCCGCCGGCGTCCGTGCCCACCTCGATCGACGGGAGACGACCCCCGTCGCCGTCGTCTTCGACGCCCCCGACCTGGTCGACGACCAGCTGTGGCCCCAGCTCCGCCGCTCGCTCGACGGGATCGTCCGCGGGCTGAACGCCCACGGGTTCGACGTGTTACGCGCGCAGGCGATGGTCGACGACGACCGGGCCGAGGGCGGCCCGACCGGGGCCGTCCGCGCCGCGCTGTACGCCGAGCTGGAGGTCGCCGAGCGACCGGCGGTCGAACGCCACGAGGGCCCGCCGGTCGCGGTGCGGAAACACGCCGCGAGCTTCTACGAGTCGTACGCCGACGACGTCGACCCGGAGACGTACGGTCCGTTCATCGACGGCGAGCGGTACGTCGTCGAGCGGGAGCGGGAGTTCGCGACGGTGCGGGCGTACCTCGAGAGCGACGCCGCCGGGGACGTCGCGCTCGGGGCACAGGTGGAGCGTGCGTTCGCCGAGCGCGACGTGCTGGTCGGCGACGCGGTCGCGACGCTGGCGGCGACGTTCGGGACGACGCTCCGCGAGTTCTACGAACCGCACCCGTGAGGGGTCCTCGGCGCCGCCGCCGCTCCCCGGGCCTCACCCCGAGAGGCGGTCCGACGCGAGGTAGACGACCGCGACGATGGCGACCAGAACCGCTCCGATCGCCGAGGTGAACGCCGCGACGCGCGGGAAGACGAGCCAGAAGGCCACGTAAAACGAGAGGGCGAACGCGAGGAGCCCGGCGATCACGACGCCGCGGGTCGGGTTCTGGACCGCGGCGACGAACACCCGCTGCGGCAGCGAGAGGTCGCCGAACTCCGGCGCCTCGTCGCCAAACGCTCCGGTCGCACTCTCCGACGGCGCGGTCTCCGCGGAGGCAGCGCCCGCGTCCGTGTCGGCGGGGTCCACATCGGCAGCCGTGCGCTCCGTGTCGGCGCCCCCGTCGGCCCGGCTCTCGGCGTCGTCTGTCACGCGGATCGGTACGGCCCGGAGGTGCCTGTACCTGTCGCTCTCGGGCGTCGGATCGACGGACGGAACGATTCACGCGACCGCGACGACGACCGCCGATCCGGCGAGGAACGCGACCAGCGCGGCCACCAGGTTCGCGGCGGCGAATCCGACCGCGACGTCCGCCTCGCCGCCGCGCGCCGTCGACACCGTCTCGACGGCGAACGACGAGAACGTGGTGAACGCGCCGCAGGCGCCGGTCGCGACGAGCAGGGTCGCCGTCGGGCCGATCGGCGCGGCGAGGACGGCGCCGAGCGCGAGGCTGCCGAGCGCGTTGACGGCGACGACCGACCGCCGCCCGTCGATCCGGAGCCCGACGGCGTGCCTGGCGGTCGCGCCGAGCGCGCCGCCGACGCCGACGAGCACGGCCGCCAAGGACGGGTCGGTCACGAGCGACCTCCGATTCGGAGCCCGGCGAGCGCGGCCGCGAACCCGAGCGCGTAGCTCGCGGCGACGTACGCGGCGCCGAGCGGCCCCCCGAGCGCGACGGCGTCGCCGACGAACGTGCTGTAGGTCGTGAACGACGAAAGCGCTCCCGTGCCGACGAACAGCCGGGTCCGGGTCGTCGTCGGGCGGGAGACGACGAGTCCGAGCGCAAACGACCCGACGGCGTTGACGACGAGCGTGCCGGCGCCGGTGGGGCCCCCGACGGCGACGGCGACGCCGTGTCTGGCGACCGCGCCGAGGAAGCCGCCGGCGGCGACGAGGAGGAAGCCGAGCGGCGTCCGTTCCATGCGAACGCGTCGCCGGGAGTCACCTTGGGCCTTCGGACTCGGCCGCGTTACTCGCCCGGGGGCTCCCGCCGCCGTGCGGCGTTCGCCGTTCGCGGACCCTGACGGTGTGGACCGTCTCGGTCGCGTCGTCGACGACGAGCGCCTCGCCGGTGCCGGTCGGGAGCCGCTCCGCGAGGCCGCCCGCGAGGTACGTCACCTCGGCCTCCGCGAGTCGGGCCACGTCGCGCTCGGCGGTGAGCCGGTGGCAGACCAGCACGTCCGACTGGGAGACGGCGACGCTCGGGAGGGCGCCGGGACGCTGTGTCGCGCAGACGAGGGAGACTCCCGGTGCGCGGCCGCGGGTCAGGAGCGTCCGGAGGGCGGGGTCGGCGACGCCGCCGAAGAAGGCGTGCGCCTCGTCGACGAGCAGCCACGGGAGCCGATCGAGGGCACCGTCGACCCGGGCGTCGTAGAGCCCGCGAGCGACCGCCCTGACGACGGCGGCCGCGGCGGCCTCGGGGACGCCGGCGAGGTCGAGCACGGTCGGGTTCCCGTCGGCCGCGAGGGACGTGATCGGTGGCGCCGCCGCGTCGAACGTCGCCCACGACGCCGCGAGTCGGAGGTGGTTCGCGGCCGCGAGGCGCGCGCTCTCCGGCGCGTCGGCCTCGGCGACGCGGTCGCGTAGGTCGGCGACCGAGACCGCCCCCGCGCCC
>NZ_CVRT01000066.1 GCF_001261915.1 Halorubrum sp. SD626R
CCGCTCGCGTCCTCCCCGTCTCCCCCGCTTTCCCCCTCACTCATCGTCCGCCTCCTGCCGGGTCCCCTCGTCCGTCTCGGCCGCCTCGCGGGCGGCCGCGATCAGGTCGGCGGCGCCCCGGTCCGCTAAGTCCGCCGCGAACGACTCGGCGGCCTTCGCGTGCGACCGGATCGGGAGGTCGCGGGTGTCGGCCACCTCCTCGGTGCCGTCGGTCGAGAGCACGCGGACGCGGGTGTGGACGTGCTCGCCCTGCACGAGCGCCGAGACGCCGATAGGCGCGACGCAGCCGCCGTTGAGCTCGCCGAGGATCGTCCGCTCGACGGTGACCGCCACCCGGGTCCGGGGGTGGTCGACCGCGGACCGCACGGCCTCGATCACGTCGGGGTCGGTCGCGGTCACCGCGATGGCGCCCTGGCCGGCCGCGGGGACGAACTCCTCGCGCGGGAGCCGGGCCGTCGGGACCTCGCGGAACAGGTCGGAGCGCCGGAGGCCCGCCTCCGCGAGGACGATGGCGTCGTACTCCGTCTCGACCTTCCGCTCCATCGCCGAGCGCTCTAAGTCGGAGAGGGAGTCGAACCACTCCTCAACGGTGGTCTCGAACTCCTCGTCGATCTCGGGCTCGTCACCGCTCTCGTCGTCCGCCGCGTCTCCGTCGCTCTCGCTCCCCTCGTCCGCCCCGCCCTCCTCGGCGGTCATCGCGCGCGCCTCGCCCGAGGCGATCAGCCGGCGCTCGTGTTCCGCCTGGAGGCCGGGCGCGAGCAGCTTCTCGATCCGGGTGTCGACGTTCCCCCGTAACGGTTCGACGACCAGGTCCGGGCGCGCGGTCTTGAGCTGGGCGGTCCGCCGGAGTGAGCCCGTCCCGACGACGGCGCCCTCGGGGAGGTCCGCGATCCCGAGCCCGTCGGGGTGGACGAGCACGTCGCCGGAGGGGGCGCGCTCGGGGACGCCGGCGACGACCATGTCGTCCATCCCCTCGGTCGGGACGTCCTTCAGCGAGTGGACGGCGAGGTCGGCGTCGCCGGCGAGCACCTCCTCGTCGAGCGACCGCACGAAGGCGCCGGTCTTCCCGAGCCGGTGGATCAGCTCGTCGGGGATCTGGTCGCCGCGGGTCTCGACGCGCCGGAGCTCCACGTCGCGTCGGCGGCTCGACAGCGCGTCGCGGACGGTCCCGGCCTGTCGGAGGGCCAGGTCCGACCCGCGCGTGGCAAGCCTGAGGGTCTCGGTCATACGCGGACGGAGGTCCCCCGCGTTCAAAAGGGCATTAGTTCGGGCGTGGGACCGGCACGCGGGCGAAACGCGCTATTCTGACGCGGTCGTTTATAAACGAACGCGGTGGCGCGCGCCTCCGAGCGGTCGTCAGAGACGACCGCGAGGAGCGCGTGCGAGGGACGCGGCGAGCGACGTGGGCGACCGAAGGGAGCCCCGAGCGAGGCGCGAGGCTGGGGAGGTGTGAGGTGCTGTGCGGTGCCGTGCGGGTGGGACTCAAAGGGGCAGCCGCGAGGGCGAAGGCGCGGGACGTAGGGACCGCAAGGAGCGAGCACCGCGAGCGACTGAGGACCGCAACGACCGCACCGAGCCCTCGCGGCTGGGGCTTTGGGGGTGCTCACCGTCGATTCAGTATCAATTATTTATAAGCGAGCGGCTGGGATTTTAACAGTGTTCGTCGGTGAGTCCCGGTCAACTGAGTATAGCCGAGGGTTCAAATCCGACGCCGCCGAACCCCGCAATATGTACGCGGTCGTCGGCTGCAACGAGTGCGCGGCCATGTGGCTCCTCGCCGACCCCCGAACCAGCGAGAGCGCGACCTGCCCGCGCTGCGGGAAGACGCACCGGACGGCGAAGCTCAAGCGCTTCTTCGAGTCGGAGGACCGCGAGGCGGCCCGGGAGGCCCGCGCCGCGCTGCTCGCGAAGAAGCGGGACGAGAGCGCGGCGTTCGCGGAGATCGACCACGTCTCGGAGCTCGAACGCGCCGTCGACGACGCCGGGATCGACGACCGGGAGTACCTCGAAGCGGGCGGGATCGACGCCGACGCCGTCGACGAGGCGGGCGCCCGCGCCGAGGGCGGCGGGTCGGCGTCCCGAACGCGCACGGAGGTCGTCCGGGACGCGGTCGAGGCCGCCGAGGAGCCGACCGAGGCGAACGTCGTCTCGCGCGCGAGCGAGCACGGGGTCCCCCCGGAAGCGGCCCGCGAGATCCTGACGAGGCTGACGCGGCGGGGCGAACTCTCCGAGTCGCGGGGACGGTACAGGGTGCTCTGAGCCGACGCCGGGAGTCCCGGAGTCGACAAAGCACTTATATCGCCGGTTTGACGTGCGGCGTATGGACACGCGATCTGCCCTCCTGGCGGCCGCGGCCGCGGTGCTCGTCGTGAGCGCGGTCGGGGTCGTCGCCGCGCCGGACGCCCTCGACGACCCCCGCGAGGAGAACGAGCGCCCCGGCGACCTCCGCGTCGCCGGCATCGTCGTGTCGCCGGGCGAGGTCCGCGGCGAGACGGCCGAACTCCGGCTCGGCGTCGACCTCAGACACCGCGGGTCGGCGGTCGAGAACGTCACCGTGCGTCACCGCGCGATCGGCGCCGACTCGGGGCTGCTCGTCGACGAGACGACGGTCGACGTCGGCACCGTCGACGGCGGCGGCGAGCGGACGATCAACGGCTCCGTCGACGTGGAGCGCGCGGGCGGCTATCGGATCGAGACGGCCGTCTTCGTCGACGGGGAGCGCGTCGAGACGGAGACGACCCGCGTCGGCGGCGTGGCCGCGCTCACGCCCGACTACGCCGACACGCGGGTCGGCTTCACCGAGGGGAACGTCTGGCCGACCGTCGCGGTGAGCGTGCGCGAGGCGGACAACACCACCGCGACGCTGTCGGTCTCCGTCTCCGTGACCAACCGCGGGGACACCGCCTCCGAGCCCCTCGACCTCCGGCTCCTGATGCGACAGGCCGAGTCGAACGTGATCGCCGACGAGGCCGCCGAGACCGTCGGGTCGGTCCGACCGGGACGGACCGACACGGTGACGATGCGGGTCGAGGTGCCCGCGAACTACAACTACTACGTGGACGCGGCGCTGTGGAGCGACGACGTGCTCATCGACGAGACGCAGGGCGTCGCCAACCTGAACCCCCGCGAGACGATCGACGCCGACGAGAGCGTCGAGGAGGTGGAGTTCTCCGTCGAGGACTTCGCGGGCGGCGACGACGCCGCCGGCGGCGCGGACGGCGCCGACGCCGGGGCGCCGCCCGGAGGAGACGGGAGCACCGAGGACGGCACGCCCGGGTTCGGGCCGGTCGTCGCGCTCGCCGCGCTCCTCGCCGCGGCGCTGTACGCGCGGAGGGAAGCATGACGGACGGCGAGCGTCCCGCCCCGGACGGGAAGGGACCGAACTCCGAACCTGACGACCGACCCGCCAGCGACCGCGACGACGACCGACCCGCGACACAACACATGACCGACACCGACACCGACGCCGACACGACCGCGACGGGCGAATCGACCGCGACGAGTGGACCGACCGCGACCGCCCGGACGGACGACGGCGACCCGAACCCGTCGACCGACGGGGGGATCGGCCGGCTCTCGACCGATCGCCTCCGGGGGATCCTCGATCGGGTCGGCCTCGCCGCGCTGGTCCTGCTCGCGCTGATCGCCGGCTGGGGGTTCTACAGCCAGACCGGGGCCGCGATCCGGACGTGGCTCGATCCGGCCTACCAGCCCATCGCGCTGGCGGCGTTCAACCTCGCGATACTCCTCGTCGCGCTCGCCGGGGTGGCCCACCAGCTCTCGCGCATCCGGGCGAGCGAGTAGGCGGGATCGCGGTGGGGCGCGGGGGCGGCGTCGCCGCTCTCACTCGTCGGGCAGGTCGTCCGTGCTGGCGGGGATCCGCTCCACCCGCCCCGCGAGCGTTGCCGCGTCGCCGGCGACCGCGGAGGGCTCGACGCCGGCCTGGTTCGAGACCAGTCGCACGTGCGCCGCGAGCAGCGCGAGCGCGCGGAGCCCCTCACCCTCGGGGTCGCCGTCGGCCCGCTGCGCGAACGTCGTGTCGACCTCGCCGTCGCGGACGACGCCGACGTGGACCGCCTCGATGTCGTCGCCGTCGAGCAGCTCGCGGACGCGGTCGAGCTCGGCGGCGAACGCCCCGTCGTCGGAAGAGGTCTCGTCGGGGGACGCGTCGTCGTCGGGAGAGGTTCCGTCGGCGGGCGCTGTGTCGTCGCTCATGGACCGACGTACGCCGAGCCGAGGCAAAAGCGCGGCGCTCGCCGGGACTGACTTGAGAGCCGCGAGCGGAAAAGGACGGAACCGCGCCGCGAGCGGCGCGTTACTCGTCGGGGCGCGGGCGGGCGATGAACAGCGCCTCTTCGAGCGTGAAGGGGTCGTACACCGACTGGTGACAGACGCAGTAGGTCCCGTTCTCGGCGTCGTAGCGGGCGGACTCCTCTAGCACCTTGTAGTCGGGGATACAGCAGAAGTGCGTACAGACGTTGAGGTACGCGATGAACCCCTGGTCGGTGGACGCCTGCAGCCACTCGTCGTCGGAGTTCGCGACGGCCTCCTCGATCCGCGGCGAGCGGATGACGATCGCGTTCAGGTTGGTCTCGGCGTCCTCGGAGCGCCACGTGACCGACGCCGGCTTGCCGACGCCGTCGTCGCCGATCCCGTTGCCCCACGTGTCGTAGTTCTGGAAGTCGTCGACGTGGATGCGCTCGCCCGCGTCGTACGTCTCGTCCTGCCAGTCGTACTTCCCGGGGGCGGCGCGGAACAGGTTGTCCGACTCGAAGTCGGGAGCGATGTTCTCTTGGGACTCGACGCCGCAGTACTGGAACCACTCGCCGGAGTAGGTCTTGCCGCCGAGGTCCTGCTGTGCGACCTGGATCTCCTGGCCCTCCTGCGTGACCGTCGTCGTCTCGGGCCAGATGCCCTCGATGTACCCGTCGTCGGTCACCTGAAGCGGAATCTGCGGGAGCCCGCGCGGCGCCGGACCGCCGGTCTTCGCGATCGTCGTCGCGACCGTCGCCCCGCCGCCGACCCCCCCAGCGGTCGTCAGCGTGTTCACGGTCGCCGACCCCATCGCCCCGACGCCCGCGAGGGCCGCGCCCCCCACGACGCCCTTGACGAAGCGCCGCCGGCCGGACTCGGCCGGATACTTGTCGGACTTACTCATACGCGTGGTTCGGGATGGATCGGTAAAAAGGGTGACGAACCGGCCACCGCGGCGGCCGATCGGCGTGTCCGACGCGGGAGCGACCCGCATGGGCGACCGATCGAACGAGGCCGGCGTCGAGCCTAACCCCTCGGAGCATGATCGATCGGGATGTTCACTCGGAAGCGAGGCAAACATTCGTCGGGACATCGCTTTTAACCCGCGGCGACGGGTGTAACTGTGGTATGGAGTTGCACAATCGAGACGTGCGGACGGACGTCAGGGAGCTCGGTGCGCTCGTGGGTGACGTCCTCGCCGCGCAGGCCTCCACGGAAGCGTACGAGACGGTGGAAGACCTCCGAAACGAGGCGATCCGGTACCGGCGCGGCGACGCGGAGAGCCGCGCCCGCCTCCACGAGTCGGTCGACGGGCTCTCGTCGAACCGCGAGGAGATCGTCGCCCGCGCGTTCACCACCTACTTCGAGCTGATCAACCTCGCCGAGGAGCGCGAGCGCGTCCGCGCCATCCGGAACGCCGACGACGAGGGCGCCCTCCACGACTCCTTCGAGGCGACGATCGCGGAGTTCGCCGAGCAGGGCGTCGAGGCTGACGAGCTGCGCGAGCTGTTGGAGGACGTCCTCATCGAGCCGACGTTCACCGCCCACCCGACCGAGGCGCGCCGCGCGACGGTGAAAGCGAAGCTGCGGTCCATCGCCAACCACCTGGAGGACCTCGACGAGCGCAACCTCACCGAGCGCGAGCGCAACGCGACCTGGCGCGACGTCACCGCCGAGGTGACGAGCCTCTGGGGCACCCGACAGGTGCGCCAGCGCCGCCCGGAGCCGGAAGACGAGGCGCGCAACGTCGGCTGGTACTTAGAGAACACGCTCTTCGACGTCGTCGGCGACGCCTACGAGGAGTTCGAGGAGACCATTTCGAGCGAGTACGACGACATCGACTGCCCGAAGCTGTTCGAGTTCCGGTCGTGGGCGGGGTCGGACCGCGACGGCAACCCCTTCGTCACGCCCGAGGTCACCGACGAGACGCTCGAACGGCAGCGGGCCGTCGCCGTCGAGAAGTACCGCGACCGGTGTAAGCGGCTCTCGGCCGTGTTGAGTCAGGACAGCGAGCGGTACGCGATCGACGACCGGCTCACCGAGTCGCTCGCGGCCGACGCGGAGCGATTCCCGACCGTCGTCAAGGAGGCCCGGGAGCGCTACCCCGACGAGCCGTACCGCCAGAAGCTCCGCCTGATGCGCGAGCGGCTCGACCGCGTCGACGACGTCCGCCCCGGCGAGTACGCCGACGGCGACGCGTTCCTCGCCGACCTCGACGTCATCGCCGAGTCGCTTCGGGCCGACGGGCAGGACGCGGTCCGCGAGTCGTTCGTCGAGCCGCTCCGCCGACAGGTGGACACGTTCGGGTTCACGCTCGCCTCGCTCGACCTCCGCGACCACCGCGAGAACCACACCGAGGCCGTCGCCGAGGCGGTCGCGAGCGAGGGCGTCGACTACCGCGGGATGGACGAGGACGCCCGCCAGGAGTTCCTCACGCAGGCCATCCTCCAAGACGACCCCGTCGTCGACCCCGACGAGCCCGGCGACGTCTCCGAGACGACCGAGCGCGTGTTAGAGCGGTTCAACGAGCTCGCCGGCTGGCAGGAGGAGTACGGCCAGCAGGCGATCGACACCTACTGCATCTCGATGACGGAGGAGCCGAGTCACGTGCTCGAAGTGCTCTTCCTCGCCGACCAGGTCGGCGCGGTCTCGCTTCCGGATCACTGCGGGCTCGACGTCGTCCCCTTGCTGGAGACCGAGTCCGCGCTCAACGGCGCCGAGCGCATCCTCGGGACGCTGTTCGACAACGAGGCGTACGGGGCCGCGCTGGAGAGCCGGGGCGACCTGCAGGAGGTGATGCTGGGCTACTCCGACTCCAACAAGGAGAACGGCTTCCTCGCCGCCAACTGGGACCTCTACGAGAACCAGCGCCGGATCGCGCGGTTCTGCCGCGAGGAGGACGTCACGCTCCGGCTGTTCCACGGCCGCGGCGGCTCCATCTCGCGCGGCGGCGGCCCGATGAACGAGGCGCTGCTCGCGCTGCCGAACGAGACCGTCACCGGCCAGGTGAAGTTCACCGAGCAGGGCGAGGCGATCGCCGAGAAGTACGCCAACCCCCGGATCGCCGAGCGCGAGCTCGAACAGATGCTCGACGCGCAGATCCGCGCCCGCCACGAGGCCAACGCGGAGCCCACCGAGGACGTCCCGGACGCCTGGGTCGACGCGATGGAGACGATGGCGCCCGCCGCGCGCGAGACGTACCGCGACCTGCTGAACACCGACGGGTTCGTCTCCTACTTCGGGCAGGCGACGCCCATCTCCGTCGTCGAGGACCTCAACCTCGGCTCGCGGCCCGCCTCACGCTCGGGCGAGCGCACCGTCGAGGACTTACGCGCCATCCCGTGGGTGTTCTCGTGGACCCAGACGCGGCTCATCCTGCCGGGCTGGTACTCGCTCGCCACCGGCATCGACGCCTACCTCGACGAGGTCGGCGAGGGGCCGGGGCTCGAAACGCTCCGCGAGATGTACGAGGAGTGGCCGTTCTTCCGCACCACCCTCGACAACGCCGGCCTCGCGCTCGCGCGCACCGAGCCGGAGATCGCCGCCGAGTACGCCGACCTCGCCGACGACGAGCTCCGCGAGCGCTTCTTCCCCGAGCTGATCGGGGAGTACGAGCGCGGCCGCGAGCTCGTCCTCGCGATCAGCGGCCGCGACCAGCTCCTCCGCCGGGAGTGGCTCGAAGAGAGCCTCGACCGACGAAACCCCTACGTCGACCCGCTGAACCTGCTGCAGGCGAACCTGCTCGGTCGCACCCACCGCACCGACGAGGAGGAGCGAACCCTCCGGCTCACCGTCAACGGCATCGCGGCCGGGATGAAGAACACGGGCTAGCGCACCGAGAGACCGACTGACGCCCCCGTTTTTCCTCACTCGAACCGACAGCCGCCGCGTCGCCGAACGGGTCGCGATGGCTGTGGGAGCGGTCGCCGCAGATCGACTTTTCGTATAGCGGTATTCGATATATAACGATGAATCCGGGACAAGGAGCACCGAGCACCGACGGTCGGGAGCGACGCTCTACGGTTAAAAACCGGGAATCGAGCGGCGAATGCGTCGAGAGAGCCGTCGCTCATCGGGAGCGGCAGAGTCAGAAAGCGGATCGGCGGTCTACGCGTAGCGTTCGAGTTCCGGGCGGTCGAGATCCTCGAAGACCTCGGTGGCGACCTCGGAGAGGAACGCCTCGCCCTCGTCGGAGACGCGGCGGCCCTCGCCGGCGGCGGTCGTGACGAGGCCGTCTTCTTCGAGGGCCTGCAGCGACGCGCGGATGAGCTTACGGGAGCCGGCCGAGTGGCGGCCGGGGCGGACGACGTAGCGGTTCGACCCGCGCTTCTTCGAGCCGTACTCGGTGGCGAGCCGCTCGATGCCGACGGGCTCGTTCTGGGCGACCTTCCGGAGCAGGCTGGCGGAGCGCACGTACCAGAAGTCCTCCTGTTCCGGCGGGAGCTCCTTGCCGGAGCCGCTCTTGGCGAACTCGACCCAGTCGGGCTCGTCGATCCGGTCCTCGAGTCGCGCGGCGACCTCCTCGATGAGGGCGTCCGCCGGCACGTCGTAGATGGTTACCATTGAGTACCGATTCACCCTAGCGTCGTTTAAAACCATCGTATCGAGAGAGCCCCGTGGGAGCCGTTTTCACGGGGTTACGGCCCTCTACCGCGGCCTCGGGCGACGAGATGCGGGTCGACTGCGGCCGAGACGCGCTACTCGACGTACTCGTACTTGCGCTCGTTCATCCGGCCCCAACCGGTGAAGACGAACTCCCCGTCGGGTTGGGTGAACTCCTCGATCTCGCGTTCCACGTCCATGTCGTACTCGTGGACGTCGTGGACGTCTTCGTACTCCTCCCACGCGAGGTCGTAGCGGGCCGCGAGCTGGTCGTCGATGTCGAGCCCCTCGATCTCCGCGCGCCACCCCTCGCGGATCGTCTCCGCGTGGATCTCCGCCTGGGCGCCGGAGCCGTACGAGGCGACGAGCAGCGTCTCGCCGACGAACGACCGGTCGCGCGTCAGGGCGTCGCGCAGCGCGCTGACGCGGGCGATGTGGACCGAGCTCGTGTACCAGTTGCCGACCTCCCGAGAGAGCCCCAGCGTCGGCTCGACGGCGGTGTCGTACCACGTCTGGTACTGTTCGGTGGTCTTCAGCTCGTCCATGTAGTCGCTGATGGCCGCCTCGTACGACTCCCGGTCGGCGAAGTCGTCCTCGCGGGGCTGTCGGCCGATCTCGTCGGCGAGTTCGTCCTCGTACTCCGTGTCGCGGATGACGTGCCGGTACGCGAGCAGGGCCGCCTTCCGGACCATCCCCGGGAACGGCGTGTGGAACGGGGCGTACGCGAAGTCATCGAGCGAGATGTCGTCGGTGACCGACTCGTAGTCCTCCAGCGCCTCCCGCATCCGGGCGAGGTACACCTGCACGGAGCGCTTCCCGTCGACGCTCGGGAACTGCTGGTTCGGCTTCAGGAAGTCCGTCTCGTCCTTCGAGCCGTACCCCTGTTCCGTCGAGAGCGCGACGAGCGACGGGTCCTCGTCGATCAGCATCGCGACGGCGCCGGCGCCCTGCGTCGCCTCGCCGGGGTCGCCGCGGGCGTACAGCGCGGTGTCCGTCGTGATCACGAGCGCGGCGCGGTCGCGGTTCCGCCCGGCCCGGATCCAGTTGTACGCGTCGTCGATCGCCTGCGTCCCCGCCAAGCAGGCGAACTTGCGCTCGCCCTTGTTGGCGTGGGTGAAGTCGCCGTCGTACACCTGCTCCAGACAGCCCGCGATGTACGTCGACACCGGCTTCGAGTGGTCGAACGCCGACTCAGTGGCGACGTCGATCCGGCCGATATCGGAGGGTTCGAGCCCCTTGCGGTCCATCAGCCCCTTCGCGGCGTTCGCGCCCATCGTGACGATGTCCTCGTACACGTCCGGGAACGAGGAGTTGTTGAGCCCGAGCCCCTTCGTGTACTTCTTCGGATCGTCGCCCTTCTCCGGGGCAAACGTGCCCGGCAAGTCGAGCTTGAGCTTCCCGGTCCAGATCTCGACGGCGTCGATGCCGACTTCGGTCATGCACGGTCGTTCATGCGGCCGGCATATGGGTGTGTCGATGGTGGTTTACGTCGATTGTGGTACTTCACGTCGGTCAAATGCCTGCGCATTGTGAGGCTATGCGACAGTACATTCTTGGACTGTACCTCCGTTGATGTTGTTGCCAATTTGATTGCGACTGTCCAAATAGATTGTTCCAGATACATCAACATTATTACTCGTGGAGGATCCCGGAAGTAGGTAAAAGTCGTCACCGTCATTCACGTTTCCACTTAATTGTGCATTTTCTCCGAGCACAATATCACCCGATGCGCCGATATTCACGCTGACAGTAGCATCGTCTCCTATAAACACAGCACCAGGGTTATTGATATTCCTGCTAACGGCGACACCATCTTCAATGACAACAGTGTCGCCATTCGCGTTGATATTATTGCTGGGGCTGCTAGATATGTATATAACACCAGCCTCCCCTTGAGCGGGAGGAGATGGTGGAACGGGACAGTCAGTCCAGACATTGTTACTGGTGCTGCCATCGCTATCGTCACCCCTCCCACCGACTGCAGCTTCAGAATTTTGTTTCGGGTCGTTTGGGGCTTCCTGTACCCCAACTGTATCGACAGTCAAGTTAGCAGTAGACGTGCTGAGCGTCAAGTTGTAGATGTTCGAGTTGTCGATACTAAGATCGGCACCTGTGTCCGTTACGCTATCATAGGCAGCACTATCGGTTAGATCGGTTTTGCTCTCCCAGTCGCTCTCATTCAACCGCGTCGGAATCGTGACTGTAAGATCATCTCCTTCAGGGAGCGTCTCAGAGATATTCTCTGCTGGGCGGAGTTCAATTGTCACCCGGCCAGTCCCGCTTCGCCGAAATTCATTCTGGAGGGCGATGATCCGTACTGTCTCGTCGGAATCAACGAGTTCTTGATCTTCAATCACCGCGACTCCACCTCCCTCGTCACGGGCGTCGACGTAGAGCACGGAAGCGTCGTACCACGTCGGGGACTGATCGATCTCGTTGTAGCCCGGCCGGTACTGGATGAATCGCGTCGGAATCGTCACAGTCCCCTCGGGCGTGCCGCTCCCGTTCGAGATCGTGATCGGATACGACTCAGTCGTCCGTATCGTCCCGGCCGGCGCTGGCGGATTGATCGCGAATAGGCGAGTCGAATAGCTGGTCCCCAGCCGGACCGTCTGATACTGCGGTCGATCGGTGCTTCCCGCCTGCAGAATCCCAGCCCTTAGCTCAACGAGGTCGTTCCGTACCTCCTCGAAGTGCTGGAATTCGACCTGCGCGTTCTGCTGCGGCACGATCTGTACCTGATACAGCGAGAGCGCGAGGATCAGGAACCCGAACAGGATCACGGTCCCGATCACGACCGACTGGCCCCGACGGTCGCGACTGAAGCGCATTGTGAGACATCGACGCCGGACGGGTATAAAATCCTCTGTCCACCGTCTCAGTCGCGATAACCGACCGGCGACGCGATTGGGCGCGGTTCGTCGTCCCGGTTCAGTTGCTCCCGTCCGTGTCCCGCCGCGCCGTCAACTACACCGACCCGACGGCCGCGGAGCCCGCGAATCCACCGATACGGCCTGCGTCCAGTTGAAGCCGAGGAGCGTTCCGGCGAGCGGCGTGACGAGGAGGAACGTGACGGCCGAGGCTCGGCGGGGTCAGGCGTCGTCCGAGTCGCCCACGCCCGAGGCCGGCGCTGCCGGGCGAGAAACCGGGCGATTGGCCGAGCGTTGCGAATCGATCGAGACCCGGATTGCGAGGAGCTTACCCGGTCAATAAATTGTATACCGCGATATCAAATCCGTTTCGCGTCGCCACCCCCGCCCTCCGACCGGTCCGTTTTTGCGCGCGGCGCGTGGACCCGCTCGCATGGCGAAACAGCCGCACCTGCTGGTCGAGGAGGGCGACGTCCACGAGATCGCGGTCATCCCGGGCGATCCGGGACGTGTCGATCGGATCGCGGACCTCTGTGACGAGAGCGAGCTCGTCGCGCAGAACCGGGAGTACAAGGTCGTCAACGCGAGCTACGAGGGGATCGACCTCACGATCTGCTCGACCGGGATCGGCTGCCCGTCGGCCGCGATCGCGGTCGAAGAACTCTCGCGGGTCGGCGTCGAGACGTTCCTCCGGTGTGGCACCTGCGGCGCGCTGCAGGCCGAGATGGAGGTCGGCGACATGGTGGTCGCGACGGGCGCGGCCAAGGAGGAGGGGACGAGCAAGCGCTACGAAGACGAAGTGTACCCCGCGGTCCCGGACTACGACGCGCTCCGCGAGCTCGTCGACGCCGCGGAGGAGAACGGCGAGGACGTCCACGTCGGCCCGATCGTCTCCGACGACGCGTTCTACAACGAGAGCGACGCGTACGTCGACGACTGGAACGACGCGAACCTGCTCGCGATCGAGATGGAGGCCGCGACCGTCTTCGCGCTGGCGCGCCGCAAGGGGCTGCGGGCCGGCGCGATCTGCACCGTCGACGGCAACCTCGTCGCGGGCACGCAGAAGGGCGCGGACTCGGACGACGAGCTGCCGGAGAAGGCCAAGGACAACGTCGAACGCGCGATCCGGATCACGCTGAACGCGGTCACCGCGCTGTAGTCGGAGCTCGGGGTCGGGTCGGCCCTCGTCGCCGCCCGCTACTCGTCTTCCGCCCGGAACTCCACCAGCGTCAGGTCCCGGTCGAGCGCGCAGGTGTCGTGGGGGGGCTCGCCGAGCACCTGATCGATCACGCGCTCGTCGTCGAAGTCGGCCCCGTCGGGGACGCAGTACCCGTGACTCGGGCACTCGGTGTGGGGGCACGGGCCGGCGAGCGAGACGCGGCTCCCCGCGTACGCCTGCTTCGACGAGACGTTCGCGGGGACCGGCGCGGGCTCGACCTCGACCGCCCGGACGCCGGCGTCGTGGACGGCGCAGTCGAGGACCTGCGCGTTCTCGCGGATCCCCGTCACGCGGTAGCGGGTCCCCTCGGAGAGGTTGAGACACTGGCCCCGGTAGGGGCACCCCTCGCAGTCGGGCGACTCCCCCTCGTAGACGAACTCGCGTCCCGTGTCCGCGAGCCGCGTGCCGATGAGCGTGACCGTGGTCATGGGTGACACGACGCTCCGCGCCGCCGTAAGCCTCCCGCCTCGCGGGGCGAGTCGGAGCCGGTCGCCCGAACGACGGGCTGCAAACGGGAGGGTAAGACACATACCCGCCCCCCGGCAACGACGACCGAACGAATGATCGCGGGGCTCGCGCGGGAGGCGAAACGGGAGGCCGAGGCGACGAACGAGCGGCGCGTCCTCGTGCTGGCCGGCGACCGCGACCGCGGGATCGACGCGGCCTACACCGCGATCGAGGCGGTCGGCGGCGGGAGCGACGGCCGGTCGACCGCCGTCGTCTCGACCCGCGAGGGGTTCCGGTTCGAGGAGCACCGTCCGCGGAACGCGGACGAGCTGCTGGGGCGTACCCGCGGAGTCGTCGTCCTCGACTGCCACGAGCGGTTCGTTCCGAACGCGCTCGGGCAGTGCGTCGGCGCGGTCGACGGCGGCGGCCTCCTCGTCCTCCTGACGCCCCCGCTGGACGACTGGCCGTCGGTCCGCGACCGCTTCGACGACTCGCTCGCGGTCCCGCCGTACGCGATCGGCGACGTGACCGGCCGGTTCCGAGAGCGGTTCGTCGACACGCTGCGCGCGCACTCGGGGATCGAGATCGTCTCGCTCGGCGCGGACGGGCCCGAGGGCGATGTCGTCGAGCGCGACGGGCTCACGGGGGAAGCGGGGGAGGAAGAAGAGGCGACGGGAGGCGCCGAGTCGGGGAGCGAACCGACCGTCCCGCCGAACGCGACGTTCCCCGCGGCGGCGTACGAGGCGTGCCTCACGGCCGATCAGGCCCGGGCGGTGCGGGCTTTCGAGTCGCTCGCGGCCCCCGGGAACGCGGTCGTCGTCGAGGCGGACCGGGGGCGCGGGAAGTCGAGCGCGGCGGGGCTCGCGGCGGGGGCGCTCGCGCTCGCCGGCGCCGACGTGCTCGTCACCGCGCCGGCGTTCCGCAACGCCGCGGAGGTATTCGCGCGGGCGAGAGAGCTGATCGAGTCGGATCCCGGGGAGACGGTCGCGGACGACGCGGATCGCCGGATCGAGACCCCGAGCGGCGGCCGCGTGCGTTACCTGCCGCCGGCCGAGACCGCGGAGCTGCCGGGCGATCCCGACGTCGCGATCGCCGACGAGGCGGCCGCGCTCCCGGTGCGGCTGCTGGAGGGGTTCCTCGACGGGTCCCTCTCGGTCGCGTTCTGCACGACCGTCCACGGCTACGAGGGGGCCGGCCGCGGGTTCGCGATCCGATTCCGCGAGCGCCTGCTCGACGGGCCGCTCGCGGTGCGAGACGTCCGGCTCGACGAGCCGATCCGGTACGCGCGGAACGACCCGATCGAGGCGTGGGCGTCGCGGGCGCTCCTGCTCGACGCGCGGCCCGCGGTCGACGAGGCGATCGCGGGGGCGACGGTCGACGAGGCGACCTACCGCGCGCTCGCCCCCGACGACCTGGTCGCGGACGAGGCCTTGCTCGGCGAGGCGTTCGGGCTGCTCGTCGCCGCCCACTACCGCACCGAGCCGAACGACCTCGCGCGGCTGCTGGACGCTCCGAACCTCACCGCGCGGGCGCTCGTCGCCGAGGGACGAGTCGTCGCCGTCGCGCTGCTCGCGCGCGAGGGCGGGCTCGACGCCGAGACGCGCCGGGCGATGTACGAGGGCGAGCGCGTCCGCGGCAACATGGTACCGGACGTGCTCACGAGCCAGCTCCGCGACGAGGAGGCCGCCGAGCCGCGCGGGCTCCGGACCGTCCGGATCGCGACCCACCCCGCCGTCAGGGACGGGGGGTTCGGCTCCCGGCTGCTCGACGAGGTCCACGCCGAGTTCGGCGCGGAGGTCGACTACTTCTCGGTCGGCTACGGCGCGACGCCGCGTCTCCTCCGGTTCTGGGACCGGGCGGGTTACCGGATCGTCCACCTCTCGACCTCCCGCAACGACGCCTCCGGCGAGCACTCCGCGATCATGCTGCGGCCCGCGGGCGGCGCCGGACGCGACCTCCTCGCCCGCCACGCCGTCGCGTTTCGGGACCGCGAGCGCGACGGGCTCTCGGACGCCCACCGCGACGTCGACCCCGACGTGGTCGCCGGGGCGCTCCGCGCCTGCTCGGCGTCGGTCCCCCTCGACCTGACCGAGACCGAGTGGCGCTCCGTCGTCGGCGCGTCGTTCGGCCCGGGGATGTACGACAGCGCGCCGGGCGCGTTTCGCGACCTCGCGATGGCGACGCTGATCGAGGGGAGCGACCTCGACGGGCGTGAAGAGCGACTGCTCGTGCGGAAAGTCCTCCAGGGCCGACCGTGGGAGTCGGTCGCCGACGAGCTCGGCTTCGTCTCGACGAGCGCGTGTATGCGCGCGCTCGGCGACGCGTACAAGCCCCTCGTCGAGCGGTACGGCACCGAGTTCGCGCTCCGAGAGCGGGAGCGATTTATCAACGAGTGACGGGACCGCGGCCAGTATTGATAAACGAATCGCGGCGGCGCGCGCCTCCGGGCAGCCGCCCTCGGCGGCTGCGAGGAGCGCCGCGCGAGGGAGTCGGTCGTCCGAAGCGAAGCGAGGGCGACCGACGAGGCTGGGGAGGTGCGAGGGC
>NZ_CVRT01000067.1 GCF_001261915.1 Halorubrum sp. SD626R
CATCGAGACGCACATCCCGCCGCTGATGGAGGTCCCGTGGCTGGAAGTCGAGTGAGCGGGCGGTCGGCGGCCGCCCGCGCCGCCGCGACCGCGGCGGTCGCCGACGCGACCGCGCGATGAAGGTCAGTCACTACTTCGAGTTCGAGGACCACGTGACGGGCGGCATCAGGGAGTCGGTCGTCCACCAGCGGAAGATGCTCGACCGGGAGTCGATCGCGTACACGACCGAACCGACCCTCGACGCCGACGTCTTTCACTGCAACCTGATGGGCCCTCGATCGGTGTGGTACGCGAAGCGAGCGCGCGACCGCGGCGTCCCGGTGGTCGCGCACACCCACGTCACCGCCGAGGACTTCGGCGACAGCTTCCGGTTCACAAATGTGCTCGCGAAGCCGCTCAGACCGTACCTCGGCCGCGCGTACGGCCTCGCCGACGCCTTGGTCTGCCCCTCCGAGTACAACCGCGGCGTGATCGAGGGGTACACCGACCGGCCGACGACCGTCGTCTCGAACGGGGTCGACCGCGAGAAGCTGGCGGGCTTCGAGTCGCTGGAAGCCGAGTACCGCGAGCGGTACGACCTTGACCCGCCGACCGTCTTCCTCGTCGGCCACGTGATTAAGCGGAAGGGGTTAGAGACGTTCGTCGACCTCGCCCGCGCGCTGCCGGACATCGACTTCGCGTGGTTCGGCCCGCTCGACCTCTCGTTGAAGGGCCGCGAGACGACGCGGCTCATCGAGGAGTCGCCGGACAACTGCACGTTCACCGGGTTCGTCGACGACATCCGGGGCGCGTTCGCCGCGGGCGACGTGTTCCTGTTCCCGACCCACGAGGAGAACGAGGGGATCGCGCTGCTGGAGGCGATGACGGCCGGGAAGGCGGTCGTCGTCCGCGACATCGAGACGTTCTCGTGGCTCGACGACGAGGCGGACTGCCTCAAGGTCGACCCCGCCGACGGCGACTCGGCGGGCGGCGCCGACTCGGAGACCGCGGCCTTCGCCGACGCGATCCGACGGCTGGAGGACCCAGCGCTCCGCGAGCGGCTGGGGTCGAACGCGGCCGCGCGCAGCGAGGCGTTCTCCCTCGACGCGATCGCGGCCGAGTACCGATCGCTGTACGAGCGGCTGATCTGACTCCCGTTCGGCCGCCCGAAGCACTCTGGGCGCCTCCGGCGGCGGTCTCGCCGAAACCGCAGTTGGTATGACCCTGAGCGTTCTCCCTGCAGGTAACATGACACGCGTGAGCGTCATCGGCTGCGGAAACATGGGGGGTGCCCTGCTGCGCGGCCTCGCGAGGACCGGATCGTATCACCTGACCGCGATCGACATCGACCCGGACGTGCTCGCCGGCATCGAGGACGCCGCCGACGAGACGACGGACGACGTCGCGGCCGCGAGAGACGCGGACATCGTCATCCTCGCCGTGAAACCCGACGTCGCCGAGCACGTGCTGGCCGACCTCGATCTGAGCGCCGATCAGCAGCTCGTGACGCTGGCCGCGGGGCTCCCCCGCGACTTCGTCGCCGAGCGGACCTCCGCGACGGTCGTCCGGATCATGCCCAACCTCGCGGCGGAGACCGGCGACATGGCGGCGGCGGCGACGAACGAAGGGCTCACCGACGGGGTCCGCGCGATGCTCGACGACGCCGGCGAGTTCGTGGAGGTCGGCGAGTCGCTGATGGACGTCTCGACCGCCGTCAACGGCAGCGGCCCCGCCTTCGCGTTTTACCTCATCGACGCGGTGAAGCAAGCCGGGATCGACGGGGGGCTCGACCCCGAGCAGGCCGAGACGCTCGCGGCACAGACGTTCAAGGGCGCGGCCGAGACCGTCCTCCGCGACGACCGCACCGTGGACGAGCTCATCGACGCGGTCTGCTCGCCGAACGGGACGACGATCGAGGGGATGGAGGTCCTGTGGGACAGCGACGCCGACGAGGCGGTGATCGACGCCGTCGCGGCGGCCGAGGAGCGCTCGCGGGAGCTCGCAGAGGCGTTCGATGACGAGTGACGGCGTCGCCGCCGGGGCGGTGGACGCGGCGGCCGTCGAGCGCACGCGGACCGCGGCCGCCGAGGCCGACCGCGTGGTGGTGAAGGCCGGCACCAACTCCCTCACCGACGCGGAGTCGCGGCTCGACCGCGTGAAGCTCGACAAGCTCGTCGCCGACGTGATGGACCTCCGCCGTCGCGGCAAGGAGGTCGTCCTCGTCTCCTCCGGGGCCGTCGGCGCCGGTATCGGCCGGCTCGGGAACGGCGGCGGGAACGCCGCGGTCGACGTCGACGAGGGGCGCGACGAGATCGAGGAGAGCCAGGCGCTGTCGACGGTCGGCCAGAGCCTCCTGATGCGTCACTACACGCAGAGCTTCGACCGGTACGACCAGCCGGTCGCGCAGATCCTCGTGACCGGCGCCGACCTCGACACCCCCGAGCGGTTCGACAACTTCACGAACACCGTCGAGACCCTCCTGGAGTGGGGCGTCGTCCCCGTCATCAACGAGAACGACGCGGTCGCGACCGACGAGCTGCGGATCGGCGACAACGACATGCTGTCGGCCTCGGTCGCCATCGCGCTCGGCGTCGACCTCCTGGTCACGCTCACCGACGTCGGCGGCGTCTACACCGGGAATCCGAAGCGCGACGCGGACGCGACGCTCATCGAGGCCGTGGGCGCGAACTACGACGCCGTCCGGGAGCTCATCGGCGAGAGCACGACCTCCGAGTTCGGCGGGATCCAGACGAAGGTCGAGGGCGCCCGCGACGTGGCGGAGCACGGCGCGCCCGCCGTCATCGCCGGGTCAGAGAGACGGGACGTGCTGGAGCGGATCGCAGCCGCTAAACCGACGGGCACGCTATTCGTGCCGACAGCGGGTGAGACGAATGAGTGAAACGACGGAGGTCGAGCGGGACACGGACGAACTGATCGAGGAGTCGGGGCGGGCCGCGCTGCGGCTCGCCAACGCCGACGAGGCGACCCGGAACGACGCGCTCCGGTCGATCGCCGACGCGCTTCGCGCGAACGAGGCGGCGATCCTCGACGCGAACGCGCGGGACGTCGAGGCGGCCGAGGAGATGCTGGCGCGCGGCGAGTACTCGCAGGCGCTCGTCGACCGCCTGAAGCTCGACGCGGCGAAGCTCGACGACATCGCCGGGATGGTTGAATCCGTCGCCGAGCAGGAGGACCCCCTCGGCCGGACGCTCGCGGCCCGCGAGCTCGACGAGGGGCTGGAGCTGTTCCGCGTCTCGGTGCCCATCGGCGTGGTCGCGACCGTCTTCGAATCGCGGCCGGACGCGCTCGTCCAGATCGCGGCGCTCGCGCTGAAGTCGGGTAACGCCGTCATCCTCAAGGGCGGCAGCGAGGCGAGCGAGTCGAACCGCGTCCTCCACCGCGTGATCCGCGAGGCGACCGCGGACCTGCCCGACGGCTGGGCGGGGCTCGTCGAGGCCCACGAGGAGGTCGACCGCCTCCTCGAACGCGACGACGCGGTCGACCTGGTGATGCCGCGGGGCTCCTCGGAGTTCGTCTCGTACATCCAGGACAACACGCAGATCCCGGTGCTCGGCCACACGGAGGGCGTCTGTCACGTCTACGTCGACGACGACGCTGACGTGGATATGGCCGCCGACGTCGCCTTCGACGCGAAGGTCCAGTACCCGGCCGTCTGCAACGCGGTCGAGACGCTGCTCGTGAACGAGTCGATCGCGCCCGATCTCCTGCCCGACCTCGTCGACCGCTACGAGGAGGCGGGCGTCGAGCTCCGCGGCGACGCCGCGACCCGCGAGATCGTCGACGTCGGCGCGGCGACGGACGACGACTGGGACACCGAGTACGGCGACCTCGAACTGTCGATCAAGCTCGTCGGCGACGCCTACGAGGCGGTCGAACACGTCAACGCGCACGGCTCGAAACACACCGAGTCCATCGTGACGGAGGACCGGGCGACCGCCGACGCGTTCATGACCGGGATCGACGCCGCGAGCGTCTTCCACAACGCCTCGACGCGCTTCGCCGACGGCTACCGCTACGGCCTCGGCGCCGAGGTCGGCATCTCGACCGGGAAGGTCCACGCGCGCGGCCCGGTCGGGCTGGAGGGGCTCACCACCTACAAGTACTACCTGGAAGGCGACGGGCACCTCGTCGCGAGCTACAGCGGCGAGGACGCGCTCCCGTTCACGCACCGCGAACTCGACGCCGAGTGGGCGGTCGGCGGCGAGTGAGGGCGTCGCGGTCGGGTTCGCTTCCGACCCCCGGACGCTACCCCTGCATCAGGTTCATCACTTCGTCGGCGACCTCGGACTCGACGGCGACGACGTAGCGCTCCCCCGGCGTCAGGGTCGTGTCCGGACGGGCGACCCGGTGGCCGTCGGCGTCGGAGACGACGATCGCGCCGGCCGGGAAGCGGACCTCGGTGAGCGACTTCCCCGCGGCCGGCGCGCCCTCGGCGACGCGGATCAGCATGATGTCGAGGTCGCCCGTCACGTCCGCCAGCGTCTGGACGTCGCTACCCACCACCTCGTTGGCCGCCACGCGGGCACCGGCGCGCTCGGGGAACAGCACCGCGTCGACGAACCGCGTGTACGCCTCGCCGGCGGCGCGGTCGATCCGGGCGACCGTTCGGATCTCCGGTGACAGCTCCGTCGCGGCCAGACAGACGGCGAGGTTCAGTCCCGTCTCGCCGGTGAGCGACGCGATCACGTCGGCCCGCTCGATGCCCGCCTGTTCGATGATGTCCGGGTTGGTCGCGTCGCCGCGGATGACGGTCGCGACCCACTCGTCGGCGATCTCGGAGACGATCCGCTCGTCGCGTTCGATGATCGTCACCTCGTGGCCGCGGTCCGCGAGGATCTCCGCCGTCTGGAAGCCGACGCGTCCGCCGCCCGCGATCACGACGTCGAGTGAACTGGTCATGGGTTACTCTTCAGCCTCCGGGGTGATTTCGGTGTCGGCCGCCGCGGCGCCGGTCTCCGCCTCCGCGCGGAACCGGTTCAGCGCGAGGTACGCGACGCCGCCGAGCAGGATCCACGCCGCGCTGAGCCCCAGCGCCAGCGGATCCGTCCGCAGCAGATACTCCACGAGCACCCCGGTCAGGACGAGGTTGAGCGCGATCCCGATCAGCGGCGGCGCCGGGTAGAAGGGCATCTCGTAGGGGCGGTACATGTTCGGGCGCTCGCGGCGGAGCCTGATCGCGGCGACGTTGACGATGACGAACGACAGCAGGAAGAAGAGGCTCGACATGTTGCCGGCGCTCTGGGTCGGGAGCGCGACGGAGCCGAGCATCACCACCGCGCTGGCGAGGATCGCGACGAACGGCGTCCCGTAGCGGTGGTGGATCTGCCCGAACGAGGGCAGGAGTTGCCCCTCGCGTCCCATCGAGAACGCGACCCGCGAGGAGGCGATCACGACCGCGTTCAGCGCGGTCAGCGTCGAGAACACCGCTCCGAAGACGACGAGCGCGCCGCCGTTCCGGATGATCGGCAGGTCCGTGGGCATAAAGGAGGTCGCGGCCGCGGCGATGCCGGCCTCGCCCGCCTCCGCGAGCCCGCTCGCGCCGAGCGTCCCGATGGCGACGGCGACGACGGCCAGGTAGACGACGACGGTCACCGCGAGGCTCACGAAGATCGCCTTCGGGATGTTCTCGCGGGGGTTCTCCACCTCCTCCGTGACGGTAGTGATGAGGTCGTACCCCTCGAAGGCGATGAACGTGAGCCCCATCGCCGGCAGGACCGCGCCCGCCCCGCTCCCCTCCGGGAACAGCGGCTGGAACTCCGCCCCGGAGAACATCGGCGACGCCAGCCCGAAGGCGACGAACACAACCAGGATGGACACCTTGATGATCGTGAACACGGTCTCGGCGCTCCCGCTGGCCGCGGTCGAGACCGCGTTGAGCGCTACTAGGCCCAGCACCGCGACGAACGCCAGCAGGAAGCCGACGGGGAGCGCCGCGTCGACGACCGGGAGAGCGACCGCGCCGACCTCTCCCGGCGGCGGGACGATCCGGTAGACGTGTAACAGCTCCAGGAAGTTCGGGGCGAAGCCCAGCGCGTACAGCGCTCCCGCGATCATGTACGCGAACCAGAGCATCCAGCCCATGATGAACGACGAGAGGTCGTCGAAGATCTCCCGGACGAAGGCGTACCCGCCGCCGCTCTTGGGTATCGAACTCGCGAGCTCGGCGTACGACAGCCCGGTGAACGCGGTGACGACCCCGTTCAGCGCGAAGACGACGATCGCGGCCGGGCCGGCGATCTCGGCTGCCAGCCCGGTCAACACGAAGATGCCGGCACCGATCATCGCCCCCATACCGATCATCGTCGCGTCGAGCAGACCGAGCTCGGCCTCGGGAGACCGAGTCTGACTTCCACTCATCGATCGGATCGTTCGTTTCCTGTGTCGTCCATCGTCCAGTTGAAGCGGGGATTGTGCAAACACTTCATTTGCCGGGTTGATTTTGCTGTGTCAGTAATTGTGATGAACTCTCATAACGTTTTATCCGATCGGCGGACGAGGCTCGAAACCGATGTACCGGACGCATCGGAGTCCGAGGCGAATCGAGACCGGCGCTGACCGAGAGCCGCCCCGATGACCCGGACGAAGCGGTTCGTCATCGCGGGCGGCGGACGCGTCGGGCTGCAGGCGGCCGAGAACCTCACGGACCGCGGTCACGACGTGGTGCTGATCGAGGCCGACGGGGAGCGCGTCGAGGAACTGTCGGACGCGTACCTTGGACCGGTCATCCACGGCGACGCCACGCGCGTGTCGATCCTCAAACAGGCGGACCTCGCCGGCGCCGACGCCATCGCCGCCCTCACCGACGAGACGGGGACGAACATGGAGGTCTGTATGACGGCGCACCACCTCGCACCGTCGATCCGGACGCTCGCCCGGTCGGAGGCCCGGACCGAGGAGGGACGCGACGAGGTCGTCGACGCCACGCTGATCCCGACGTCGCTCGGCGGCGACCACGCGGCCGACATGCTCACCGGCGAGGGGATCCGGACGCTCGTGTTCCCCACCGCGGAGCTCGACATCATCGAGCTCACCGTCACCGAGTCGGCCCCAGTGGCGGGGCACCGGCTCGACGAGGTCGCGCTCCCGACGGGGAGCCTCCTCATCTCGACCGCGGACCGGGAGGCGCTCGCCGGTCCGGAGACGATGCTTGAGCCCTCGGAGCGGTACATCCTCGCCGTCGAGTCGGGGGTCGCCGACGAGGTCGTGAAGCTCTTCCGCGGCTGATCGGCTCCCGGCATCGGCTGAACCCACCGCCGAGCGCCTCTCGCGGTAGATCGTCGATCTCGATCGTCCGCATATTCGGTATAGCGATATACAGTATACCTGTGCGGATTCGGACGGAATCGAGTCGTCTGATAGAAGACATAATCCGCGTCTCGATCCGGGAATTCGCAGCCACTCCGGAATCGTTACCCGGCGCGCCGCCGCAACGACCGGCATGGCCGACTCCGACTGGGGCGACTGGCTGCCGCGCGCGGTGGCCGGCGCCGACCCCGACACGGTTGCGCTGTGGTACCTGGGCTGTAACGGCTTCGCGATCAAGGGCAGCGAGGGCACCGTCCTCTGGATCGACCCGTACGCGGGGACGGGCGACCCGCCCCGGACGGTCCGGATGATCCCGGTCCCGTTCGACCCGGCCGACGTCGACGAGGCGGACGCGGTGCTCGCGACCCACGAGCACACGGACCACGTCCACGGGCCCTCGCAGGCGCCGATCCTCGCGAACACCGACGCCGACTTCGTCGCGCCCGACGACTCGCTCGCGGTCGCGCGCGAGGAGGAACGGTGGACCGACGAGTGGGACGTCGACGAGGAGGCCTTCCTGGAGGTGACCGAGGGCGACGAACTGCGGATCGGCGAGTTCGCGGTTCACGTCGTCGAGACGCACGACCCGGACGCCACACATCCGGTCGGGTACGTGATCGAACACGACGCCGGCACCGTCTTCCACGCCGGGGACAGCAAGCCCGCGGCGTCGTTCCCGGGGCTCGCCGACGAGTTCGACGTCGACCTCGGAATCCTGGCGTTCGGGTCCGTCGGCAACGTCCCCGACAAGGAGACGGGCGAGCCGGTCCGCACGAAGTGGTACAGCGACGAGAACGAGGTCGCGAAGGCCGCGAACGACCTCGAACTGGACCGGCTCGTCCCGACGCACTGGGACATGTGGAAGGGGCTGACGGCGGACCCGACCGCGCTCCACGAGCACGTGCGGAGCTTCGACCACCCGAACCGGCTGGATATCGTCGAGATCGGTGACCGGATCGACCTGTAGCCGGTCCGATCTCGGCGGTCGAGTCCCCTGACCTCGGGCCGGCGGTGGTTATCAGCGCCGAAACGCGGCCCGTGGAATTTAAGCCCCTGCTCCGGGAGGGTCTCCGTATGAGCGAACGGACGGCAGAAGCGACGACGACCGTCGACGAGGACGGTATTCGCGTCGAGAAGTCCTTCACCGACGACGCGTTCCCCGTGCCCGCGGTCACCTACGAGCTCTCCTCGACCCGCGACGACCCGGTCCGGGTGCGGATCGTCGACCGCATCCCGGAGTCGTTCCCGATGGACCGCATCGGGTTCCACCCGGAGTACGAGAGCGAGAACTGGACGGCGTACAAGGACCACCGCGTCGAGTTCGAGCGCGTGCTCGACCCGGGCGACACCGTCGAGACCGTGTATGGGATCCGCGACGACGACCCGGACCTCGACGGGTTCCTCGGCACGCCCGTCATCGAGCACGTCCCGGTCGACGAGGAGATAGAAGACGTCCTCGGCACCGGCGACACCGACGCCGTCAGGGAGGTGCTCTCCGGCGACCGCGCCACCCTTCCCGGGATGGAGGACCCGGTCGCCGAGGCGAGCGAGACGGGGGCGTCCGCGGATGTCGCCGAGGCGGAGGCCGACGCGGAAGTCGACGCTGAGACGCCGGCAGCGGCGACGGCCGACGCGGGGGACGCACCGGCCGCCGAGAGCGACGACGAGACCGCCGCCCCCGAGCCGCGAACAGTCTCCGCGGTCGGCACCCCGGCGGTCACGGTCCGTGACGACGAGTCCGGGAAGTCGACAGAAGCCCCGGAGGACGACGATACCGGTGAGAGCGAGGAGGCAGCGGACGAGTCGGAACCGGTGTCCGAGACTGCCGAGGACGCTGGCGCCGACGGCGAGGACGAGACCGGCGAGGAGTCGGAGACCGGCGAAGCCGAGGACCGACGGAGCGGTCCGCCCGCCGCCGGCTCCGAGCCGGGGGCCGTCCCCGAAGACGGCATCGCGGCCGCGCTGGCGGCCGAGATCCGCGCCGGTGAAGTCGCGGAGGAGGACCTCGACACCCTCAGCGAGGAGCTCGATGCCGGCGTTCCGCGCAGCGTGGACGTCCGCATCGCTCGCCTCCAGTCGAGCGTCGCCGACATCGAGGCGTACGCCGACGCGCTCGCGGAGTTCATCGACGGCGAGGGCACGGCCCGGGAGATCCTCGACGAGCTCGACAGAAAGGTCGAGCGCGTCGAGTCCGAGATGGACGCCCTGGACGAGCGGGTCGACACGGCCGACGCCGACCGCGAGGACCTGCGCGAGACGGTCTCCGGAGTCGACGACTCGGTCGACGCGGTCTCGACGGAGGTCGACGCCGTCACGGAGCGCGTCGACGGCGTCAGCGACCGCGTGGACGGGGTCGAAGACGCCGTCGACGACGTGGAGGCGACGGTCGGGGACGTGACCGACGACGTCTCGCGGATCGACGAGGAGACGGCCGCGCTCGACGAGGCGCTCGACGACGTCGACGACGATATCGAGACGCTGTACGAGGAGGTCGACGACGCCGCGGCCGCGGCCGAGTCGACGGCGGACCGCGTCGAGGACGTGGAGTCCCGACTGGGTCGCTTCGACGAGGAGTTCGACGACCTCTGGGACGACCTCGCGGAGGTCGACACCCGGCTGACCGAGATCGAGGACCGGCTCGGGGAGGACCTCGACGACGTCGAGGCCGAACTCGACGACATCAACGACCACTTGGAAGAGCTGGAGGCGTTCCGGGAGCGACTCAACGAGGCGTTCGGGCCGTAGACGGCGTCTCGGTAGAATTTCTCTTTATCGCGAGCACGTCGGACGGGAGGGTCGGTCCTCCCGACGGAAAGCGCAACCCGTTTCACCCGTCACGACCCATCTCGGGTAATGAGCGAACCGGTACCGGTCGCCGTCCCGCGGAAGGGCCGACCCCTCGAAGCGGTCCTCGAACGGATCGCGGCCGTCGGCCGCGACGATCGGCTGGAACGGCTCGCGGACGGCGTGAGCAACACGCTCCGCTACGAGAAGGCGATCACGAAGGACCGTGTTGAGGCCGACCAGGGCCCCTACAAGCGGCTCGCCGAGTACTCCGACCCGGACGCCCCGACGGAGCCGGAGTTCACGCTGCTGCGCGATGACAGGGACGGAAAGCCACGCCGCATCGTCTTCGACGCCGCCACGGTCGATCTCGGCGACGTCAGACTGAAGCTGGTCGGTCGCGAGGAGCCGTTCCGCGCCCTCCGAACCCACGAGTTCGCGCTCGGGTTCGACTCTGCGGACCTCGTTCTGGAGGAGGTCGTCGGAATCAGACCGGAGGGGCTCGGCGAGATCGCCGACGTCAACGAGCGGATCGACCCCGTCGACACCGACGTTCGGGTGGTCAACGGGCTCGGTGACACCGTCTACCACACGCTGATGGCTCGCCCCGAACGCCTCCGCCCCGGGACCGACCTCGACCGAGCCTTCCTCGCCGGCTACGAGGGGCCGCTGTGCATCTCGCCTCGGTACGAGCGGCTGGTCACGGCAGTGCTCGGCACGGACGCGCTCGACGGGATCGACTTCGTCTATCCGAATCCCGACGAGGAGGAGGAAGCGGGCATCGCGCGAAACGGCCTCGGCGTCTACCTCACCGTCACCGGATCGACCGCCCGCGACCACGGTCTCGTCGTCGGAGAGCACCTCTTCCCGAGCGAGACCGTCCTGATGCGGAACGCGGCCGAAGGCGACTCGCGAGTCGAGCGCGCGATAGCCGCCCTCGACGTCGACGACGCGACTTCCGAGATCCGAGTCTGATCCCGACAGTTTCTATAGCGACATACGATACACTTGTTGCAGGCGAACCGCGGTATCGAGAGCGATCCCGCCGGCGCGGAAGTTCCGAGTCCGGGCGGGACGCTGGGAGAGCGCCCTAAGCCACGGTCGACCAGACGCGTTATGGCCGAGTCGGCCGACGCGACGCCGTGCGCTCCGCAGGGCGTATCCGTCGAGGAGGAACTCAAAACAGAGAGTGAACCACGGCCCACCGAGGCGGATCGCGACGCGACGGATCGAGGGAGCCCGCTCTAACGAGATGTCGGGTGGCGTATTCTGACCACCGGCGTACGACTATTTCTTGACGACGGTATAATATTATATCCTGTTTGCTGGTACTATAAGACAAACTCAGAGCTCTATAAATACGGATAACTATGTCGTAACGGGCCAAATATCGCTCTAGAAATCAGTATAAGGTCACTTATCCAGAGATCTGGGATAGATTGAAGTCGGCGGCCCGAGAAGTCGAACGCGAACGATGAGCGACGACCGCCGCTCGGTGAAGACCTACGTCCCCGCCGAGCAGAAGGATCGGTGGCGAGAGCACGCTGACGAGCTCGACATGTCGCAGAGCGAGTTCGTCAGGACCATGGTACAGGCCGGTCGCCGGGGGTTCTCGACGGTCGAATCCGAGAAGACCGCCGAACCGGATCCGACCGGGTCTGACCCCAAGGGTCAGAGCCTCGAAACCAGGGTGGAAACCCGGCTCGCCGACGGGCCGCTCTCGTGGGAGGAACTCGTCGAGACGGTAGTCGGGGATTTCGAGGACCGGTTGGAGGACGCGCTCGACGCGTTACAGGACCGCAACCGCGTCCGGTACAACGGGCGGAAAGGCGGGTACACCCTCACCGATGAGTAGCGCCCGAGCGCCGGACGAGGTCTCGGACCCGGTCGGCTACTTCATCGACGATCTCACGTACCACGGGAAGACGGAGCGCACCCGCGAGTCCTACGAGCGCGTTCTGCGCCGGTTCGAGGCGTTTCTCGGCCCGGAGACGGCGCCCGCGTCGGCCACGCACCGCGACTGCATGTCGTTCGTCCACTCGCTGCGCGGCGACGTCGCGGACAGCACGGTGGCGACGTACGCCGCCTACCTCCACCGGTTTTACGGGTATATGACCGAGGTCGGCGTCTTCGACGGGAACCCCATGACGCTCGTGATGGAGGAGATGGACGAGACGGTCGACAAGGACCCCGCTCGGCGCGACATCTCCGTGCCGGCGATGCGCGGGTTCGTTGCCGGGATCCGCCACCCGCTCCATCGGGCTCTCGTGGTGACGTTGCTCAAGACCGGGATGCGAGTCGGGGAGTGTTGCAACCTCGACCTCCGCGACCTCGCCGTCGACGACGCGGAACTCCGGGACGCGTACGACCTCGGCACGCGAGCGATCCTCGCGGATCGTCCGAATTCACTGTACGTGACTCCTGACGCGACGGTCGGCGAGGAGCTGAACGGCGAGGTACGGACGGCGTCGAACAAGCGGAAGCGCGGGACGGTGATCCCCGTCGACGACGAGCTCGCCCGGACGCTGAAACGGTGGCTGGCGATCCGACCCGACAGCCCCTCGTCGGCGGACCCCCTGTTCGTCGGCACGGCGGAGGGATGGGGGGAGCGGCTCGACCCGCAGGCGGTGCGACACGTCGTCGAGCGGTACGCCCGCGAGGCGGGCTGGTACCGGACCGGGGGCGGCGCCGCCGAGAACGTCACGCCCCACTACTTCCGGCACTTCTTCACGACGCACCTTCGCGACCGGACCGGCGACCGCGGCGTGGTCAAATACCTGCGCGGCGACGTCGCCGACGACGTGATCGACACCTACACGCACAACTGGGGCGACCAAGTCCGGGAGACGTACGAAGCGAACGTCTACCGGTTATTGGACTAGTTCGCGAGCTTCAGTAGAATTTCGTCGTTTTAGTATCGACGGATGTACGTCGTGATTCGAACAGATAAAGTGCATATCGCTATATCTAATGTGGCGATTCGCGTCGAAAATCACTTGACGTAACGCATCTGCGATCGACCGGCGTAACGGGGCGTGTGGGGCGATACCAGTGCCTCCGACGATCGGGGCGTCGTTCCGGCCGCCGCGGCCGGAGGGACGGGAGGATGGTCCGATCCGGCGAGACGCCTTCCGAGCGGCCGTCGGTACGGTTTTCTGACTCGCCCGTCTATCGGGTCTCGCATGTCCGATATGGCCCTCCGGGACGCATCGAACGGCGGTTCGTCCGACACCGCGGATATCGACTTGGACTGGCTCACGCTCGAAGACGACGAATCGATCCTGTGGGCGAGCACGCCGCACAAGTACAGCGTCGTCCCCGCGTTCATCGTCGGGATTCCGCTCTCGCTCGTCCTCATCGGCATCCCGATCCTCGCGGCGGCGTACCTCCAATACCGGAACACGAACTACGTCGTGACGGATCGGGGGCTCTACAGCAAGCGAGGTATCCTCTCTCGTGACGTCCAGCAGATCGGGTTCGACAAGGTGCAGAACATCTCCTACAGCCAGTCGGCGCTGGGGTCGTCGTTCGGGTACGGCTCGGTCGACGTCAGCACGGCCGGCGGCTCGGGCGTCGAGCTGCAGTTCAGGAGCATTCCGGACCCGGCGTCGGTCCAAGAGCTGATCGCGAGAGAGGTCGACCGCCGACAGGGGAGCGACCGAGGCGCGGCGGCCGAGGAGCACGTGCTGAACGAGATCCTCCGGGAGCTCACCGCGATCCGGCAGGCGGTGACCGACGGCTCCGAGAGCGCGCGGGACGAGGCAGAACTCGCCGAGCGCACGCCGTCGACCGTCGACGACGCGACGGCCGAGCAATCGTCGGCGGACGAGCCATGAGCGACGACTGGTGGTATCGGCGCGACGACGAACGCGTCGTCTGGCGAGGCCGACCGCGGCTCTCGGCGGCGCTCCCCGAGGCCGTCGTCGGGGGCGTAGTGAGTGCGCTCGCGGTCGCGGCCGCGGCGACCGTGGACCCGCGGCTCGTCGCGGGAGTCGTCATCGGGATCGGAATCGCCGCGTGGGCGGTGCTCCGAGTGCGACGGACCCGCTTCCTACTCACGGACCGGGCCCTGTGGGCCAAGCGCGGCGTACTCGGGCTGACCGTCAGGCGGGTCGGCCTCGAAAAGGTGCAGAACACCGCGTACAACCAGTCGATCACCGGGTCCGCGTTCGGATACGGAACGGTCGTGATCGAGGTCGCCGGCGGTCCCGACCTGGAGTTCCGGCGGGTCAGCGACCCGCGAGCGGTCCAGACCGCGATCGCCGAGCGCGGCGGCGGGTCGGGCGACGCGGTCCCCGGATCGATCGACCAGTGGCGGTCGGTGCTGCGGCTCGTCCGCGAGATCCGGAGCGCAGTCGAATAGGGGCGCAATCGGATCGGGGCGCAATCGGATCGGGGCGCAATCGGATAGGACCGACGTCCGGACGCCATCAAGCGGGATCGAGGGCGGGCGGCGGGTTCGACCCGCGTCCGACGGGGGTGACCTTCCCTGAACACGTTCGGGGTGTCGGACAAGGGGGTCCGGGTCCTACTCCGACGGGAGCACATGCTCGACGACTTCGACGCGGACCGCCGTCCCCTCGTTCTGATCTGGGAGGTGACGCAGGCGTGCGGCCTCGCCTGCCGTCACTGTCGGGCCGACGCGAAGCCGAAGCGCCACCCGGACGAGCTGACGACGGCCGAGGGGAAGCGGCTCCTCGACGACGCCGCGGCGTTCGGCGACGGACAGCTGGTCGTCCTGTCCGGAGGCGACCCGCTCGCCCGCGAGGACCTCACCGAGCTGGTGGCGTACGGCGACGGGCTTGGCCACCGGATGACGATCACGCCGAGCGGGACGGCGTCGCTGACCCCGGACCGCGTCGCGGCGCTCGCCGACGCCGGGATCCGGCGGATGGCCCTCAGCCTCGACGGGGCGACCCGCGAGCGCCACGACCGGTTCCGCGGCGAGGAGAGCTTCGCGGACACGCTGACCGCGGCGCGGGCGGCCCGCGAGGCGGGGATCCCGCTGCAGGTCAACACCACCGTCTGCGCGGAGACCGTTGACGAACTGCCGGCGATCCGGGACCGGGTCCGAGAGCTCGGTGCGGTGCTATGGAGCGTCTTCTTCCTCGTCCCCGTCGGACGCGGGCGGATCCTCGACCCGGTCTCCCCGCAGCGGGCCGAGACCGTGATGGAGTGGCTCCACGACGTCGCCGAGGCCGAGCGGTTCGGCGTCAAGACCACCGAGGCGCCCTTTTATCGCAGGGTCGGCCTCCAGCGCGGCGGCGACGAGACCGGCGTTCGCCGGCGCGGCGGCGTCACGGCCGGCCGCGGATTCGCCTTCGTCAGCCACACCGGTGAGACGTACCCGTCCGGGTTCCTCCCGAAGTCGGCCGGCAACGTCCGTGACCGATCCGTCGTCGATATCTATCGGAATACGGAGCTGTTCGAATCGCTCCGAGAGCCGGACGAGTTCGCGGGGAAGTGCGGCGCCTGCGAATTCCGGCACGTCTGCGGGGGGAGCCGCTCCCGCGCGTTCGCGGCGACGGGGGATCCCCTCGGAAGCGACCCCCTCTGTCCGTACGTGCCGGAGGGATACGACGGCGAGCTCCCCGAGACGCTGTCGGACGGTGAGTCGGGCGTCCGGGACGCCGCGGACTGAGGGACCGGAGTTCCGGTCGAACGGCGTCCGGGGCCCCGTTACAGCGGGAGCACTCCATCGTCGCCGTCGTCCGTTCCGTCGCCCGTAGTGTTGTCGTCCGTTCCCCCGTCGGTAGCGCCTCCGTCGGTGGTCCCGTCGGTCGTGGACTCCCCGTCAGTGGTGGTCCCGTCGTCTGTCTCGTTCCCTCCGCCTCCGGGGCCATCGCCGGTCTCGGAGCCATCGTCGGTGGCGCCGTCTTGGGAGTTCTCACCGTCGGCGGAGCCGTCCGAGTCCCGCACGTCGTCGCCCTCGTCGAAGATGTCGGTCTCGATCGTCTCCTCGTACGTCAGTTCGTCGAGGGGGACGGTGACCGCCTGGCTGGTCGGTAGCTCGACGACCGCGTAGAAGTCGATCCGGAGGCCGCTCACCTGGTGACCGCGAACGTCCTTGTCGAGGTGCGTGACCCACCACTCGTCGAGCCGGGCGTTCCGGAGCGCGGTCGTGAACGCGATCGTCTCGGTGCCGCGCGGTTCGATCACGTACCCCTCCTCGGTCCGTCCCGACGCCATCTCGACCCCGTTCATCGTGACGTCGTAGCCGATCTCGGTGACGACGTACGGTTCGAGGTTCGGGTTGTAGACGGTGAACGCCATGTCGATCGGCGTCTCGGCCTCGCTGACGCTCCCCCACGCGCCCCGCGTCTCGTTGACGTAGAGGATCGGGTCGTCGGTCAGCGCGCTGTCGGCGTTCGCCGGTCGGGTCTCCTCGGAGTTGAACGCGCCGAGCAGATCGGTCGTGACCTCGCGGCCCTGACTGAACTCCACGCTCCGACCGAGGAGCCCCGAGGTGACGTTCGCGTCGATGTCGACGGTCGTGCGTTCGTCGTTCCGGACGTGGCTGACCCACCAGGACGGGATCGCGTCGTTCCGGAGGTCGGTCTCGAGGGGGACCGTGGAGTTCCCGGTGCCGACGGAGACGCCATCGCGACCGCCCCGCGCCATCTCGATGTCGTTCATCGAGACGGTGTAGTTCGCCGAGACGCCGTCGAGTCCGACCCCGATCGGGTTCGGGTTCGAGACGACGAGGTCCGTCTTGACCTCGGTCGTCTCGTCGGTCACGTTTCCGAAGGTGTTGTCCACGGCCGCGACGCTCGGCACGCCGAGTATCCCGAGCGCGAACGCGCCGCCGACGGCGGCGACGACGATCAGCAACCCGACGAACGCGGCGCCGCGCTTCGAATCCGTGAGCGTCGCGAGCGCGTCTCGGGGGTTCATACCCCGGCACACCCGGTCGGAGGGTAAAATCGTACCGCTTCGGGGAGTCGGCCTATAACACGTCGCCGATCCGCACCGGCTCGCCGTCCAGATCGGGTTCCTCGGCGACGATCCGGAGGACCTCGTGGTCGGTCACGTCGCGAAATCCCTTGCCGGTCGCCTCCTCGATCAGGTCCTTCTCCAGCTCGAACTCGGTCCCCTCGTAGACGACGTCGACGCCGTCGTCGGTGAACGTCAGGTCGGTGCTCATGTGGCGTCGTAGGCGGCGATCGGATAAAAGGAGCGTGGCACGGCCGGGTCGCCGACCCGGACGAGCGGTCTACTCGTCGGCGTCGTCGTCTTTCATGTCCGAGAGGCGCCCGACAAGGTCGTCGGTCGAGGCGCCGCCCTCGATGGAGACATCGCCATCGTGGTCGTGCTCGTGGACGTTCACGGCGCCCTCGTCGTCGGTGTCTACGTCCTGGTCCTTCTGTTCGCTCTCGTCGTACGACCCGAATCCCATACCTGAGTCTCCGGTCCCGAACTGAAAAGGGTAGTGGCCTGGCCTCGGGAGCGCGGCGACTCGATCCCGAGCCGCATTGGCGTCCGACGCGCGTCCGACGCCCCACACGGTTTATAATCGCGGAGGGAGTGCTCCCGGTGTGTCGCTGCGAGGAGACGGTCCGATAGAGGAGCTCGCCGTCCCGTCCGGGACCACCGTCGAGGAGCACGACCTCGTCGTCGACGGCGACGTGCTCGTCGGCGGGCAGTCGACGGTGGAGTTCGGACTCCGCGGGCGCAACGTCGCCATCGGGGAGCGCGTGCGCGTCGGAAACGACATCGAGGCCGAGGGCGACTGCCGGCTCGACACCTGGTGTACCGTCGACGGCAACGTGCTCGTCG
This sequence comes from Halorubrum sp. SD626R, assembly GCF_001261915.1. Lineage (GTDB taxonomy): Archaea > Halobacteriota > Halobacteria > Halobacteriales > Haloferacaceae > Halorubrum. The sequence goes on from NZ_CVRT01000067.1 coordinate 17,866, forward strand.
GCGAGGACGCGTACCTCGGCGAGCGCGTCACCGTCACCGGCCGGCTGATGGTCTCCGGCGACCTCGACATCGGCGACGACGTGTCGATCGAGGAGGGGTTCGAGGCGAACGGCTGGATCGTCATCCGGAACCCCGTCCCCACCATCGTCTTCTACTTCATCGTCCTCTCGCAGCTCCTGCGCGTCGGCGAGACCGACGCGGCCGACGAGCTCGCGGAGGCGCTCGCGGACGGCGACGACGTGCGCGACCCCCTGCTGGTCCCGCGCGGCGCGGAGATCTCCGACGACGCGTGGCGCGTCTCGACGCCCGCGACGGTCGGCGACGACTGCCGGATCCACGGGAACCTCCGCGCCGAGTCCGTGCGCGTCGGCGAGCGCAACGAGGTGTTCGGCTCCCTCCGCGCCCGCGAGGGGATCACGATCGGCGCCGACACGGTCATCCACGGCGACGTCACCACGCGCGGCGGGACGGTCACCATCGAAGCGGGAGCACACGTGCGCGGCGACGTCTCGGCCGGCGACCTCGTGGTCCACGACGGCGCCGAGATCGACGGCTCGCTCCGCGCTCGCGGCGAGATGAAGCTGGTTCAGGAGACCGGGAGCGAGGCCGAGGACGCGGAGTCGACCGAGAGCGATGACGACGCGGCGGGGGGAACCGGAGCGGACGCAGAAAGCGGCGGCGACGGGGTCGACGCTGACATCGACGGCGCTGAGAGCGACGACGGCGAGGAGGCCGACCCGGACGGCGATGAGGTCGCTCCCGACGGCGACGCCGCCGGTGACGAAGGCGACGAGGTCGACGAGAGCGCCTCGGCCCCCGACGAAAGCGACGGCGACGCGGAGTCCGAGACGGCGGAGGCGGCCGTCGATCCCGACGCGGAAGCGACGTAGCCGACGCGAGTCGGCCGGTTTCGGCCCGCGCTACCGCTCGGGAGCGTCGCCGACGAACACGTCCTCGTGAAGGCGCTCGCAGACGACGTCGGCCAGGGTCCGGAGGTTCTCGGTGTCCTCGCGGTTGTACGAGACCAGCCGATCGAGCGCGTCGTCGTCGCCGCGCTCGTACTCGCGCCAGAGCCGGACGGCGTCACGGCCCGACAGGTCCGGGCGGTCGCGGTCGATCCCGATCTCCCTCTCGATCGGCTTCAGCCCCCCAGAGAGCCCGATCCGCTTGCAGGGGTACATCAGGTCGAGGTGCGGCGTGTCGACGTCGATGCCGAAGGAGGTCTCTAGGAAGGGGACGTCGAACCGCGCGCCGTTAAACGTCGCGAGCAGGCTCGCGTCCGCGAACCGCTCGCGGAGGCGGTCGGCGGTGAGGTCGTCGCCGGCGACGAGCGTCGTCGTCTCGCCGTCCCGGTGGAAGCTCACCGTCGTCACTTGGTTGCGGTGCTCGTCCAGCCCGGTCGTCTCGATGTCGAAGAAGCAGGTCTCCTCCCGGAAGTTCTCGTAGAGGCGCCAGCGCTCCCCGCTCGGGAACGCGCGGTCGAAGTAGGCCGCGTCGCCGTCGTCGAGGCGCGCCAGCGCCTCGGCGATGAACGACTCGATCCGGTCGGCGGTGGTCGAGCCGACGCCAGCGACGTCGACGGCGGGGTCGAACTCCTCCCACGCGGTGACGCCCTCGCGCCACAGCCGGCGCTCCGTCGTCTCGCCGACCCCCTCGACCGGGATGAAGCTGTTCTCGATGCGCATACCCGACCGCGGCGGCGCGCGGGCAAAAACCCGACGGGAGCGAGAGCGCCGACAGTTCATAAACGAGGCGCCGAAGGCCATACCAAGCGCGATAGCGCACGGCCGTCATCGACCGGCGCGCCGCCGAGCGGCCGCTTACGAGCGGGCGCGAGGGGCTCGCGAGGGAGGCGCCGGGCGGACGTGAGACGGTTCGCGTCCGCCGGACGCCGAGGCTGGGGAGGGACGAGGGCGGCGCTCGGCCGACCGCCCCGTGCCGACCCGCGTCGGCCGGTCGAACCGTCCTGTCCCGCTTCGCATTTAACTACTCGCCGCACGAATCACCGACAGAATGTGCGGCCGCTATACGCTTTTTACTCCCGCGGACGATCTCGAGTCCCGGTTCGACGCCGACTTCGGCGGCATCGAGCCCAGCTACAACTGCGCGCCCGGGCAGGAGCTCCCGGTGATCGCCGACGAGGCGCCCGCGCGCGACCCGGATGGAGTGGGGGCTGACCCCTCGCTGGGCCGACGAGTCGTTCGACCTGATAAACGCCCGCGCGGAGACCGTCCGCGAGAAGCGGAGCTTCGCCGACGCCTTCGAGCGCCGGCGGTGTCTGGTGCCCGCGGACGGGTTCTACGAGTGGGTCGAGCGCCCCGACGACTCCGCCGGACGCTCGTCCGGAAAACGGCCGTACCGGGTCGCCTTCGCGGACGACCGCCCGTTCGCGATGGCGGGGATCTACGAGCGGTGGGAGCCGCCCGAGCCCGAGACGACGCAGACCGGGCTCGGCGCGTTCGGCGGCGGGTCGGAGGAGGGAGACGACACCGATGACAGCGACGGCCCCGTAGAGACGTTCACGATCGTGACGACCGAACCGAACGCGCTCGTCGCCGACCTCCACCACCGTATGGCGGTGATCCTGGACCCGGACGAGGAGGGGACGTGGCTCCGCGGCGACCCCGACGAGGCCGCCGCGCTTCTCGATCCGTATCCGGCAGACGAGCTGACCGCGCATCCGGTGTCGACGCGGGTGAACTCCCCCGCGGTCGACGGGCCGGAACTGATCGAGCCCGTCGGCGGGGACTGATCCGACGGGAGCGGCTCCGGGGACGCCGCCGCCTCAGGGCGCGACCAGGTCGACGACCGTCTCGTCGTCGACGACGACGTTGTACGCGCCCTCGTCGTCGTTCCAGAGCACGAGCCCGTTCTCGACGAAGACGACCGCGCCGTAGTCGGCCCGCCGGAGGTCCTCGTTGAGCGCGGTCTCCCGCGTGCAGACGAGGTAGTGGTCGACCGCCTGCGAGCCGTCGCCGACGCGGTAGAGGGCGTTGTCGCCCGCGCTGAGGTCGTGGCTGAGCTTCACCGCGAGCAGGTTCACGCGGTCGGTGACGTGACTCTCCGAGTCGGCCATCCGCGCGCAGCGGTCGTCGCTCGCCCGCACGTCGACGCGCCGCTTCCCGTCCGGTCTGAGGATCGCGTACGCGAACTGCACGTCGACGTTGACGAACTCCCCCGGCTCGTCGGTCGCGCCGCGCTCGGCCGCCTCGTCGAGCCGCCGCTGGAACGGGGGCACGCCGAGGTCGTCGGCGACGTCGAACGACCAGCCGCCGTCGGAGGGCGTCTCGTCGGGCCAGAGCCGGAGCGTGGGCGCGTACGTCTCGACGCCGCTGGTCGGGGTGACGACCGCGCGCTCGACCTCGCGGAGCCCCATCGCCGTGTTGCGGTCGGCGGGCGCGAAGGCGACGACGCTCCCGTCGTCGGCGAGGCGGTCGAGCGCGGCCTCGGCGACCGCGACCGGATCCGCGAGCTCCGAGAGGACGTTGCCGAAGACGACGAGATCGAAGGGTTCGCCGGCCGCGGCGGCCGCGGAACCGCCGTCCTCGACCCCGAGGAACGACTCCGCGGTCGTCTCGTGGATCGTCGCGCGAAAGTTGCGGCCGGTCTCGTCGAGCAGCCGGTCGAGCACGTCGGCCGCGGCGCTCGGCTCGACGGCGTGGTAGTCGACGACGGCGTCGTCGGGGAGGTAGTCGTGGAGGCCGAGCGCTGGGCCGCCCACGCCCGCGCCCACGTCGAGGACGCGGAGCGTCCGGTCGAGCAGGCCGTTCTCGACGAGGTCGTCGAGGACGTAGCCGACCGTCGCGTAGTAGGCGGAGAGGTGATAGATCGCGTAGCCGAGCGCCGCGATCCGGTCGTACTCGACGTCGTTCTCGTAGAGGTAGTCCGATTTCAGCCGCCGGACCGCCTCGCGGAGTTCCTCGCCGGACTCGCCGCGGTGCCAGTTCGCGCCGAACTCCTCGACGAGGAGGTCTTCGAGGGCGAACGCGTAGCCGTCGGGGAACTCGGTCGGCGCCCAGCCGGGATCGGGGATCGCCCCCTCGGGGACCGGTTCGAAGCGTCCGTCGTCGCGCTCGCGCAGCCGGAGGTCGAACGCCTCCTCGCGGAGCGTCTCGCGGACGACAGCCGGGTGCGGCGTCCCCTCGATGTACTCCGCGATCTCCTCGGGGTCGATCGGTCTGACGTTGCGCAGGTAGTTGGCGTTGTTCCGGACCGCCTCTCTGTCTATCATGTGGGTAAGTGCTCCGGCCGGCTCATTCGTGTCGCTCCCGCCCCTCGCGGTCGCCGCGGGCCGCCTCGTACAGGTCGGCGAACTCGTCGCGGTCGGCGTCGGCGAGCTCGCGGGCCGCGTCGGCCACGTCGTCGGCGCCGTCGAAGGCGCGCTGGATCTCGGCGTACACGCCGGGCGCGCCCTCGGTGACCGTGTCGGCGACGTCGTCCAGCGCGGCCGAGACCGGGGTGTGGAACTCCTCGCGCACGTCGTCGCTCGCGAGGCGCCACGCGAGGACCGCCGCGTGCGCGCCGGCCTGCACCGTCTCCATGGCCCGGTCGTGCTCGGCCGGCGTCGTCTCGAACACGTCGTTGCCGCCGGCCTCGATCGCGGCCGCGATCCCATCGACGACCGGCCCGCCCTCGTCGACGACGCAGGCGACGTTGCCGGGGACGCGCGGCGGCGCGAACAGGGGGTGGTAGCTCGCGCGCTGGAGCCCCGGCGCGTGCTCGCGCATCGCCGCGACCGCGTCGGTCATCTCGCCGGAGACGTCGAGGATCGCCCGCTCCGCCCGGGGCGCATACGCCTCGACCGCCGCGGGGACCGCCGACATCGGCACCGCGAGACACACCGCGTCGTGGGTCGTGTCGCCGTCGACCGGGACCGTCGTCGCCTCGCGCGACGCGGCGGCGTCGCGGGCCACGTCGGGGTCGCGGTCGGCGAACGCGACCGCGGCGTCCACCGGCGACTCGTCGGCCGACACCGTGTCGGCGATCCACCGGCCGATCTCGCCCGCGCCCACGACGAGGAGGTCCATCGGTTGCCCGGACGGAGGGCGCGCGAGGCTTAAAAAGGCTCGACTCGGGGCTCACTTCGAGGTCGACCGCTCCGCGCCGCCGCGGAGCCCGAGGAGTCCCTCGCCCGGCGCGATCTCCCGAACGGCCGGAAACAGCGCCAGTGCGATCGCGAGCTCTACCCCCCCGACCGCGAGGAACGCCGGCGTGTACCCGAGCGCCTCGGTGGCGCTCCCGCCGACGAGGAACCCGGCGAGGAAGCCGAGCGAGCCGAACACGTTGAACAGCCCCATCGCCGCGCCCCGGGCCTCGGGCTCGACGAGGTCGGTGACGAGCGCCATCGTCGCCGGCGCCATCAGCGCGCCGCAGACTCCGACGAGGACCATCAGCCCGGCCGCGAGCGGATATATCGGCGCGACGCCGACGCCGACCGTGACGACCCCGTACGCGATCGAGCCGACCACGACGGGGAGGAAGCGTCCCACTCGGTCCGACAGCGACCCGAACGGCGACTGGAGCAGCGCGAACGGGACGAAGAAGAGCGCGAGCGTCGCCCCCGCGCCGCCGGCCGAGAGCCCGAACGTCGCCGGGTCCTGGAAGTAGTACACCCCGGCGAGGGCGAAGAAGCCGGCCGTGAGCCGGTCGACGAAGCCGAACGCCAGCGGGACGAGGAGGCCCGGAGTCGTCCGCGCCCGCGAGAGCACGTCGCGGAAGCCGGCTCCTCCGTCGTCGCCCCGGTCCGCGAGGCCGACTCCCACCGCCCGGTCGTCGACGGTCGCCGCGAGCAGTCCCGCGCCGGCGAGGACCGCGGCGCCGGCGTACACTGGGTAGAACGGGTCGAGGTCGGCGAGCGCGCCGCCGACCACGGAGCCGACCGCCGCGCCCAGCCCGATCGCCGTTCCGGCGGTGCCCATGTTGCGCCCGTTGCCGCCGCCCAGGTCCATCAGCGACGTGACCGCGAGCGAGAACGCGCCGATCGTGAGCGCCCCGCCGACGACGCGGACGGCGAGCGCCGCCCGGAAGCCGAGGCCGAGCCCGGGCACTGCCGCCAGGGCGACGTAGGAGGCCGCGCCGCCGAGCGCGCCGGCGACGATCAGCGGGACGCGCCGGCCGAGCACGTCGCTGGCCGCGCCCCAGACGACCGCGAAGGAGACGAACGCGCCGAACTCCGCGACGAGGAACCACATCCCGGCGTCGATCCCGCCCGGCGCGCCGAGCGCGACCACGAGGCCCGGGACGCCGGGGTAGAGGAGCACCTGCGAGACCAGCACCGCGAGCACGACGGCGCCGAGCAGTCGGCGCTCCCCGCGGTTGTCGTCGCTCATCGGTTTATAAAACGGAGCGGACGGGCAAAAGATCGGCGCCTGGAGAACCGTTCCGCCGGACGCGGCGGGAGCGGCGCTACAGCGCCTCGTCGATCGCCGCCGCGATCGTCTCCGCCCGGTAGTCGGCCACCGCCTCGCCGTTCACGAAGATCGTCGGCGTGCCGGAGACGCCCATCGATCGCCCCTCGCTCCGGTCGCTCATCGATGCGTCCTCGTAGGCCGCGAACTGCGCGTCGGCGACGGCGGCACAGGGGTCCGCACCGGCGGCCTCCGCGGCGGCCCCGATCGCCTCGCCGCTGTAGCTCCCCTGCGACTCGTAGGCCGCCGAGGCGAACTCGAAGAACGCCTCGGAGCCGTTCCGGGCGCCCACGCCTCGGGCCGCGCTGGCGACGGGGACCGCCCACGCCTCGTTGACGGGGATCGGGAAGTCCCAGTGCTCGTAGCGCACCTCGCCGGGAGCGACGTACTCCTCGCGAATCGTCGGGAAGTGCTCCAGCTTGTAGGTGGCGCAGTGACCGCAGGTGAAGTCCTCGAACGCCCGCACGACCACGTCGGCCTCCGAGTCGCCGATGACGGGTCGGAAGTCTAGGTCCGGGTCCGAGGGCTCCGAGAGGTCGCAGTCGTACTCGCCCGCGTCGATGGCGTTCCCGCCGCCGCTGCCGCCGGTGCTTCCGCCGCCGCTGCCGCCGCCGCTGCCGCCGCCGAGACACCCCGCCGCGCCGACGACGCCGACCGACGCCGCGCCCGCGAGCAGGGACCGCCGCGTGCGTTCCATGGCCGTCACTCGGGCCGGACGGCACTTAACCGCTCCGCGACCGGGCGGGCGCCGTCTCGCGCGGGCGATTCGCTCGCCGGTCTGGCACCGGTGGAATGCGGGGGCGTCGCGTCCGAACGTTTTTGCCGGCGCCTCGCGACCCTGCTGTATGAGCGACTGGGACCTCGACCTGCGCGACGCCGAAGAGCAGATGGACGAGGCGTTCGCGGCCGCCGGCGACGTCGTCCTCGGCGTCCTCGACGGGACGACGGACCCGGAGGAGTGGGTCCGCAGCGTCGACTACGGCAACACCCTGGTGTTGTCCATCGACGGCGACCTCAACGAGCTCGCCGCCGGCTTCGCCCGCGAGGTGAAGGACATGGGCGGCGACCTGATGCACTTCCGCGGGTTCCTCGTGGTCACCCCGCCGGGCGTGAGCATCGACACCGATCGGCTGAGCGAGTGAGTCGCGCTCGCCGCCGGCCGCCGGCGACACGCCTCCGGCGCGTTGTCGGCGGTTGACAGGAGCAAAAGAGGTATGCCACCGGGGTGAGAGGGGGGTTGTATGAAAGCCGTCGTACTCGCGGGGGGTTACGCGACCAGACTCTGGCCGATCACCGAGCACCGACCGAAGATGTTCCTGCCGGTCGGCGAGAACACCGTCATCGACGAGATATTCGAGGACTTAGAGGCGGACGACCGCGTCGACGAGGTGTTCGTCTCCACCAACGAGCGCTTCGCTGACACGTTCGACGAGTACCTCACGGAGAGCCCGTTCGAGAAGCCGACGCTCTCGGTCGAGGAGACCGTCGCGGAGGACGAGAAGTTCGGCGTCGTGGGGGCGCTCGAACAGCTCGTCGACCGCGAGGACGTCGACGACGACCTCATCGTCGTCGCCGGCGACAACATGATCAGTTTCGACCTGGCCGACTTCACCGACTTCTTCGAGTCGAAGGGGACGCCGACGCTGGCCGCCTACGATGTCGGCGACCGCGAGCGCGCGAAGTCGTACGGGCTCGTCGAGCTCGACGGCGACGAGGTCGTGAACTTCCAAGAGAAGCCCGAGGACCCCCAGTCGACGCTCGTCTCCATCGCCTGCTACGCGTTCCCCGCCGAGACGCTCCCGAAGCTCACGACCTACTTGGAGGACGACAACAACCCGGACGAGCCGGGCTGGTTCCTCCAGTGGCTCCAGCGGCGCGGGGCGGTCCACGCGTACACCTTCGACGGCGCGTGGTTCGACATCGGCACCGCCGACAGCTACCTCGACGCGGTCGAGTACGCCTTAGAGGGCGGCACGCTCGTCGCCGACGACGCGACCGTCGAGGGCTCCGACCTCGGCGACGTGGTCCACGTCATGTCGGGCGCGACCGTCACCGACTCGACGCTCGATCGCTCCGTCGTCTTCCCGGACGCGACGATCACCGACTCGGAGATCCGGAACTCCGTGATCGACGAGGGGGTCACGCTGGAGGGCGTCGACCTCTCCGGCGCGCTGATCGGCTCGTACACCTCGATCACCGAGGGCGACGACTTCTAGATCGACTCCGCGGTTCGACCGCGACCCCGTCAGTCGGTGCCGGCCTGCTCGTGCGTGTGGTGATAGCAGTCGAAGGCTGGGTCGCCGTCGTCGGTCGCGGGGTAGAAGCAGACCCGCTGGTAGCGCTCGTTATCCAGGAGATTCGCCACGAAGCCGTCGGCGTGTCGCGAGACCGAGTCGTACGGGTCGCCGCAGGCGGGGCAGTCCGGCGGCGGGTCGTCGGGAACGTACATGCGGCGCGGTCACCGTCGCTACGGCCGCAAGCGGGAAAACGGCCGCGCCGAACGTCGGCGGCCGGAGGGCGACGGTCGCGGGTCGGCCGTTGAGGGGTCAGGAGCCGTTCGAGCCGTCGCCGCCCTCGACGCCGAGGGCGTCGAACAGCTTCCGGCGGACGGCCTCCTCGGTGAGGTGGAGGAGGGTGTCGCGGTTCTCGCCGCTCGCCTCGATACCGGTGAAGATGCCGAGCGGAATCTCCAGCGAGCCCTGCGTGGAGTGGCCGGCGGCGTCGCCCATCTCCGAGAACGCCTCGTCGAGGACGTTGCCGATGTTCAGCCGGATGTCCTTCGAGCGCGCCGCGAGGTAGATGTTGTCGTCTGCGATCCCGAGGACTGCGGTCGTCGTGATCCCCTCCAGGTTCAGCAGGTGTTGGGCCGCCTGCGCGAGCGCCTCGCGGTCCCGGATGAAGCCGGCCGTCGAGAAGAGGTGGCTCCCCTGCACCTCGCGGTTCTGGATCGCCTCCGCGAGCACGTCCAGCGTCTCCGGGCTCATCGACGGCGACTCCACCTGTTCGAGGGTGTCGTGGTTCGCGAACGGGTGGAGGTAGGCGGCGGCGGTCAGGTCCGCGGGCGTCGTGTCGCGCTTGAAGTCGAGCGTCTCGGCGCGGATCCCGTACAGCAGCGCGGTCGCGACCGCCTCGGTCGGCGACTGGTCGAACTCCTGGAGGTACTTGGTGAGGATCGTCGACGTCGAGGAGACGTTGGTCCGCACGTCGACGAACCGGGCATCGAACGGTACGTCCGCCTCCAGGTGGTCGACGTAGACGTCGATGTCGACGTCGAAGTCGAAGCCGTCGTCGGCCGACTTCGCGAGGTCGACCGCGGCGACCGTCTGGTACTCCGAGAGGTCGGGCGCGTCCGACCGGGCGACGAGGTCGATCCCGAGGAGGTTGACGAACGCCCGGTTCTCCTGGTGGCCCACGTCGCCGGAGTAGAGGATGTCGGCCTCGACGCCGAACGCGCCCGCGATCGCCTGAAGCGCGGTCGCCGACGCGATCGAGTCGGGCTCCGGGTTGTCGTGGGTCAGGATCGCCATCCGGCCGCCGCCCTCCTCGATGATCTCCGCGAGCTGGCGTGCCATGTACTCCAGCTCGCCCGTTTCGAGCGACTGGAGGGCGCTGTCGGCGATCACCGTCGAGGGGTTGATCACCACGTCGGCGCCGCGCTCGCGGAGCTCGTCCTCGCTGACGGGATCTGAGGCGCGAGCGACGAGGTAGTGGTCGCCGCCGACGTCGCGGATGGCCGAGACGGCCGCCTTGTTCGCCTCGACGTCGCTGGCGAGGATCAGCACGATGTCGCGGCCGTCGATCGCGTCGACGACGTCCGGCTCGGCGATGTCCTGTACCTGGGCGTTGAGGTCCTGATCGCGGAGCGCCTCGACACGGCTCTCGTCGCGGTCGAGGATGAGCACGTCCTTGCCGCGACCGGTCAGCTCCTCCGCGACGGCGTGTCCGACGCTGCCACAGCCGAGGATGGCGTATCGCGTCCGCGCTGATCCGGATGCCCCACTCATTGCACGTGATTTCCCCGGGACGCCACTTAACGAGTGCGCTCTCCGCGTGGGGCGGGCGAAAAGCGGTGAGACGGGTCGGGGCCGGCGGCGTCTCCGGGACCGCGTCGTCGAATGAAAAGGTCTTTTACCTCGACAGCGGTAGAATTCGGTGAGGGCCGGTAGCTCAGTTAGGGAGAGCGACGGACTCTTAATCCGTCGGTCGCGTGTTCAAATCGCGCCCGGCCCGCTCCTTCACCGACCGATTCCGAGTCGTGTAGATCGCATGATGGCGAGTCTACCGCCTCTAAATCGGCTCGAATCGCCGAGCGAGTTCGTTCGGTAACCGAACGTACCCCGAAGCCCTCACGGGGGAGCGGTGACAGCGGAAGTACCGCCGCCAGCCGGACCCGTTCCGACGAGATTACCGACACCTTCGAAATCGAGACGCCGTGCCGACGTTCGGTCGCGCGCAAATCGACGCCAGCGACGCGAAACGGAGACTCGTGAACGAGCCGGATGTGGGTCGTTAACACATGCGTACCTCTTTGACCGTGTAGGATAGTAACCAGACATGAAACGAACGGGAGGGGCGTTCCACATCCTACTGATTGCGGGTATCGTCTTCCTCGCGGGCTGTGCCGGCGCGGTACCCGGCGAGCAGGCACCGACCGGATCGGACACGGGCGACGAGGCGACGGTCGAAACGGCGAACGGAACCGTCGAGTTCCACTATATCAACGTCGGACAATCAGTCAGTACGCTCGTCGTCGGACCGGAGGGTGAGACGATGCTCGTCGACACGGGCCACTACAACGACGACGGCGAGTACGTGTTGGAGTACCTCCGGCAGCATGATATCAGCCGGATTGACCACCTCGTAACCACGCATAACGACGCGGACCACATCGGCGGGAACGCGGCGGTCATCGAGTACTACGAGACAGAAGCCGAGGGGATCGGGGCCGTCTACGATCCCGGAATCGCCGCGAGTACCCAGACCTACGGTGAGTACCTCGATGCCGTTGAAGAACACGAAGTGACGCTGTACGAGACGCGTGAGGGCGATGTAATCTCGATCGGAGAGGTCGACGTCGACGTTCTGGGGCCACCGGAGCCGTACCTCGAAAGCGAGGCCCGCAACGAGAACAGCATCGTGCTCAAGCTCACGCACGGCGAGACGAGCTTCCTGCTCTCCGGCGACGCCGAGGACGATCAGGAAGAGTACCTGGTCGACACGTACGGCGCAGAATTACAGTCAACAGTGCTGAAAGCCGGTCACCACGGCTCGTCGAGCTCGTCGGGTGAGCCGTTCCTCGACGCGGTGGAGCCGCGGGCGGTCGTCGTGTCGAGCGCGTACGACTCGCAGTACGGGCACCCGCATGACGAGGTCCTCCAGCGGCTTTCGGACCGGTCGATCCCGACGTACTGGACCGCCACGCACGGGAACATCGTCCTCGTGAGCGACGGGAACGGCGTCTCCGTACAGACGCAACGCGACGCACCCACCGACCCGCTGGCGATCCGCGACAGCGGGGCGGTCGAACCCGGCACGAGCGGCGAGGTCGTCGAACGAACCCGGCTCGGCGGCGACCCGGTGGACGGCGGTTCCGCGGACGGGACTGACGACGGCAGCGACGACACCGACGAGGAGAACGAGACGACGTCGGTCGACCCGGCCGCGGCGCTGGAGGTCGCGGCGATCAACGCGGACGCCGAGGGCGACGACGGCGAGAACCTCAGCGACGAGTACGTCGTCTTCGAGAACGCGGGCGACGAGCCGATCGAGCTGTCCGGGTGGACCGTCGAGGACGAGGCAGACCACAGGTACGAGTTCCCGCAGGGGGTCACGCTCGACGCGGGCGCGAGGGTGACGCTGCGGACCGGAAGCGGCACGGATACCGACACCGACCTGTACTGGGGAGCGGGCTCGCCGATCTGGAACAACGGCGGCGACACGGTGGTACTCTCGAACGCCGACGGGGAACGCGTCCTCGAGGTGAGCTACGAATGAGCGGTATCGAACTCCCTGACGGCGAGTACACCGCGGTCGTCGACAGCGTCGAAGACGGGCTCGCGACGGTGTTCTTCGAGCGCGACGGCGAGGAACTGGGGAACGCGGTGCTGGAAGTCTCAGGGCTCCCGTCGGACGGACAGCACGCCGACGCGATTCTCTCGGTGACGCTCAGCGGGGGACGTATCGAGTCCGTCTCGTACGACCCGGAGCGGACGGAGACGCGAGGGGAGGCGGCGCAGGACCGGTTCGATCGGCTCTCGAAGCGGCCGCCGTCTGACGAGGAGCGTGGCTGAGTCTCGCAGAAAGCCGGGCGTTCACCGGCGAGCGGCGAAACTGATCGGCGCGTACCGACCGGCGACCGAGTCGGCGCCCCGCGAACGGTTCCGATCGACGTCGGCGGTCGTGCGGCGGCGGTCGGGCACCGGCGGGCGGACAGCGAGGCCGCGGGTCGCGGAGGCGCCTCGGGGAAGAGGCGTCGCCGCGGACCACGTCCACGGAGCGCTTTCCGGGGGCGTCGACGACGAGCCGATCGGCCGGAGACGTTTCCCCGACGCGATCTTTTATGACCGCGCTCTGCGATCCGCCGGACATGACGACGCTCGACGGCGAGACGGCACTGGTGACGGGCGCGAGCTCCGGGATCGGCGAGGCGACCGCGCACGCGTTGGCGTCGCGGGGCGCGGACGTCGCGCTGCTGGCCCGGCGGCGCGAGGCGCTGGAGTCGGTGGCGGCGGACGTGGAGGCCGAGCACGGCGCGAGCGCGCTGGTCGTCGACGGCGACGTCCGCGACCGGGCGACGAGCGAGGCCGCGGTCGAGGCGGTCGTCGAGCGGTTCGGCGGGCTCGACGTCGTCGTCTCCAACGCGGGGATCGGCCGGGGGAGCGACCTGGAGACGATGACCGACGAGGAGTACTTCGCCATGCAGGAGACGAACGTCGACGGGACGTTCTTCCTCACGCGCGAGGCGCTCCCGCGGCTGAAGGAGAGCGAGGGGACGCTCGTCGTGGTCGGGAGCTTCGCGGGTCAGTACCCGCGCTCCTTTAACCCGGTGTACGCCGCGACGAAGTGGTGGGTGCGCGGCTTCGCGCACAGCGTCTCGGCGCAGGTCGGCGACGAGGGCGTCGCCGTCTCGGTGGTGAACCCCTCCGAGGTGCGCACGGAGTTCGGCAGCGAGGACGGCGAGCCGTTCGAGGAGCGGTTCGAGCCGGGGACGATGACCGAGCCCGAGGAGGTCGCGGAGGCGATCGCGTTCGCTGCCACGCGCCGGGGGTCGTCGGCTCAGGAGATAGACCTCTTCCGCCGAGACAAGTTCGGCGACACGCTCTGACCGCGCCCTCGATCACTCGGGGAGCGGCGCGCCGCACTCGGAGCAGGCGTCGTCGGCCCGCGCGACGGTGAGGTCGCACTCGGGACAGAACCGGCGGTCGCAGGCTGGGTCGCCCATAGTCCGGCGTCGACGCCCGTCCCGCATAACTCCGGCGGCGTCCTCGCGGCCTACCCGCCGCCGCGCTTCCGCAGCGCGGCGCGGTAGTGGTACTCGTTCCCCTCGCCGCCGCGTGCGACTTCGTCGAGCTCCCAGCCCGTCCCGATCGCGGCCTCGCGGAGCCTGGCCGGGCTGAACAGCCGGAGCTGGAGGACCGGGTTCGTCTCGCCCTCGTACTCGAAGAACATGACGCGGTGCGCGAGCCCCGGCGTCGGGTCGTCGCGGTAGCCGACGAGCTCGGCGGTCGCCGGGTGGGTCGGGTCGTAGGAGTCGACGACGGCGGTCGCGTCCGGCGTGGTCACGTGCGCGAGATCGCCGAGGAACTCGCTGAGTCCTCGCATCGAGCCGGCGAGCCCGACCTGGGTCCCGTTCGCGAGCGCCGAGCCGAACCGGTCGCGCTCGAACTGCTCGCGCAGCGCGAACATGTCGCCCTCGCGGGCGTCGTCGACGCCGCGGTCCCGCATCGTCTCGACCAGCGCCGGGCTCGGCTCGATCGCCACCGTCTCGAACCGCTCCTGGAAGTGCAGCGCGTGGCGGCCGGTGCCGGCGCCGAGGTCGACGAGCGGCCCCCGCAGCTTGGACGCCAGCCACTCGTGGGCCGGGTCCGCGCTCGGGTCGAAGTCGGCGAAGTAAAACGCCTCGATCGGGTGTTCGACGGCCTCGCCGCCGTCGCGGTGCAGGAGGGGCTCGTCTCGCTCGCCGCGGAAGTGGTCGCGGATCGCTCGGCCGAACGCGTCCGTCATGCGTCGGGAATGCGAGGGTCACCGTGAAAAGTCGCTCGCGAGTGAGTCTCACAGACGCACGGGTTCTCACCGGTCCCTCGATCGGTGAGAGAGCCGGGCGGGCAGATAAAACGAGTCAGTCGTCGCTCTCGGCGGTCGACCCGCCGGTCGCGTCGCCGATCGGCTTCGTCTCGCTGTCCACGCTGACTCCCTCCCAGTCGTCGTCGGTGTGGAATCCCTCCCGCTCCTTCGCGCCGGGGGCGACGCGCATGAACTCCGCCTCGACGCGAGCGCGTTCGATCGTGTGTCCGCCGCAGTACGACAGTCCCGAGCGGATCCCCTGACAGAACTCTCCGGCGACGGTCGCGACCGGTCCCTTGTACGGCGTCAGCGCCTCGACGCCCTCGTCGGCGGCCACCTCGGCGCCCTTGTCGTCGCGGTCCTCGGCGGCGGCGGTGGTCGCCATCCCGCGCGACCGCTTGTACCGCGTGCCGTCGACCTCAACGACTGCGCCGGGCGCCTCCGCCGTGCCGGCGAAGAGGCTCCCGAGCATCACGGTGTCGGCGCCGGCCATCAGCGCCTTCACCGCGTCGCCGGAGGTGCGGATCCCGCCGTCGGCGCAGATCGTCACGTCCAGCCCCTCGGCCGCGGTCGCACAGTCGTCGACCGCGGTGAGCTGCGGCACGCCCGCGCCGGCGACCTTGCGCGTGGTGCAGTGCGATCCGGGTCCGATACCGACCTTCACGCAGTCGGCGCCGGCGGCCGCGAGGTCCTCGACCCCCGCGGGCGTGGCGACGTTGCCGGCGACCAGGTCGGTGTCCGGGAACTCGTCGGCGATGGCCTCGACCGCCGCGATCGTCCGTTCGAGGTGTCCGTGGGCGACGTCGACGACGAGAGCGTCCACGTCGGCCGCGACCAGCGCGGCGCTCCGGGCCAGATAGTCCTCGTTAATTCCCACCGCGGCGGCGACCCGCTCGCCGGCGGCGGCCACCTCCTCGACCTGCGCCGCCTGCTCGTCGACGGTGAGGAAGCGATGAAGCACGCCGATCCCGCCCTCGCGGGAGAGCTCGACCGCGAGCTCCGCCTCGGTGACGGTGTCCATCGCCGCCGAGACCAGCGGCGTCTCCAGTTCGACGCTCGGCGTGAGCCGCGTCGAGAGGTCCACGTCGCTCCGGCTGTCGACCGGCGACCGCTGCGGGACGAGCAGCACGTCCCCGTAGCTCAGTCCGGTTCGTAGATCGTTCATACCCCTACCGAGGAGAGAGACGCGCACTGATAAATCTCTCGGCGGCGACGGTCGCTTCCGGGGCGGCCGCGAGCGCCCCCCGCACGTTCTCGGCCGCTCAGAACCCCTGCTCCCGGCGGCTCAGAACCCCTGCTCCCGGCGGCTCAGAATCCCTGTTCGGTAAGCGCGTCTTCCAGCGCTGCCAGCAGGTACTCGACGTTCTTCCGGCGGGCGGAGCGCCCCATGCAGCCGATCCGCCAGATCTCCCCTTCGAGGTCGCCGAGCCCGGAGGCGATCTCCAGGTCGTACTCGTCGAGGAGGCGGTCGATGACGGCGGCGTCGTCGACGCCGTCGGGGACGCGAACGGCGTTCAGGCTCGGCAGCCAGTACTCCTCGGCGGCGTTCATCTCCAGCCCGAGGTCCCGCAGGCCGGCCTTCAGCTCGCCGGCGACGGCGCGGTGGCGGGCCCACCGCTCCTCGATCCCCTCCTCGGCGACGAGCCGGAGCGCCTCGCGGAGCGCGTACACGTTCGTGATCGGCGCGGTGTGGTGGTACGCGCGGTCGTCGCCCCAGTACCCCTCCAGGAGGGAGAGGTCGAGGTACCACGAGCGGGCCGGCTCCTCGCGCGAGAGGACCTTCTCCATCGCGCGGTCGTTCAGGGTGAGCGGGCTCGCGCCCGGGGGACACGAGAGGCACTTCTGCGGCGCCGAGTAGGCGACGTCGACGTCCCACTCGTCGACGCGCATCTCCACGCCGCCGAGGGAGGTGACGCAGTCGGCGATCACGTACGCGTCGTGCTCGTGGGCGATGTCGGTCAGCGCCGACACGTCGGGCTGGCGGACGCCCGTGCTCGTCTCGGCGTGGACGAAGCCGAACACGTCCGGCTGGTGTTCGTCGAAGGCGCGCTCGACGTCGACCGGGTCCAGGGGCTCGCCCCACGGGGCGTCGACCCCGACGACCTCGCCGCCCGCGCGCTCGGCCATCGACCGCATCCGTCCGCCGAAGTAGCCGTTCGTCGGGACGAGCATCGTGTCGCCCGGTTCGACGAGGTTGCCGATCGCGGCTTCCATCGACGCCGAGCCGGTGCCCGAGACCGGGATGGTCCACGTGTTATCGGTTCGGAAGACGTACCGCAGCAGCTCCTGGACCTCGTCCATGATCTCGACGAACGACGGGTCGAGGTGGCCGACGAGCGGCGTGCTCATCGCCTTGAGCACCCGCGGGTGGACGTCGCTCGGTCCGGGCCCCATCAGCGTGCGGTCGGGCGGGGTCAGCTCGCCGACGTCGGGCGGCCGTTCGTCGAGCGTCGAAACCTGCTTCGACATACGAGACAAACGGAGCGGCGACGATAAAAACGCGACGGAACGCGCAAGCGAACGCGGTCCGCGCCCGCGTCGCCGCCCCGACGGCGCGGACCGGGATCCGGGTTACCTATATGCGTGGTGGTCGATCTATCCGTATGACTGACCTGTCGCCCGGGCCGGGGTCAGGCGAAGACTTCCGGACCGTCCTCGACCGGATGGCCGACGGGTTCTTCGCGGTCGACACCGACTGGCGGGTCACGTACGCCAACGAACGGGCCGCGGAAATCCTCCGGTCGGCGATGACCGACGAGGCGCTCGACGACGCGGAATCGATCGAGGGAACCCACCTGTGGGAGGCGATTCCGGACGCCGTCGGCACGGAGTTCTACGACGAGTACCACGAGGCGATGGAGACGCAGGAGCCCGTCTCGTTCGACTCGCACTACCGACCGCTGGGGACGTGGTTCGACGTGCGGACGTTCCCGTCGGAGAGCGGGCTCTCGGTGTACCTCCGCGACATCACCGAGCGGCGGGAGCTGGAACAGCGGCGCCAGGAGAGCCTCCACGCGACCCAGCGGCTGTACGCGGTGTCGTCCGACCAGGACCGGTCGTTCGAGGAGAAGGTCGAGTCGATGCTGGAGCTGGGCTGTGAGTACCTCGGGATGCCGAACGGCTTCCTCACGCGGATCGAGGGCGACACCCAGTACGTCGAGTTCTCGAACGCCGAACACCCGGAGCTGCGGGCCGGCGAGAGCTGCCCGCTCGAAGAGGCGTACTGCAAGCGGACCGTCGAGCTCGACAGTCTGTTGACGATCGTGAACGCGGCCGACGAGGGGTGGGACGAGGACCCCGCGTACGACCGGTTCGGTCTGAAATCGTACATCGGCGGCCGGATAGAGATCGGGGGCGAACGGTACGGAACCCTCTGTTTCGCGGACACGGCCCCGAGAGACGAGGCGTTCACCGACACTCAGCGGACGTTCGTGGAGTTGTTGACCCGGTGGATGAGCTACGAGCTGGAGCGACGGCGCGCGGCCGAGCGGCTCGAACGCGAGCGCGACCGGCTCGACGAGTTCGCCAGCGTCGTGAGCCACGACCTCCGGAACCCGCTGTCGACGGCGCGGGGTCGCGTGGACCTCCTCGCCGACGAGGTCGACAGCGACCACGTCGATCCGGTCCAGCGCGCGCTCTCGCGGATGGAGACGCTCATCGAGAACGTCCTGATGCTGGCTCGCGACGGGGGCGGGGTCGACGAGACGAGCCGAGTCGAGCTCGTCGCGCACGCCGAGGACGCCTGGAAGACGACCGCCAGCCGCGGCGGAACGCTGCACACGGCGGCCGACGCGTTCGAGCTCCGCGCCGACGAACAGCGGCTCCGACAGCTCTTGGAGAACCTCTTTCGGAACGCTGTCGACCACGGGACCGCGGACGGGCGCGGCGAGTCCGCCGGCGTCGCGGTCACCGTTGGGCCTCTGGCCGACGGCGGCGGGTTCTACGTGGCCGACGACGGCCCCGGAATCCCCGAGGACGAGCGGGACCGCGTGTTCGAGTCGGGGTACACGACGACGAGCGACGGGACGGGGTTCGGACTGGACATCGTCTCGGAGATCGCGGGCGGCCACGGCTGGGAGGTCGCCGTGACCGACTCGGACGACGGGGGCGCGCGGTTCGAGTTCACCGGGGTCGACCGACCGTGATCTCCCGTTCCGCCCGTCAGGCCCGGGAACCGTAGCGGCCGGGTCCGCGCGCCGTCACTCGCCGTCGACGAAGTCGGGCTCGGTTCGCTTCTCGTCGCGCTCGCCGACGAGGTGGTCGACGAAGGCGTCGAGCTCGACGTCGCCGCGCTGGTTCTCGAAGCGATCGCGGACCGAGACGGTGCCGGCCGCCTCCTCGTCGTCGCCGACGATGATCATGTACGGGAGCCGGTCGTCGTGCCCGGCGCGAATCTTCCGGCCGACGGTCCAGTCGCGGTCCTCGACCTCGACGCGGAAGCCGGCGTCCTCCAGCTCGTTTTTCACGCGGTGGGCGTAGCCGAGCGTCTCGTCGGAGACCGGGAGGATCCGGACCTGCTCCGGCGCGAGCCACAGCGGGAAGTCGCCGTCGAAGTGCTCGATGAGCACCATGAAGAAGCGCTCGTAGCTCCCGTACAGCGCCCGGTGGATCATCACCGGCCGGTGGTCCTCGTTGTCCTCGCCGGTGTAGGTGAGGTCGAACCGCTCGGGCATGTTGAAGTCGAGCTGGACGGTGGGGCCGTCCCAGACGCGGCCCAGCGCGTCCTCGAAGCCGAAGTCGATCTTCGGGCCGTAGAAGGCGCCGTCACCGGGTTCGACGTCGTAGTCGTAGCCGCCGGATTCGAGCACGTCGCGGAGCTGTTCCTCGGCGGACTCCCAGATCTCGTCGCCGCCGACGGACTTGTCGGGGCGGGTCGCCAAGGCGACCTCCACGTCGAGGTCGAGCGTCTCGACGACCTCGAAGATCATCTCGATCACCGACTCGATCTCCCTCCGGATCTGGTCCGGCCGGACGAACAGGTGCCCGTCGTCGATGGTGAACGACCAGACGCGCGAGAGCCCGGAGAGCTCGCCGCGCTGCTCCTTCCGGTACACCTTCCCGTTCTCGAAGTAGCGCTGCGGGAGGTCGCGGTACGACCACGACTGCTGGTCGAAGATGGTCGCGTGGCCAGGGCAGTTCATCGGTTTGAGCCCGTACTCCTCGTCGTTGACGTCGAGGAGGAACATGTCGTCCTTGTAGTTCTCGTAGTGGCCGGACTTCTTCCAGAGCTCGGTCCGGAACACGTGCGGGGTCTCGACCTCCTCGTAGCCGTTCTCGCGGTTGAGCTCGTTCGCGAACTCCGAGAGCTCGCGGAGCACGGTCTTGCCCGGCGGATGGTACAGCGGGAGGCCGGGACCCGTGACCGTCGGGATCGAGAAGAGGTTCATCTCCTGGCCGATCTTCCGGTGGTCGCGCTCCAGCGCCTCCTCGCGCAGTTCGAGGTGCTCTTCGAGGGCGGACTCGGAGGCGAACGCGGTGCCGTACACGCGGGTGAGCGTGTCGTTCTCCTCGTCGCCGCGCCAGTAGGCCGCGGAGACCTCCAACAGGGCCGCCGCGCCGATCTCGCCGGTCGACTCGACGTGGGGGCCCTGACAGAGGTCCCGCCAGCCGTCCTGTTCGTAGAAGGTGACCGTCTCGCCGTCGGCCTCCTCGTCGAGGATCTGCAGCTTGTACTCGTTGTCGGCGTAGATCTCCTTGGCCTCCTCGCTGGAGCGGACCTCGCGCTCGATGTCGTAGTCGGCCGCGATGATCGCGTCCATCTCGTCTTCGATCGCGTCGAGGTCGCCCTCGTCGAGGTCGACGTCGGTCACGTCGTAGTAGAACCCGTCGTCGGTCGGGGGGCCGATGGTGAGCGTCGCTTCCGGGTGGAGCCGCTGGAGGGCCTGCGCGAAGACGTGGGCGGCGGAGTGGCGCAACACCGTGAGATACTCGTCGGACTGGTCGGTGACGATCTCGATCCGCGCGCCGTCGTGGACCTCGGCGTGCTTCTCGACGAGCTCGCCGTCGATCTTCCCCGCGACGGTGTCGCGACCGAGCCCGGGGCCGATCTCGAAGGCCACGTCCTCGACTGTCGCCCCCGCCGGAACGTCCAGCTCTGATCCGTCCGGAAGGACGACCGTCACGTCGGCCTGCGCATCGGTCTCGCTCATACCTCTTCGGAACCGGACGAGGGGCATAAGTTTGTTCGATCCCGGGCATCCGGTCACGCACCGTCGTCCGGCTACGCACCGTCGTCCGGTCACGCACCGTCGTCCGGTCGGACGGCGACGCGCGTTCGCGTCCCGAGCGTCGGCAACGCCCGCCGACGCCGACGACAGGTGGCGGTCGACGCGGCCATGGAAACACGCAAAAGGGGCGGCAACGATTGCGGGAACATGACGACCTATCGGGAGCCCCTGTCGTCGGTGCTGGAGACGATCGGGGAGACGCCGCTCGTCCGGGTGCACGACTCGCCGGACGCGGTACCGGTGTACGCGAAGCTGGAGTCGTTCAACCCCGGCGCGAGCGTCAAGGACCGGATCGGGAAGTACATGCTCGAACGCATGCTGGAGCGCGGCGATGTCGGCGAGGGCGGCACCGTCGTCGAGCCGACCGCGGGCAACACCGGGATCGGGCTGGCGGTCGCCGCCAAGCAGCTTGGCCTGAACGCCGTCTTCGTCGTCCCCGAGCGGTTCTCGGTGGAGAAACAGCAGCTCATGCGCGCGCTCGGCGCGGAGGTGGTCAACACCCCGAGCGAGGACGGGATGGGGTTCGCCATCGACCGCGCGCACGAGATCGCCGAGGAACTCGACGACGCCGTCGTCCCCCAGCAGTTCTCGAACCCGCTCAACGCCGAGGCCCACTACGAGACCACCGCCCCGGAGATCGACGAGGCGCTCGACGGCGAGGTGGGCGCCGTCGTCGCGGGGGTCGGCACCGGCGGGACGCTGATGGGGATGGCCCGCTACTTCCGCGAGCGCGACCCCGACACCCGCGTCGTCGCGGTCGAGCCGGAGGGGTCGGCCTACCGCGAGTTCCTCGGCGAAGAAGTGGAACACGAGGCGTACAAGACGGAGGGGATCGGCACCCACGACATCTCGCGCAACCAGCTGTTCGACCCCGACCTCGTCGACGACATCCGCACCGTCCCCGACCGTGCGGTCCACGAGGAGATGGCCCGGCTCGCGGCCGAGGAGGGACAGCTCGTCGCCTCGTCCGCCGCCGCGAACGCGGTCGCGTCGAAGCGGGTCGCCCGCGAGATCCGCGACGGCGACCTCGACGCCCCGCACGACGCCGTCATCACGATATTTTGTGACTCCTCCGAGCGCTACCTCTCGAAGGGCGTCTACCGGAGCTTCGAGGAGTGGGAGGGGTAGCGGGAACGACGCGGCGGCGAGGCGCTCCTACCCGCGGAGGCGACCGTGCTCGACCTTCATGCACTTGTCCTGTACGACATCGATCCCGTCGGCCTCCGCGGCCGCGGCCGCCTCGTCGTAGCTGATCCCGAGCTGGAGCCACGCCGCGGCCGCGTCGCCGCGGGCCGCGTGTCGCTCGCGCACCGCCGCCAGGATCTCCGGCACCTCCTCGCTCGGCCGGAACACGTTCACGAGGTCGACCTCGCCCTCGATGTCCGCGAGCTCGTCGAACGCGGGCTCGCCGAGGATCTCGTCGGCGAAGGGGTTGACGGGCACGATCCGGTATCCGTGCCGCTGGAGGTACGCCGGCACGTCGTGGGCCGCCTTCCCGGGCGTCGTCGAGCAGCCGATCACGGCGATCGTCTCGGCGTCGAGCAGTCGGTCGAGTCCCTCGTCGTCGGTTGTGGGCATATGGTCGAGGGTACGCGGTCGGGAGGATTAAACCGCCCGGAGGTCGCCCCCGCTCCGCGCTCAGGCCAACCGGATCCGCGGTTCGTCGTCCTCGGAGAGCGTGACGACGCCGTCGAAGAGCTGCTTGATCGTGTTCATCGCCTGATCGTCGTGGGAGGTCGAGTCGATGCTGAACAGGCCCAGCCCGTTCACGCTTTGGATGCGTCCGGTGAACACGTGGAGAAACCGGAACACGGTCTGGAGGTCCGAGTACATCAGGAGCGTCGAGAGCGAGTGGACCATCACGCGGTTCCGGTCGATCCCGCGGTCGCCGAACGCCTGGAGGAACTCCGAGAGCTTGATGCCGATGCCCGTCATGTCGACCGGCGAGGAGGCGTACTTGATACGGTCCGACTCGCGGGCGTCGCTGACGCCCTGCTGGCGCGTGACGCAATCGACGACGGCGACCGGCTTCCCCTCGTACGGCGTTCGCTTCTCGTAGTCATTCAGCACGCGGTCGGCGCCGTCCTTCGTGGTGACGACGATCGCGCCGTCGCCGCGGTCGGTGCCGGCGGCCAGCACGTCCATCATCATGGACCGCTTGCCGGTCAGCGGCGGGCCGGTGAGGAGGAGGTTCGTCCCGGGGTCGATCTCCTCGTCGAAGTGCGGCCTCAGGTCATACATAGGCGCACCTCGGCGACGGCGAAAGCGACCCGGGCCTCTCGTTCGGCCGCGAGGCCGTACGACCAGAACACATCTACTACGGAAACCATGCTCGGTCCAGATAATATTCTTTTTGATCGGCCGTGGTCGCGACCCGTCTTGGCGCCCGCGACGACCGCAGATCTGTTCCGAACCGCGGGAGTTAAAACGTCCAGCGGAGTATCCCACGCCACGGGCGCTTAGCTCAGTCTGGATAGAGTGCTTGGCTTCGGACCAAGTTGTCGCGGGTTCAAATCCTGCAGCGCCCATGATTTTGCGACGACCGCACAGGAGGAGCCAAATCTGGGCCGAAGAATTTGAATCAGAGAGTGGAGCGAAGCGGAACGACCGTGGTTCACAATCCTACAGCGCACATTCCTTCACGGCTCGTTTCGAAGCGAACTCCAGATCGCGTTGAATCGCCGTTTTCCGGACGGACCCCGAGTGAGGGTTCAGTCCACCGGACAGCGGTCAATTCCGAGCACGCGATACAGCAGACACCGCCGCGTCGCGCCTTCGACGATCAGTACCGCCCCGGCGGCGCCGAGCCCGATCGCGGAGACGACCGGAACGGTCAGGCTCCCGGTTGCGACGAGGACCGCGAGCGCCGCGATCGCGACGCCGGCCGCGATCCGGACGAGCGCGTCGATCCGTCCGACGTTTCGTTTCACGCGAACTCCTCGGGGCTGCTCGAATAAAACGCCGCGGTGGCTGCGGTACCTCTCACGGATCGAAACCGGACGCGACAGATGGAAGCCGGACGCGACTCGCTACGCTGGGGCGACGCGCCACGTCGTCGCGCCGGTGTACGACCACTTCTCGATCTCGACGTCCTCCATCGAGTCCCGAAGCCGGACGATCAACGCGCCGATCTCCTTCGGCGAGAGGCCGACGTCGTCGGCGATGAACTTCGCTTTGAAGTACGTCTCGCCGTCCGCCGCCTCCGCCCGGAGGAACTCGGCGAGCCGATCGGCCTTCGACGTCGACGACTCGGACTCCGGGGCCGACCGCGGGGTCCCGTCTGTCGCGCTCATGCGTAACCCCCGGAGCTGTGGTGATCGTGACCGACGACGACGCAGGCGACGTGGAGGGCGATGAGGCCGAGCGGACGCCACCCCTGTTCGAAGCCCGCGACCCCGTAGGCCGCGGGCACGTACGCGAGCGGCAGCAGGATCGCCGCCCAGAAGGCGACGGCCCGAACGCTCGCGACCGCTCGGTTCCAACACGCGCTCGACAGGGTGGCGCCGATGCGGATCGGCGCCCGAATCGATCGGGAGGACGTTTTGCTTGACATGGGGAACACCGGACGTACTCGTCGCATGGACGGCGGGCATCATATAAGGGCTAGAGCGTTGTCGCGGCTTCGGCTGGATTAACGATCGCTCCGGTCGTTTCGAGACCCTTTACCGGTGCGGTGCGATCGTTCAAAACCGTGCCAGAGACGGTTAAAAAATTTATAATCGGTTATGAGGTGTTTGCTTCGTAGGATCCGGATCGCGGTCAGGCGCCGGATCGATGTCGCTCTCCCGATCGAAATCCCTCACTCAGTACGACGCCGCCGCTCGCGACGTTGCGCGCGGCGACAGAAAATGGGGCCGGAGGGATTCTGGAACCCCCGCCGTCGTGCCACTTCAAGGCACTCCGGGGCCGATCTACCTCGCTCCCGACAGGTCGCTCGATTCGCGCCTCTCTCCCCCAACGGTGGTCGGATTCAACCGTGAACCACAACGAACCCGACGATCCGTCCGAAGTAACGAGCCCGAGACAAGCGAGAAGGCGATTCATCGCCAGCAAACGCGGAACGGTCAAAGACTCCACCACGCGAGCCTACAAATACCCGACTAAGAGTTTCGTACAGTTCTGTGAATCACGCGGCGTCGAAACGACCGGCGAGATCGGGGGCCACGTCATCGGCTCGTGGAAACGGGAGCGCCAAAGAGAGGTCGCGCCCGTTACTCTCCAGAACAACGTCAAACACCTTCTCGTCTTTGTCAGATGGTGTGAGTCGATGGAGTTGATAGACTACGGGACCGCCGATCGAGTGAAAGTACCCGACATTAGCAAGAAGCAACAGGTGAGCGACGAAACAGTCCGAGCCGGGCAAGCCGAGAACGTTCTCCATTACCTCGACACCTACGAGTACGCGAGTCGAGAACACGCGCTGTTCAAACTTATGTGGGACACCGGATGCCGAATCGGTGGGGCTCTCGCTCTCGACCTTGACGACTTCGATCACAAACATCCCCGACAGCCGCGGCTCTACTTTCGGGACCGCCGGGACGAGGGGACCGGCCTCAAAAACGGCGAGTCCGGCGAGCGGGACGTGATGATCAGCGATCAACTCGTCGCCGTCCTCATCGACTACATCTCCGCGAAACGCGATGAAGTGTCTGACGAGTACGGCCGCCATCCCCTATTTACAACGCCGAACGGCCGACTTTACCGGCAAAAAGCCTACAACAATTTGGTTCCCCGAACCCGGCCGTGCGTCACCACCGGAATGTGTCCCCACGATCGAGAAGAAGCCGAGTGTGACGCCGCCCAATCGGTCGAGAAGGCACCTTCTTGCCCGTCGAGTAAATCGCTCCATCCCATCCGGCGGGGCTCGATCACGAACCAGATCAATCTCGGGTGGGATAAATCGAAATTGTCCGAGCGGGTTGACGTTTCGGTCCCCGTTCTCGACAAGCACTACGACGACAGGAAGTTGGAGGAGGAAGCCCGAGGACGAGAGGAGTTCACAGACCTCCTCTGAAGAAGTTTCCTTCCAATTTTATTTCTCGTCGCTCTGTCAAAATCCATTTTCATATTTATTTTCCGTCTGAAATAATCGATTGATGAGACGCACATCTCGTCATTAGTGTTTACATTTATTTGTCCATTCTTCATATCGGACTTTGTGTCAAAGAAAGCGGTTATTCAGGGAGAAATTCATATCTTTCCTACAGATCGTAAGTCGCTGATGAACCGAGACACAGACCAATACGAAGCGCTCTATTGTGAGGGAAGAAGCGATACTATTTCTCCCCATCATCACCGTAATCGTTACAATCTGTACGTTATTGGGGCTCTGACTCTGTACCTCCTTTATGGAATGTTCAGTTATGTTTATTCGAGTTTGCCGTTCATTCAAGCATACGACTTAGAGGCCCAAGCCAAACAGGAGGGGCTTGTTTTTGATGACAATATTGATCTCGAAATTCATGAGATATTTGATTCTTATAATATACAGACCGTGAACTTCACGCTTATTAGTCTAATTGTGATTTTTGCTCTCGAATTTCTATATTCGTTTCAGGTTGATTCCATCTCTATTGCTATACCCGGCCTCATAACGATACCAACACCGGTTCCGATTTGGGTATTGACACTTCTCATCGGAATGTTATTGCCTTTCATGTATTTTTCTCTCTTGGTCAGTTATGGAAATACTGGTGATCGCGACGAAAAGATGGCTCGCACTATCGTACAAAAATGCGATAAGCGAGAACACGAGTCCGTTCTTATTCTGGTTGGCGACAAGCATGTTGAGCCTATCGGCGAGAAACTTGATGAGGAGGGCTGGGAAGTTGAAAAGGAGCGAACCAACAATACAATCGCACGGATCAAGAGACGACTGGGATTCAGTTGACTCTGAACTGTCAAATTAAAAGGGCCACAACTTGACCGAGAGAATCCGAAGCGTGCGAGAAGGCGCGAGGTTTGACAATTCCACGTTCCGCCGATCTCGTTACCAGTCTTTGGTTCTGTTAGACCGGGGCCTTCCTGTCGCTTGACATGCTTCTGTCCAGCCTATACGGTTGAGTGTTCGCTGGGGAGTTACGGTTATGTATGCCGCTATCATGAATCCAAGTGACCACCTTACGAGAGCGGGTATGAACCGGTAGCCGGTTCAAATCCGGGTGTCGAATCTTCCGGACCGAGATCGTAAAGGCGGCGTAGAGGCTCTGTATGTGCCGTTAAGCCGCTGAAAGGAGCAGAATGGGGCCGGAGGGACGAACCAAACTCGCGATTCACCCTATGTCGGTACTCTGAGACGCCCGTCTCTGGTGTCGTTGTCATGAGTCGTCGTCCTCCTCGCCGATCCCGGCGATATCGAGGTCCGCAGTGTACTCCTCTCGGCGTTCTGCCATTTTCCGGTGGCGGTCCGCCTTGTCGTAGTAGCGCTTGATCGTGTCCGGATCCGCGTCGACGCGCTCGCTGATCACCTCGATCGGGAGCCCGCGGTCGCAGTGCCACGTGAGCGACCCCGTCCGGATGTGGTGAGGCGCCCGCGAGGAGGGGCACTTCGACGCGTGGGAGCGCTCCGTGAACTTACAGCTCCGGCGACGGCGCCCGTGTGGGCACTTCATGTAGAGACAGGGCTGTGTCCCCTGATAGGTCCACGAGCGGATCGTCGTGTCCGTGACGCGGCCCTGACGACCGGCGAACAGCGGCTCGCGACCCTCCTCGTCGCGCTTGTCCGACCGCTCGCGAGCGATGTACGTATCGAGCGCGTCGATGACCGGTTCCGAGATGCGGACGACGCGCTCGCCCTCCTCGTTGTTCTTCAGCGGCGTGCCTGATTCCGGGCGGTGGTTGAAATCGAGGTAGCCGTTCTCCGGGTCGTAGTCGCCGAGGTCGAGGCCGACGACGGCGCCAAGGCGGCAACCCGTGTTCCAGAACACTTCGAGAACCGCGTGCGAGGGGGTGCCGAAGCGCGCCGGGTCGTTCCGGTAGAACCCGAGAAGCTGTTTCGCGTCCTCGGTGTCGAGCATCGTGTCGCTCGTCTCCTGTGACCGGGTGAGCTTCGGAACGTGGACCTTCTCCGGGAGGTCCTCGTCGACGGCCTCGATCGTCGCAAGGTACTGGACGACCTGCGAGACGGCGGTCATCTTCCCCTTCACCGTCGCCGGGGCGTTGTCCTCGGCGCGGAGGTGGCGCTCGTACTCGTCGAACAGCCAGCCGGAGAGGTCGCCGACGCGCTCGACGCCGCGCTCCTCGCACCAGTGGACCCAGCGCGTGAGGCGGTTGTCGTAGCTCCGGATCGTCTTGTCGGAGTTCTCCATCGAGCGCTTCTCCAGGAACCGGTCGCGCGCCTCCCGCGGCGAGAGGTCAGACGGGTTCGCGGGCGGCGAAGACGGCTTCCGACTCATCGTTCGTCACCCATTTTCTCGATACGGTCGCTCACCGGGTCGAATTCCCACCCGGCGACCGATCCCCCGTAGAGGTCGCCGTACGCGTCGACCACGTCGGTCGCGGTTGCGCGGTCCGACGGCGCGCTGCGATCCGGGTTCGGATCGTTTCGCGCGGCGTCCCGGCGCCGGTCCTGACCCAGTTGGAAGAGGAGCGCGTTCTGGAGTTCGAGGGCGTCCGCGATACGGGCGAGGTTATCATCCCGGTCGCGACCGCCGTCGGCAACCAACCGACGCTTTTCAGCAAACCTTTCCGCATCTAGCCTTTGGTACCCTCTGGTGTGATCGGCACACCGCGTCAGAGGTACGCACCTGCGTGTTCCCCCTTTCCTGCTGCCGAAACCACGTTCGGGTTCGTCGCCGGTACTCCACGGCTGATCGATACCGCCGTCAGTTACGAGTTCGCGCTCGCCGGCGTGGTACCGGAGGTCCTCGACGAGCGAGATCGCGCGGTCGGGGTCGAGGTCGCGCCGGAAGCGATCGCGGAGTTCGAGCTCGTCGACGACACGGGCATCCTCGCGAACGACGAGGCGCGCAACGGTCTCGCCGTCGGCGCCGTGACGGCGGTCTACGAGGTCGTAGAGCGCATGGACCACGGCACGGTGGTCGGCGAGGAGTCGGGACGCACGGTCTCTATCCGCGTACGCCAGCACGGAACCGTGGCGGTTACGTCGCACTTCGACCTCAACGGCCGGGGTCACGCCTCCTCACCCCCTACCATCTCCTCCTTCGCGTCGCGAACGCGCATCAGCTCTCGCTCCGATCCGCCGTGGTCCGGGTGTGCCTCCTTGACGCGCTCGTGGTAGGCGTCGATCACCTCAGAATCGGAGGCGTACGCGTCGACGCCGAGGACCTCGTGCGCCGGTTTGCTCGTGGCAGATTCGGCCACGACTGCGTTCTCGTCGGCGTCTCCCGGTGGGAGGCGGGCCGCCGCGAATTCGGAGTCACCGGTCGCCACCGGGCGGTTCCCCCGCATTCGGGTCTCGTGAACCCATTTGTAGACGGTACGGACGTTGTCACGGAGTCGAGAGTAGGCGTCGCAAGCGACGGCGAACTCCTCGCCGCCGTCGCTCCACCGGAGGACGAACCCCGGATCGTCGGGGCTCGCGTTGTGGAGCGGGAGGCCGTTCGACTTCGTGTGACTGTTCCCGATCGATGCGCGCCAGTGGTCGGCTTCCATTCGGTCCATCTCGGTCGCAAGGTCCTCGGTGGTCCTCGCGAGCGTCGCCTCGAAGCTTCGGTTTCGCTCGCGCTCGGACTCGGGCGTGCGGTCCCAGCCCACGGGCCAGTCGAGGCTCACGTATCCTCACCTCCCGTTTCGAGGGCGGCGTCGATCGCGTCGCGGGCCGTCGCGAGCAGCTCGCGGCCGCGATCGGTCACGCGGTAGGCGTTGGTGCGGCCGTCGATCTCCTCCGTTTCGATCAGACCCTCGTCTTCGAGCTCGCTCAGGTTCGTGTAGAGCCGGCCGTGGTTGATCGCGTCGGAGTACCGGTCTTCGAGCCGGCGCATCAGCGTGAGGCCCTTCGGTAGCTCCTCGCCCTCGACCTCGGCGGCGACCAGGAGGAGGTCGCGCTGGAAGCCGAGCAGGTCGTACCAGGTGGGGCCGTCGCGGGCGGTCTCGTCGCGATTCGTCTCGGTCGTCGGCTGGGTGTGTGCGTCGCTCATGGTGGTGTCGTCAGTCGTCATCGGTCGTCGCGGGCGCTGCCTCGCGCTGTCGGTCGTCGGCATGAGTCGGGGTCGGCCCGACGCACGCATTATACTGCTCCGGGCGGTTCCGAACGGTTCCGGACGGTCGCACTCTCGTCTCCGTCTCCGGGTTTCGGCCGTTCCGAACGCTGTTCCGGACGGTGGTCGCATCGCTCATCGGTCGGGGTACAGGTTCACGTCGCCGCGGAACTCGCGGAGCGTGGTCTGGGCGACGTCGTGGGCTGCGCGGTCGGCGCGGACGAGCGTCGCGAGCGCTGCCGGGTACTCGTCAGGCAGTGTCGATGCCGCGTCTCGGACGGGAGTTTCAAGCCCCCGCGTCGTGTCGACGTACATGGGTTTCGTGCTAGTCCACGGAACCCCACACGGGCCGGCTGTTCCAGCAGCGCGGCCCGCGTCCTTCTCAGGCACGGCGCGTCGTCGACGACGGCCGAGTGGGTCCGTGACTGACAGGTGTGGGTTCGGGGATATTAAATTTAGTGTATGGAATAATACGCTATGGAACCGTATATAGGGTACTACAACCTTGTAACCAATCGAACTAACACGCTGATCTGCGTGAAAATGACTCAATGCGCCGGCCCCGGGTGGAGTGGATGACTCGCGCCGACGACACAATACTTGAGTTTCTACTGAACGAAGGAAACAAACCACTCAACGCTTCGCCTACTTTCGTCGAAGCAAATGTCGATTACAAAATTTCTCATATTCGGAACCGGATGCGGAAACTCCACGAAGCCGGTCTAATCGAATACTATGACGAGGATCGTGGACTCTATTGTATCACAGATCTTGGTCGTAACTACCTACTTGGTAAGCTTGAGGCGGACGATCTCGAAAATATTGGCGAGTAATCCAGTCAAGAAATTCTAGTATTTATTTGCTATACTGTCGAAGAGACTTTACCCAGAACACGATACGTACAGTCAAGGAGCTTGCTGTAGTCTGTCAAATTATTGGTCATGGTCAATATCGAATCAGTTTCAATCCGTGGTTTCAAACCGCATGAGTCAACGGAGCTCCCAGCAAAAAATATCAATATTCTAACTGGGAAAAACAATGTCGGTAAAACATCTGTACTAGAAGCTATTAACCTGGCTTTTCAACCAACCAATATTAGAAAATATGAAGAAAATACAGATACTTTAGTAAATGTGAATTCTTCAGATGCACAGATATCTTGTAAAGTTAGTGGCAGTGCGGGACAGCCAGATCTATCGGACTACACAAACCTATCTAAAGAATATAGCGTGACAATTAGAAATCCGAGTAATCAAGAAACGCTAAAAATATTTCAGGAACTCATACACAGAGCTGTTATGAATATCTCTTTCGAGTACCCTAATGAAACAATTGATGCAGAGAATATTAGACCATACAAGAATATCTTGTCTAATACAGCTCAAAAAAAGATCTCGCAAGAAGAGTCCAAGGAGAATCTAACCCAGTATTATGAATCTATCGTTATACTCGAAAGAGATGATAAAACGATACCGTTCATCTATCTGTCGGACCAATATACAGAACTAATTGATGACATAGCGTCTGCTACTGTTTCCCAGATAGAAGCACATGAAGATGTTAGTGAAGATGAAATGAATGAACTAAGCTGGCTGATCAATAGGCAAATGGGAAGCCTTGTTATTGGTAGGTACGGAAAGTCCAACTTCTTGGGTAATCTGAATGATCATAATGGGGCTAAACTCATTAGTTCACTTGATATAACGAATAAGAACATCGAATCAGTTGAAAATTATTCAGTTGTGCTGTCTGAAATAGAAGACGACCTCCGAGATTACAATATCATACAGGATCTCTATGACTTTAGTTTGGATAATCTGGTGTTTGAGACAGATACGGGGCGTTATCAGCTACCATACGAATCAATGGGAGACGGATTTAAAGCAATTACTGGTCTTCTCTGGGAGCTAGAGATAACAGACAGAGAAAATCAGATTCTACTGCTAGAGGAACCAGAAAATCATATGCACCCGGGATATATTCAGAAGTTAGTCGAATTTATAATAAAAATCGCACAGGAGGAGGATATACAGTTCTTCATAACGACACATAATATTGATTTGATAGATGAATTTCTTGATCCGGCAAGATCAGAGGCAGAAAAATATCTTTCAGAGAGCCTTCAAGTAATACAGATGGGGAAATATACTTCGCAAGTAATGGATCTAGAGAAAGCACGGACACAGTTTGAGGAACTCCATCTGGATCTGCGTGGAGAATGACCACAAAGCTAGTTCTCTGTGAAGGTAAGTGGGATTTGAGGTTACTGAAACAGTATATTCTAAATTCTCTACCTCATTTATCGCCTGAATATTTCCGGATGGAAAATGTGAGCGAAAATGAGCGTGGAGTGGAATCAAATAAGATACGATCCCTACAGAATGACCACTATCCGACCGATACGTTAGTGAAGTCAGAAAATGGAAGGAGTTTTTTTAAGGATACATACGCTTCATCAATAACAACCTTCGCTGAGTCTTCGTTTGATCTTAGCTTACTGTGTGACTTTGATTATAAAGGGGTTGATGGATGGGTTGAGGATGTAAACGAGAAAGTTGCCGGAAGGTATACAACGCCCGTCAATACCAGTATTAATGATCAAAGGTATTCCTCAGGGCCAATAAGCTCGTATGTTATGGATATAATTATCGGAGGCCAGGTAAGGAAAAAGTTTGGACTAGTTGGATTCGAGTCAAATATGGAGGAAGTTGTAGGGATTGACAAGGGCATTCATGATAGTGACGATAGAAAAACTTTGATTGACGAATTCGCCGAGAACAGACATCTAGACAGGGCTATAAGCCGTGTGATGTTCTGAGTAATGACACGATCGAAAGTAACCCTAGCTACACACCCCTCTCAAAAAGCCTCAAGAGACCACTCTCGCAAGACCTGTCTATGAGCGACGTGGTCTACGCGATTCGGATTTCTCACCTCGAATACTCCGGGCTCAAAATCATGGACATCAAGATCGGCAAGTCCACCGATATCGGAAACACCCTCAAACAGTACAACCGGAGCAGCCGCGACACCGAACTGCTCGACATGTGGACGCCGAACCCCGACAAGACCCTCTCCACCGCCGAGCGCGGCGTCCACGCGGTCGCCGAGCGATACGCCTACGACAAACAGAGCGAGAAGTTCGTCTTCCTCCAGGGCGCGTACCAAGAGTTCGCCGAGACGGTCAACATGCTTCTCCGGAACGTTACCCGTGAGGACCTCGACGGGGGGACGGAGCCCGGCGGCTCTGACGACGTCGACGACTACACCGGCACGACGCCCTCAGTGATCAAGATCCTCGGTGAGACCTACGACGTCGACAGCTGGGCGGACGCGCTGACGGTGGCCGTCGCGGCGATCCTTCGTGACGTGGAAGACCCCGAGCGTGTCACCGAGATCGAGGGCCGAACGCGGAGCTACTTCGTGGAAGAGGGACGGCAGTCGGATCTGTTCAAGCCCCGGCGGATTCCGGATACCAATCTGTACCTGGAGACCAACTTTTCTGCAAACGACTGCGTTCGGAAGGTCGAGCAAGTGATGGCAAAGTACGGGTACGACAGGGCTGAACTGGAGATATTCACAGAGGAAGCCTGAACAGAGGCCCCCGATCGTCTCAGATTGCCGGGTAAGTATCTAGACACGGACCGTGTCCAAACTATTATTCAGATGTGGTTTCTGGTCACGAAGTAGATGGTCGATAACTTCAACGAGAAGGCGGATTTTATTTGGTCTATTGCCGACCTCCTCAGAGGAGATTACAAGCAGTCGGAGTATCAGAAAGTCGTTCTCCCGTTGACGGTTCTGCGCCGACTCGACTGTGTGACTGCGCGGAACAAGGACGAAGTTCTAGAGCGTCACGAGCAGCTCCAGAAGCAGGGCATCGAGAACGTCGCGCCGTCGCTCAAGAAAGCGGCCGATGCCGAGGTGTATAACACCAGCGAATACACGTTCGAGACGCTGTGTAACGACCCCGACAACATCGCGGAGAACCTCCAGTACTACATCAATCAGTACGACGAGGAGACGAAGGAGATCTTCGAGAAGTTCGATTTCGGACACCAGATACAGCGCCTCGATGATGCCGACCTTCTTTATAAGGTTGTACGCCAGTTCGCGGAGATCGACCTCCATCCCGACGAGGTCGCGAACGAGGAGATGGGGTACATCTACGAGGAGCTCATCCGGAAGTTCAACGAACTCAGCAACGAGACCGCCGGGGAGCACTTCACGCCCCGCGAGGTCATCGAGCTGATGGTGAACCTCATCTTCCAGGAAGACGACGAGGCGCTGTCTGAGCAGGGCGCGGTTCGCACCGTCTTCGATCCGGCGTGTGGAACCGGCGGGATGCTCAGCGTCGCTGAGGAGTACGTTCGCCAGCTCAACAACGACGCTCGGCTTCACGTCTTCGGGCAGGAGCTGAACCCCGAGTCCTACGCGGTCTGTAACTCGGACATGCTCATCAAGGGCCAAGAGCCCGACAACATCGTCTACGGGAACTCTTTCACTCAAGACGGATTCAAGGGCCAGCGATTCGACTACATGCTCTCGAATCCTCCCTTCGGAGTTTCGTGGAAGAAGGTGAAGGAGGAGATCGAGCGCGAGCACGAGGAGGAGGGGTTCGCCGGGCGGTTCGGCGCGGGGACGCCGCGGACCAGCGACGGTGCGTTCCTCTTCCTCCAGCACATGATCAGCAAGATGAAGCCGCCCGAGGAGGGCGGCTCTCGCATCGCGATCGTGTTCAATGGCTCACCGCTGTTCAACGGCGGCCCGAACAGCGGCGAGTCGGCGATCCGGCGCTGGATCCTCGAAAACGACTGGCTAGAGGCGATTGTCGGTCTTCCAGAGAATCTCTTCTACAATACGGGCATCCGCACATACATCTGGGTTCTCTCAAACGACAAGCCGGAGGCCCGCAAAGACAAGGTCCAGCTGATCAACGCGCAGGATCTGTATGCGGAGATGGACGAGAGCCTCGGGGAGAAGCGTCACGAGCTCGCGCAAGAACACATTGATGAGATCTCACGAATTTTTGGCGATCTAGAGGCTAACGGGCGCTCGAAGGTGGTACCTACAGAGGAGTTCGGCTACCGCCGCATCGTCATCGACCAGCCGCTACGAATGAGCTTTCAAGCGACAGAGGAGCGCATTGAGAGCCTTCACGACGAGCGCGCGTTCACGAACCGCGACGAGGATACGCAAGAGGCGGTGAAAGAAGCGTTGCGGACGTTGGACGCTGAGAAGCAGTGGATGGACCGTGATGAGTTCATTAATGACGTCGAGTTGGCATTCAATATGAACGGTGTTGACGTACGGAACAGCGTTTATAACGCGATAGAGCGAGCAATGGGGGAACAGAATGACAAAGCGGAGATCGTGACTGATAGTAATGGAAATCCGGATCACGATTCGGACCTGCGCGAACGCGAACGCGTACCACTCGGAGTCGATCCGCGAGATTACTTTGAAGAAGAGGTTGAACCCTACCTTAAGAATGCCTGGATCAACGAGAGCAGCAAATACCACGATGACCAAGATGATGGT
The DNA here is from genome assembly GCF_001261915.1 of Halorubrum sp. SD626R. Lineage (GTDB taxonomy): Archaea > Halobacteriota > Halobacteria > Halobacteriales > Haloferacaceae > Halorubrum. The sequence continues at coordinate 53,482 of NZ_CVRT01000067.1, forward strand.
CTCGGAGTCGTCGGCTACGAAATTAATTTTGATAGGTACTTCTACGAATACGAAGAACCTCGGAACTTGAGTGAAATTGACGATGAAATAAAGTCTCTGAAAAGGACTGTTTCGAACCTAATAGATGAGGTTACCAAATGAACGCTCCTTGGAAAGATAACATACCCACAGATTGGGATAGTATCCCACTTAAATATCTCACTGATATTCGGACAGGCGGTACCCCTGACAGATCAGAAGATTCGTACTGGGATGGAGATATCCCATGGGTTTCGTCAAAAGATATGATCTCGGAAGAAATTGATGATGCGGAGGAATATATCACTGAAGAGGCAGCAGAAAACACATCTACGGCTCTGTTGAAATCCTATTCTTCAGATATATTCTCACCTGAAACAGCCGGTCGA
>NZ_CVRT01000068.1 GCF_001261915.1 Halorubrum sp. SD626R
CGATCGTCGTCGCGGGCGACCACGGCGAGGAGTTCCAGGAGCACGGCCACCTCGCGCACTACCCGAAGCTGTACGACGAGCTGATCCGCGTCCCGCTCATCGTGAACGTCCCCGGCGAGGACGGCGGGCGCGTGTCCGAACACGTCGGGCTCGACGCGATTCCGCCGACCGTGGCCGACCTGCTCGGCGTCGAGTCGCCGTCGGAGTGGCGCGGGGAGTCGGTCGCGCCCGCGGTCCGGGGCGAGGCCGACCCCGACCAGGACCCCGTCGTCTCCGTCACCGTCCGCGGCGAGGAGGTGACCGAGCAGCCGATCCCGCGGTCGATGGCCGACGGCGACCTCCTCATGAGCGTCCGCGACGCGGAGTGGACCTACATCGAGAACGCCGACACGGGCGAGACGGAGCTGTACCACCGCCCCTCGGACCCCACCCAGCAGGAGGACCGCTCCGCGGACCCGACCGACGAGGAGCTGGCAGTCGTCGAGCGGTTCGCGCCCGTCGCCGCCGACCACGTCGCCGAGCTCCGCGATCGGGAGGCCGACGCCGCCGGGGACGACGAGGTCGACGAGGACCTCGAAGCCCGGCTCGAAGCGCTCGGCTATCGGTGATGGTCCGGGCGATCCTCCGCAACCTCGTCAGCGGACCGGTCGCCGTTCAGATGCGTCGGTTCGTCATCGTGGGCGCATTCACCGCGGGGGTACAGCAGATCCTGCTGTGGGCGTTCGTCGACGCCGCCGAGATCAACTACCTGATCGGCGCGACGGTCGCCATCGAGATCACGATCCTCCTGTCGTACGTGTTCAACAACGCCTGGACGTTCGAGGCGACTCAGCACACGGGCACCGGCCAGTACCTCCGCGGCATGCTCAAGACGAACCTCGTCCGGGGAACCGCGATCCCGATTCAGCTCGGCGTCCTCTACGCGCTCGTGGAGTGGGGCGAGATCATGTACCTCGTCGCGAACGTCGTCGCGATCTTCGTCAGCGGGCTCTACCGGTTCGCCCTCGACTCGCAGTGGACGTGGGGGTGAGGACCGTCCCGCCGCCGGACCTCAGAACGGGAGCCGCGGCTCGACGCGCGCGATGACGTCGCGGATCGCCTCCTGCTTGTAGTAGCCGATCACCGACGCGAGCACGACGACGAGGATGAGCGCGATCCCGGAGAGGAAGCGCCCGCTCGCGAGCTCGCCGCCGGCGTACACTGTGAGCACGTACGCGGGGAGCCGGCCGACGGCGATGACGCCCATGAACGCGGGGAGCGTCCACTTCGTGAGGCCGCTCAGGAAGCAGATGGCGTCGTCCGGAAGCCCGGGGATGATCACGAACGCGAACAGCCCCGGAAGCCCGACCGCGTCGACGAAGCCGTCGAACCGCTCGACGACGTCCTCGTGGAGCACGTCCTCGACGAACGACCGACCGTAGCGCTTCGACAGCGAGAACGCGATCGCGCTCCCGATGAGCACGCCCGTGACGCTGTAGACGGTGCCCCAGAGCGGCCCGAAGAGGAACCCCGCGACGAGGGCGACGACCTGTCCCGGGATCGGCGCGACGATCACCTGGAGCGCCTGGATGGCGATGAACACGAGCGGGGCGAGCACGCCGAACTGCCGGAGCCAGAGGCGGAGCGCCTCGGCGTTCACCAGGAACGCGGCGTATTCGCGGACGAAGAGGTAGAGGGCGACGAAGCCGACCGCGACGGCGACGGCGGCGAGAATCCCCCGTCGTCTGTCCGACGCGGAGGCGAAGACCTTCATTCGTGTTACACCCGGCCAGCGGCGGACTTGAAGCTTGTTAAAATAGGGATCCGAACCGAAAATGTGAGTCACTGTCTCATACGTATCGGTACAAGAACGGTCGGGTCAATTCTCTGGCCGTCCGTCGTTCGATCGGTGTCAGGGCGAACCGCGGGTCTGCGATCAGATATCGCTACTCGGAGCGAGAACGGATGCGGGAGAAGTGGGCCGGCACGAATTTGAATCGTGGTTACGGCCACCCGAAGGCCGAAGGATACCAAGCTACCCCACCGGCCCGCAACTGACAGAAGGCCGTTCGCTCTTTTAACCTTTCCGAAACGGGGGGCGATCGAAGGGCCTCGGCCGGGTAACGGCCGGCTAGATCGCCCGCGAACCGCTGGAGACGGCGAGCGCTTTCGAAGCCCCAGCAGCTCGGCTATGTATCGTTTTCGGCGGTGGTACCGAAAAGGTCGGCAAAGCCCCAGCCGCGAGGGCGGCGTACACTCGTTTTGCTCCTCGGTCGCTCACTTCGTTCGCTCCCTGCGGTGCTTACGTCGTCTACGCCGCCCTCGCGGCTGCCCCTTTGAGTCCCGCCCCCGCACCGCCCCGCACGACACCTCACGCCTCCCCAGCCTCGTCGCTGGCGGCAGCAGCCGCCAGCGACTCCCTCGCGCGGCGCTCCTCGTGGCCTACCGGCCACTCGGAGGCGCGCGCCACCGCACCGCGCAGTCAGTTATGAACCGTCGCTCTCGCCTTTCTCGCCCGATGCCGATGTCTCGAAGTACCGATCGCGATGCTTCCGGCACCCGGGGTTGAAATCGGCGCCACAGCACGGACAGGCGTCGTCACCCGAGGAACCGTGTTCCTCGCTTTCAGGGGCGCGTTGCCCCTCTTCGTCGCCGTCGAGGTACTCGCCGGCGGTCAGCGTCGCCCCGCAGGCGCCACAGAGCACCGCCGGCTCGTCGAAGCGGTCGCGCGGCCACGGCTCGGCCTCGTGGTCGGCGGTCGCGTCGTGACAGGCGTCGCAGGGGTAGTACGTCTCACAACAGCCGAACCGGAGCGCGACCACGTCGACGGGGTCGTCCCAGTGGGCGCAGCGCGTCTCAGGGTCGCCGGCGACGCCGCGCAGGGGGACCGCGAACCGGTCGTCCGTCGCGGGCGCGGTCGTGGTCCGGCGGTCAGTAGGCGTCGTACCCATCGGTGTCGAGCCAGTTGTGGACGACCGAAACGGTGTGGTCGGCGTGGAGCAGTTCGGGACCGACGCGCACGCGGCGGTCCGCGCGCTCGGCGAGAGCGCTCTCCTCATCGTCGGTGAAATCGCGGTGGTCCGAGAGCACGAACACGGGGTCCTCGGGCGGTGCGGCGTCGACGAGGGGGTCGCCGTCCTCGTGGAGCTGGACGAGCGTCGGGTCGGCGGACGTACCGCCGGCGCCGCCCGCGTCGAGCAGTCGGTCGAGCGTCGCCTCCAGCCCCATCCGTCGGAGCTCGACGCCCGGCGACGCGTCGGCGGGCATGTGGCCGATCGCGTCGGGCTTCGCGGCGAGCGCGTCGCGGATCCGGGCGGCGACGTTGCGCTCGTCCGGGTGGAGGTGCCGGAGGCTGTCCGAATCGAAGCTGACCGTGAGCGCGTCGGCGACGACGAGGTGAACGCGCACGGCCTCGCGGATCCCGTGCGAGAGGAAGACGCCGGTCGCGACGCACCGACAGAGCAGATCGAGCCGCCCCGCGCCGGGCAGGTCCGACAGCGAGATCGCGTCCGGGTCGGTCGGCGCCTCGTGGCCGACGACGACGAACTGGCGCATACGGTCGGCTCGACCCGGACCCTGATAAGGAACGCGACCCGAGCGGGAGACATGAGCGTCGCCGGACTCTGTCAGGTGTGCGAGGCGGCGCAGGCCCGCCACGGCTGCCCGCGGTGCGGGCGCGCTGTCTGCGACGACCACTGGAACGGGCCTGCGGGGGCCTGCGCGGCGTGTCTGGGCGGCCGCCAGCGGTAGGGCCCCGAAGCCCCGCCGGCCTCGGCGGGCCGCCTACCGGTGTCGGTTCAGCCGCTTTTTCAGTCGCTTCGCCGCGTCGCCGGCGGCGCCGAAGTACGTCGCCTCGTCGCCCGGCCGGCTCGACTCCTCGCCGGCGAAGATGACCCCGCGCGAGGAGTTGACGACCCCCACGTCGACCGCGGCGTTCGGGCGAGCGGCGAGCCCGTGCTCGACCGCGGCCTCCGCGTCGCCGCCCTGCGCGCCCACGCCGGGGACGAGGAAGGGGATCTCGGGGACGACCTCGCGGACCTCGGCCAGCTCCTCGGGCGCGGTCGCGCCGACGACGAGCCCGACGTTGTCGTTCCCGTTCCACACGTCCGCGAGCGCCGCGACGCGCTCGTAGAGGGGCTCGCCGGAGGCGAGTTCGAGGTCCTGGAGGTCGCTGCCGCCGGGGTTCGAGGTGCGACAGAGGACGAAGACGCCCTTCTCCGCGCGGTCGAGGAACGGCTGCAGGGAATCGCGGCCGAGGTACGGGTTCACCGTGATCGCGTCGGCGTCGTCGAGCGCCGCGGCGTACCGCCGGGTGGTGTTGCCGATGTCGGCGCGCTTGGCGTCCAAGAGGACCGGGATGTCCTTCCCGTGAGCGTAGGCGATCGTCTCCCGGAGCGCGCGCCAGCCGTCGGCGTCCTCGTAGAACGCGGCGTTCGGCTTGTAGCAGGCGGCGTGCTCGTGAGTCGCGTCGATGACCCGGCGGTTGAACGCCCACCGAGGCAGGTCGGCGTCGCCGACGAACTCGGGGAGCCGGCTCGGATCCGGGTCGAGCCCGACGGAGACGACGCTGTCCGTCGACTCGATCCGGGCCGCAAGCGTCTCGAAGAAGCTCATGCCCGCCACTGCGTCCGGGGGCGCGCTAAACGTTGCGTTCCGCCCCGCGACTCACGCCTCTCGGTCGCCGCGCGTCAGTCACTCGCGGCGGCCGTCCGCGGATCGGTGTCCGGCGCAGGTTGTGATCGTCCCGAACAGGTATCGCTCTTCGGTCGCGGTCTCCATCCGGTCCGCGAGCGCTCGGTGCGCGGCCGCCGTCCGCGCGTCGAGCCTACCGAGCGGGTCGTCCGACCCCAAGTCGAACAGCCGCCCGTTCAGTCGGGCGAACCCGGCGAGGGCGGCGTTCGCGGGGCGGCTCCCGCGCGGTGCGAACGCCGCGACGACGACCGCCTCGGCCAGGTCGCACCAATCGCTCACCACCGCGTACGGGTCCGGGAACAGCGACGTGACGAACGTCGCGAGCACCGCGTCGGCCGACCGGATCGGCGGGTCCGTGGCATCTCCCCGCACGAATTCGACGTTCTCCCACCCGCGGCGCTCGGCCAGCCCTCGCGCCCGGCCGAGCATCGCGCCGGTGATATCGACACCGACGACGCGTCCGTTCGGGCCTACGGCCTCCCGGAGCGCCGGGACGTTGACCCCGGGCCCGCAGCCGAACTCGACGACCGTGTCGCCCGGGTCGAGATCGAGCGCGTCCACGCAGGCCGCCCGCACGCCCCCGACCGAGGCGGTCGCCCGCGCGAACCAGTCGTAGACCCGCGCCCACGCGGCGTAGCCGCGCTGGATCCGGTGTGTTACTGGCTCGTCATCGGCCGTCTCGGCGGGTTCGTGATCCGAGCCCGTCGCGCCCGTCCGCGCCGCCGACCGCGATCGCGGTCGCCGCCGGTCTCGGGTCACGATCGGGCGCGCACCGCGGCGGGGGGCGTCTTCGGCCACCACAACTCCGGGCCGTCGCGCGCGACGGTGGAGTAACACCGCTCGCTCCCGTCGCAGTCCCGCGGCCGCTGGTAGTCGATCCCGCGCTCCGCGAGGTAGGTCACGTAGCCGTCGTCGACGCGGTCGAGCTTCTCGTGGCACACCCACTTCTCGCCGTAGAGACCCGCCCCCACGCCGCGGTAGGGACAGGTGAACTCCGTCCGCTCCGCGCCGGCCTCGCTCCCGGTCTCGTCGATGTCGACGCCCACCGACCGGTACGCGAGCCTGAGCCGTCGAACGATCCGCTTCGGTGACGACGCGCCGAGGAAGAGCCCGTGCGCGAGTACGTAGCCGAAGTCGTGAAGCAGCCGCTCGAACCGCGTCAGGTCGTCCGGGTCGTCGTCGAGGATCGAGCGCACCGTCGCGTACCAGCCCGCGATCTCCGCCACCTCGTTGGCGGCCTCGTCGGCCGCCGCGAGTGCCCGACGCTTCTCCGGGAGGGGTGCGGCGCCGTCCGAGAGCCGGAACGACGGCACCGCCTCGACGTGTTCGAGCACGTCCTCGCGGAGGACGTCGCCGGCGGCGTACGACTCCGTCAACTCCCCGAGCTCCGGGTACCACTCGCGCGTCAGCCTGCCGTACGTCCCGTCGAGGAGGTCGTCGACGCGGTCGCCGTCGGCGTCCGAGCGGTTCGCCCCGTCGCCGTCGGCCGCGGGGAACGCGTCGACGACCCGCCGCAGTTCGGCGGGATCCGGTCCTGCCATGGTCTCACGTGGCGAGCGACGGACTTGAATCCGGAGGTCGCCGGTGCGGGGCCGACCGTCGGGCGTCCGGCCTACCGCAGCCCGATCCGCTCCTTGAGCCGCCGCACCCCACGGCTCGCTCTCCGACCGAACGTGATCGCCGCGAACGCGCCGCGGACGAACCAGTCGGTCGGGATCCGGTCCGGGAAGCCGAGCGGCCCGACGCGAGACACTCCCACCGTCCGCGACTCCGCGTATCGCCGGATCCCCTCCGGACCGTGGCGGCGGCCGAGCCCCGAGTCGCCGAACCCTCCCATCGGGGCGTCGACCGCGCCCCAGGTCGCGAGGAAGCCGTCGTTGACGTTGACCGTGCCGCAGTCGATCTCGCGGGCGATCCGGGCGCCCCGCTCGCGGTCGGCGGTCCACACGCTCGCGTTGAGCCCGTACGGCGAGTCGTTGGCGGCGGCGACCGCGGCGTCGGCGTCCGGGACCGGCGTCACGACGGCCACCGGTCCGAACGTCTCCTCGCAGGCGACCGTCGCGTCGGGCTCGACGCCGGTCAGGACGGTCGGCTCGTAGCAGTACGGCGCCACGTCCGGGCGGTGGCTCCCGCCCGTTTCGACGGTCGCGCCCGCCTCCCGTGCCTCGTCGACGTGGCTCCGGACGCGCTCCAGCTGGTCGGCGTCGATCAGCGAGCCGAGGTCGGCGTCGTAGTCGTAGCCGGTGCCGAGCGTGAGCGCCTCCGTCTCTCGGACGAAGGCGTCGAGGAACGGCTCGTAGGCCGGCTCCTCGACGTAGATCCGCTCGGCCGAGAGGCAGAGCTGGCCGGCGTTCGAGAAGCAGGCGTCGACCGCGCCGCGGGCCGCCTCGTCGACGTCGGCGTCGCCGAGGACGACGAGGGGGTTGTTGCCGCCGAGCTCCAGCGAGCAGCCGATGAGGTTCCGACCCGCCCGTTCGGCGACGGTCCGGCCGGTCTCCGTGCTCCCGGTGAACGCCACATAGTCGACGGCGTCGATCAGCGCGGAACCGACGGTCGCCCCATCGCCCGTGACGACCTGGAAGAGGTCGTCGGGAAGCCCGGCGACCTCCAGCAGTTCGGAGAGCGCGAGCGCCCCGTACGGGGTCTTCTCGTCTGGCTTGCAGACGACCGCGTTGCCCGCGGCGAGCGCCGGGAGCGCGTCCGCCATCGACAGCGTCAGCGGGTAGTTCCACGGCGAGATGACGCCGACGACGCCGACCGGCTCGTAGGTGACCGTCGCGGTCGAGAGCCCCGGGAGGACGCCGCGCCGGCGCTCGTCGGCGAGCGCGCCGGGCGCCTCGTCCGCGAGGTACGTGCAGCCGGCCGGCACGTCGAACAGCTCCTCGACCGCCGTCCGGCGCGACTTCCCGGTCTCCAGCTGGTGGAGGTCGAGGAGCTCCTCGCGGTGCGCCGCGACGAGGTCGCCGAACCGGTCGATCACGGCGGCGCGCTCGGTCGCGGGGGTCTCGGCCCACTCGGCCTGTGCCGCCCGCGCGCGCTCGACCGCGGCGGCGACGTCGTCGCCGTCGCAGTCCGGGACCGAACCGATGCGCTCGGTCGTCGCCGGCGCGAACACGTCGACGGCGGCGCCCGGCGCGTCGCCCTCGCCTGACGCGTCGCTCTCGTCGGGCGCCGCGCGACGCACGCGCTCGGCGAGGTCGTCGAGCCGTCGAATCGAGAGGTGCGGCGCGTCCGCGAGCGCGGTGGGCGGATCCGTCGAGGGCATTGAACACTTCGGGGGAGGGGCGGGGGCCGGAAAGCGGTGCCGGTGGACGGCCCCGATCGACCCACCGGTCGCGGGCGCGGACGCGAGCAACCGCAGCACCTAACCTCGCGCCCGCCCGAGTGGGCTCATGCGCATCGACCCGTTCGGCCTCGAACGCTGGTTCGCGGAGTACGAACACGAGGCCGACATCATGCTGGCCGAGAGCGGGATCCGGTCGCTCGACGCGAGCCGGTTCGACCTCGACCCCGGGAAGCTCGACTACGTGATCCCGACGAACGGCGACCCCGAGTTCCGCGCGTCGGTCGGCGACCGGTACGGCCGGAGCGCCGACGAGGTGCTGTTCACCTGCGGGACCCAGGAGGCGAACTTCCTGACGTTCCTCTCGCTGCTCGGGGACGCCGAGGCCCCAGACGCCGACCCGCCCGTCGGCTCCGGCACCCACGCGGTCGTCGTCACCCCGACGTACCAGGCGCTCCACGCCGTGCCGGACGCGTTCGGCGAGGTCACTCGCGTCGAGCTGGAGGCGCCCGAGTGGGAGCTGGACCCGGCCGCGATCGCCGACGCGGCCCGCGACGACACCGCCGTGATCGTCGTCAACAACCCGAACAACCCCACCGGCCGGTACCACGACGAGGCGGCGATGCGGGCGGTCTACGACGTCGCCGTCGACCGCGACGCCTACCTGCTCTGCGACGAGGTGTACCGATTGCTCGACGACGACCCGCACCCGCCGGTCGCGAGCTTCGGGAGCCACGGGATATCGACCACGAGCCTCACGAAGGCGTACGGGCTCGCCGGGCTCCGGTTCGGCTGGATCGCCGGCCCCGAGGCGGTCGTCGAGCGCGCGTGGCGGTGGAAGGATTACACCACTATCTCGCCGAGCCTGTTCGGCCAGCACGTGGCGAAGCAGGCGCTCGGTCGACGCGAGCCGCGCATCCTGGAGGAGAACCGCGAGCTGGCGGCGACGAACCGCGCGATAGTCGCCGACTGGCTCGACCGCCACGGCCTCGACTGGTACGACCCGGTCGGCGTCAACGGGTTCGTGACGGTCCCCGACGGCTTCGACGACGCCGAGGCGTTCTGCCGGAGCGTCGTCGAGACGGAGAGCGTCGTGCTCGCGCCCGGCGGGCTGTTCGGATTCCCGGGCCGGTTCCGGATCGGCTTCGGGCTGCCGACCGAGGAGCTGGAGGAGGGCCTCCGGCGGGTGAGCCGCGTGATCGAGGGCGACGGCGAGAGCGCGGGCGCTGTCGACGCGGAGCGGGGTGCCTGAGATGGGCTTTTTCAGCGACCTCAAGGAGGACGCGGTCGGCTTCGTCCGCGACCCGACCGACGAGCAGAAGGCGCTGTTCGCGGCCGTCGTGGTCATGGCGATCGCCGACCGCGCGCTCTGGTGGATCGACTTCCCGTTCGTCGTGCGGACGACCGCGGCGGTCGGGATCGGGTTCATCGGGCTGTTCGTCGCGAGCTACCTCATCACCGGGAAGTTCGTCCCGCCGGACGGGAACGCGGACGACGAGGACGAGCCGGAGGAGTACGTCGACGAGATGGACCCGTAGCCGGTCCCCGGTCGGAACGGTCGAAACCGTCCCGGTCCGCCCCGCACAACGCCGTTCCAAACCGTTTATACACGCGCCGGAGAAAGTAGCGCGCATGCCGCGAGAGCAGAAGCAGGTTCGCGAACTCCAGGAGGGCAGCTACGTGATGATGGACAGTTCGCCCTGCAAGATCAACCACTACAGCACAGCGAAACCGGGGAAACACGGGAGCGCCAAGGCGCGCGTCGAGGGGAAGGGCGTCTTCGACGAGAAGAAGCGATCGCTCTCCCAGCCGGTCGACGCGAAGGTCTGGGTCCCGATCATCCAGCGGAAGCAGGGACAGGTCGTCTCCGTCTCCGGGGACGACGCGCAAGTCATGGACCTCGACACCTACGAGACGTTCACGATGCGCATCCCCGAGGGCGAGGACTTCTCGTCGGACGACAACATCGAGTACCTCGAGTACGAGGGCCAGCGCAAGGTCGTCGGGTAGTTCGGGCCATGTTTCCGGGAGCGACGACGGACCGCGAAGCTGCTTCGTACGTGGTCGTCGGCGCTCCCCTGGACGCCACGACCACCTTTCAGCCGGGCACCCGGTTCGGACCGGACCGGGTCCGGCGATTCGCCGATACTTACGACGACTACGACCGCAGAACGGCCAGCGACTTCTCCGCGCTCGGCGTCCACGACGCCGGCGACGTGCGCCCGTGGGACGATGTCGAGGGGTACCTCGACCACCTCGCCGCCGAGATCCGGAGCGTCGCCCTCGACGACGCCGTCCCCCTCCTCGTCGGCGGCGAGCACACCGTCACCTACGCCGGCGTCGAGGCGGTCGACCCCGATGTCCTGGTCGTCTGCGACGCCCACCTCGACCTGCGCGACGCGTACGACGGGACCCCGTGGAGCCACGCCTGCGTCACCCGTCGGTGTCTCGACGACCTCGGCGCCGACCGGGCCGTGATCGTCGGCGCGCGCACCGGCTCCGAGGCCGAGTGGGAGCGCGCGGCCGAGGGCGACGTCCGAGTCGTGCCGCCCGAGGAGGCGCGCGACTGGCTCGACGACCTCGACGCGGACACGTTTAAAAACGAGTCCGTCTACTGCTCGGTCGATATCGACGGGCTCGACCCCGGATTCGCGCCCGGGACGGGGACGATGGAGCCGTTCGGGCTCGCCCCGCGCGAGGCCCGCGACCTCGTGCGCGCCGTCGCGCCGCGCGCCGACGGCTTCGACGTCGTCGAGGTGAACGACCGCGACGACGGCCAGGCTGCGGCGCTGGCCGGCAAGCTCCTCCGGGAGTTCGCGCGGGCCCACGCCGCGGCCGACGGCGACTGATCCTCCCGAGAGCCGGCCGCTTACGACGGCTCCGGGACCGACTACCTACGACAGCTCCGTGAGCCGACCCCGGGCCGCGGTGACGGCCTCCATCGCGTCGATCCACTCGCGCGGGTCCGTACACCAGATACGGTCGCCCTCGACGCTGACGCAGAACACGGAGTCGGTCGAGGGCGAGAGGGTGACCCCGTCGACGTCGGGTCTGTCGCCGAGGTACGAGTCGATCAGGCGTCGGGCGGTCTCCGCCTCCGGCTGGAGGCGGCTGCCGGCGGCGTACTCGATGGCTATCTCTGCCATATCGCCGGCTAAGAACTACATGATTAATAACCATTGTTTTCTGGCAGGGTTTGCGTCGTTATCGGACCGATAGCTCCGTCACGCCGACGCGGCGCCGAGAGCGACTCAGCGCCCGTCGTAGACGACCTCGCCGTCGACGACCGTCAGCGCGACGTCGACGTCGCGGATCGACTCCGGCTCCGCCCACGGGGAGGGGTCGAGCGCGACCAGGTCGGCGCGCTTTCCGACCGCGACCGTGCCGAGCCGGTCCTCGTCGAAGCCCGCGTACGCCGCGCCGCGGGTGTACGCGCGCAGCGCCTCGGTCACCGTCAGCCGCTGTGTCTCCGCCGGCGCGTTGACCGCGTGGTGGACGCCGAGCAGGGGGTCCATCGGCATCCCGTCGGAGCCGAACGCGAGGCGCACGCCCGCGTCGAGCATGTCGCGGTAGCGGTTCGTCGCGGCCGTGCGCTCGGGACCGAGCCGCGCCTCGTAGAGGCCGTCCTCGCCGGCCCACTTGAGGAAGTTCGGCTGGACGCTGGCGACGACGCCGGCGTCGGCGAGCCGCTCGATCGCGTCGTCGTCCGCGAGCTCGACGTGTTCGATCCGGTGGCGCGCCTCGCCCGGGTCGGTCTCGGACGCCTCCTCGTACGCGTCGAGGACGGCGTCGACCGCCTCGTCCCCGATGGCGTGGGCCGTGAACTGGTAGTCCGCCGCGGTCGCCTCTGCGACCGTCTCGGCCAGCTCGTCGGGGGCGACGACCCACTGGCCGGTCTCCTCGGGAGCGTCCGCGTACGGCTCCGAGAGCCGGGCGGTCCGGCCGCCGAAGCTCCCGTCCGTGTACGACTTGATCGCGCCGGTCTCGACCATTCCGCTCCCGTCGTTCGTGCCGAGGCCGACCTCGCGGAGGGCGTCGAGGTGGTCGCTCCAGTAGTTGATTCGGACGCGCGCGGTCAAGCCGCCGGCCGCGTCGAGCTCGCGGTAGGCCCGCGGCGCGTGGGAGTTCCGCACCATGTCGTGGAATCCGGTGATCCCCTTCGCGGCGCAGTCGGCCAGCGCGGCCTCGACGATGGCCTTCGTCTCGGTCGGCCCGGACTCGAACGCCTCGTAGATCGGGTCGATCGCGCTCTCCAGCAGGACGCCGGTGGGCTCGCCGTCGGCGTCGGTCGGGACCGTCTCGTCGGGGACCGCGGCGAGCGCGCCCGCGAACCGGTCGAGCGCGACCCCGTTGACCGCGGCGACGTGCATGTCCTCGCGGAAGGCGGCGACCGGTCGCTCCGTCGAGACGCGGTCGAGGTCGTCGCGCGTCAGGTAGCGCTCCTCGTCCCACGTCGACTCGTCGTAGCCGTAGCCGAGGACGGGGTCGTCTGAGTCGCCGTCGGCGTCCCCCGAACGGCCCGTCTCCTCGGCCCCCACGTCCGCCGCCCGCTCCGTCAGCAGATCGACCGCCTCGTCGGGGGAATCGGCGGTCGAGAGGTCGGCGTGCACGAGGTAGCGCCCGACCGTCGTCAGGTGGGTGTGCGCGTCGACGAAGCCGGGGAGGAGGACGCGCCCGTCGAGGTCGACGACGTCGGTGTCGACCCCTTCGAGAAACTCGACCTCGCGGGTGCGCCCCACCCGAACGATCGCCCCGTCCCGGACCGCGACCGCCTCGTGCGTCTCGTCGGGCGCCGCGAGCGTGTGGACCTCCCCGTTCACGAACAGTCTGTCCGCGGCCGCTGTCATGGCCGAACCCCGGAGTACCAGCGTGTTAACCGTTCGGGAAACGGCCACCGCGGGCGGCCGGAGACCGGCGTCGCGGGAACCGCCGATCGATTTATTCGGCGACCCCGTGAACTCCCGCGTATGTACGACCGCATCCTGCTCCCCACGGACGGTAGCGAGGGCGTCGACCGCGCGATCGATCACGCCGTCGACGCCGCCGAGCGCTACGACGCGACCCTCCACGTGTTGTACGTCGTCGATACCGACGTGATCAACGCCTACTCCGGCGACGAGTTCGTCGACGGCGCGGAGGGTGCCGAGGAGACGCTGGAGGAGCGCGGCCGCGAGGCGCTCGACGCGGTGGCGGCCCACGCCCGCGACGCCGGCGTCGACGTCGTCACCGACCTGGTGTTCGGCGTCCCTCACGAGGAGATCCTCGGCTACGTCGACGACGAGGACATCGACCTGACGGTGATAGGGTCGAAGACGCGCTCCGGCGACTACCGGCGGATGCTCGGCTCCGTCACCGAGCGCGTCTCGCGCCGGTCGACCGCGCCAGTCAGTATCGTGAAGACGACGGTCGCGGAGTGAGGCGGGTTCGGTGACCCCGGCGTCGGTCGACGCCCCTCGGTCTGTGCGTGTCGGTGCGGGCCACGCCCGCTTCGCGGAATCGCTTCCCTTCGGTCTCGTTGAACGCCTCGAAATTAGCGGACGTTCCCGACGAGAGACGACCCCGATCACTCAAGTGGAGCGTGGACGACGCGCCGGTATGCGACGGTCCATCCGGTACGCCCTCTCGGCGGTCGTCGGTCTCGGAGCGATGGCGCTGACGGTCGTCGTCGACGACGGAAACGTCGGTCTCGTGGCGATGATTCCGCTCATATACGGGACCACGACGGCGTTCGCACTCGACAACGTCGCGCTGATCCGAACCATGTACGGCGAGGGGTCGTCGCGAACGGTCGGGATGGTCGGCGGGGGTATCGGCGCGGGAAGCCTGACCGGTCTGTTCCAGCAGTCGTTCGCGGCGGGAGTCGCGGGATACGGCCTCTTCGTCTTCGGGATGGCGCTCGTCACCGCGGAGATCGGTAGCCGGATGGGCGAGTGAGACACCGCCAGCGTGTGCCCAGATCGATTCCCGCTCCCCGTTCACTCAGATCGCGCCGAGCGACCGGACGAAGGGCACGCCGACGGCGTCGACGCCCGCGAACGGCAGCACCGAGAGCACCAGCACCGCCGACGCCCACGCGACGAACCCGATGATTCCCGCGTGGACCCACGAGGACCCGTAGCGCGCCCGAATGACCCAGACCCACGCGATCAGCGGCATGAAGTCGCCGACCAGCGGGAGCCACGAGAGGAACAGCGCCGCGAGCGCCCAGACGATCGCGCCGAACAGCGCCGTGAACACGGCGTGCCCGTAGTCGCGCGTTCCGGTGACGACCGCGGCGGCGACGAAGATCCCCAGTCCGCCGACGAGCAGTCCGACGACGAACGTGACGGCGGATCCGATGAGCGTCATGACGCCCCTCTCTCGGGGAGGTACTTGGGGCCGTCGCCGCGGTCCGCGACCCGTTGCGGTCGACCGCCTACAGCCGCTCTCGCACGTCGCCGGCGACCGCCGACAGCGCCTCGTCCGCGGTCTCGACGCGGTCGGCGAGGCTGCAGAACCCGTGGGCCATCGCCGGGTAGTGGCGGTGTTCGACCGGCGTCCCCTCGCGCTCGAACCGCTCCGCGAGCGCGACGCCGTCGTCGCGGAGGGGGTCGAACCCGGCGGTGACGACCGTCGCGGCCGGGAGGTCGCCGAGGTCGGCCGCCCGCAGCGGCACCGCGAACGGGTTGTGCGCGTCCACCGGGCTCCGGAGGTAGCGGTCGTAGAACCACCGCATGTCCTCCCGAGTAAGCAGGGGACCGTCGGCGTTCTCGCGGTAGGATCCGGTCTCGAAGTCGTGGCCCGCGATCGGATAGCAGAGGAACTGGGCGGCGAGCTCGACGGGATCGTCGCCCAGCTCGCGGCCGTACAGACACGTCGCGAGGGCGAGCGCCGCTCCCGCGCTGGTACCGGAGACGCCCAGTCGCTCGGGATCGCCGCCGAACGCGGCCGCGTTGTCGGCGACCCACTCCGCGGCCGCGGCCGCCTCGTCGACGGCGACGGGGAACGGGTGTTCGGGCGCGAGCCGGTAGTCGACGGAGACGACGACCGCGTCGGCGCGGGTCGCTAGCTCCCGGCACGGGCCGTCGATGGAGTCGAGCGTGCCGAGCGTCCAGCCGCCGCCGTGGAAGTGGACGAGGGTGCGGGCGGGCGGCGTCGACCGGTCGAGCGCTTCCGCCGGCCGATACACCCGCACCGGGACCTCGCCGTGGGGGCCGTCGAACGCGAGGTCCCGGACGTCGGCGACGGGGGGCTCGGGGTCGCCGGCGAACACCTCGTCTTCGACGCGTCTCGCCGCGTCGACGGAGAGCGCGTGCCACTCCGGGAGCCCCAGCGCCTCGATCTCGTCGACGACGGTCGCGAGTTCGGGATCGAGTTCGTCCGCGCGCATGCCGGACGGAGGCGGTGCCCCTTTGTAAGTCGGTCGGCAACGTCCGGCGATGAACGTCCGGCTGACCTACGAGGACGGGACGATCCGGGTCGCGGCCGGCGGCTCGGCCGACGGCGACGCGGACGGGTCGGCCGACGACGAGGTGACTGACGGCGAGGCGACCGCCGGCGAATCGACCGACGGCGACGCCCTCGAATCGCTCCCGCCGCTGCCGGGCGTCGAGACCGACCCGCGCTCGGGGACCGGGCGGGCGCCGGCGTACCGCTACGCCGCGATCCGTCGGGCGCTGGAGGTCGCCGGCGCGAGCGTCGACGACCGCGTGCTGGACGCGAGCGACCGGGCCGCGCGCGAGACCGGGCTGCCGGACGCGCTCGCGACCGACTACGAACTCCGCGACTATCAGAGCGAGGCGCTCGACGCGTGGCACGAGGCGGGCGACCGCGGGGTGCTCGAACTCCCGACCGGGGCCGGCAAGACCGTGATCGCGATCCGCGCGATGGTCGAGCTCGGGGTTCCGACGCTCGTCGTCGTCCCCACGGTCGACCTCCTCGACCAGTGGCAGCGCGAGCTGGAGACGGAGTTCGACGCGCCGATCGGGCGGTTCGGCGGCGGCGAGCAGCGGCGGGAGGCGATCACGGTGTCTACGTACGACTCGGCGTACCTGAAGGCCGAGGACGTGGGCGACGCCTTCGAGCTCGTCGTCTTCGACGAGGTCCACCACCTCGGCGGCGAGGGGTACCGGGACGTCGCGCGGCTGCTCGCGGCGCCCGCGCGGCTCGGCCTCACCGCGACGTTCGAGCGCCCCGACGGCGCCCACGAGACGGTCGCGGAGCTGATCGGCGAACGCGTCTACGCGCTCGACGTCGACGACCTCGCGGGCGACCACCTCGCGCCCTACGACATCCGCCGGATCGAGGTCGAGCTGACGCCGGACGAGCGCGAGCGCTACGACGAGAAGCAGGGCGCGTTCGTCGAGTACGTCCGCGATGCGGGAATCACGTTTACGAGCGGGAGCGACTATCAGGAGCTCGTCAAACGCTCCGGGAACGACCCGGCGGCCCGCGAGGCGCTCCTGGCGAAACAGGACGCCCGCGAGGTCATGATGAACGCGGACCGGAAGGTCGAGCGGTTGGAGGTGATCCTCGACCGCCACCGCGACGACCGCGTCATCGTCTTCACCGCCCACACCGACCTCGTCTACCGGCTCTCGGAGCGGTTCCTGCTGCCCGCGATCACCGCGGAGACGGGCGCGAAGGAGCGACGGGAGATCTTAGAGCGCTTCCGAGAGGGCACCTACGGCCGGGTGGTCGCCGCCAACGTCCTCGACGAGGGCGTCGACGTGCCCGACGCCAACGTCGCCGTCGTGCTCTCGGGATCGGGCAGCGAGCGGGAGTTCACCCAGCGGCTCGGACGGGTGCTCCGCCCCAAGGAGGACGGCGGTCGGGCGATCCTCTACGAGGTCGTCAGCGCGGAGACCGCGGAGGAGCGCGTGGCGAGCCGGCGGCGGTAACGCGTGGCCGGGGCCCGACAGGGGCCGTCCGTCATTACTTGAACGGCCGCGGATACCCCGTCTCTCACGGCGTGAGAAAATGTCGATACAGCTATACTTTCCGGCGCTGAACCGTCTGAAGTGACGTGTACTCACTGTGGCGCGGCGGACCCCGACAGCTACGTCCTCCGCTTCTCTCCGGAGGGCCGGGACGCTCAGCGGTTGGAGTTGAAGCTCTGCAACGACTGTCTCGAACGGTTCCTCGGCGAGGGAAACGCCGAACTCGTCTCTCCGAACATCGTGGCGATCGACAGCGACCCGTCCGACGAGTCGCTCGACGGTCGGCGTTAGACGGGTTCGCTCGCGGTGAGCGCGGCCCGTTCAGTCGTCGTCCACGTCGAGCGAGCGCTTCTCGCCGAGCTCCTCCTCTAAGCTCCCGCGCTCCCAACTCCGGACGGCGTCGCCCTCGACTTCCGCCCGAAGCTTCTCCTCGAGGAGGTTCACGGCGACGCTGTTGGCGCCCTCCGGGATGATCACGTCGGCGTGCTTCTTCGAGGGCTCGATGAACTGCTCGTGCATCGGCTTCACCGTCGAGAGGTACTGGTCGATGACGCCCTCCAGGTCGCGGCCGCGGTCGATCACGTCTCGGCGGATCCGCCGCAGAATACGCACGTCGGCGTCGGTTTCGACGAACAGCCGGAGGTCCATCATGTCGTTTATGTCCTCGTCGTACAGCGCCAAGATCCCCTCCAACACGATGACGTCGGTGGGTTCGACCTCGATCCGATCCTGCTTCCGGTTGTGGATCTCGAAGTCGTACTGGGGCATCCGGACGGACTGACCCTCCAACAGCGCTTCGAGGTGCTCGCGGAGGAGCTCCCACTCGAACGCCGACGGGTGGTCGTAGTTGACCGACTGCCGCTCCTCGAAGTCCAGATGCGAGAGGTCCTCGTAGTAGTTGTCCAGCGGGATGCGGGTGACGCTGTCGCCGAGGTCGCGGGTGACGAGCCGGGAGACGGTCGTCTTGCCCGCGCCGGTCCCTCCCGCGATCCCGATCACGAACGAGGGAATGGCCATATCTCCGCTCGAACGTCGGAGGGTTTGAACCCTCCTCTTCGTCCCGCGGTAGGGGCCCGCTCTGTGGGTCGCCTATCCACCGAACCGCCCGTTCGCGGTGCTCAAAACCGTCGTTTTCCGCACCGATCGACCCACTACGTACGGAACCCGTATAACGATACCGGGGGCAGCTTTTAGCCGCTCGCAGCAGATTCTCGTCCCATGCGAACAGACACCACGGTTCGCGACGTGATGCATCGCGAGTTCCTCGGCGTGAGCGAGTCGGACCGGTTGAGCGACGCGGCGGGGCTGATGGTCGAGGAGGAGACCGACTGCCTCGTCGTCGTCCGGGGCGGCGAGTCCGTCGGACGGCTCGGCTGTCGGGGCGCGCTCGGCGCCCTTCTCGACGCAGAGGGGTCGGCAAACGGGTCGGACGGGCTCACCGTCGGCGACGCGATGGGGCCGCCGCTCCCGACGGTGGCGCCGGACGACTCGCTGGCGACCGTCGAGGAGCGGCTGATCGCAGAGGGCGTCGACCGCCTCGTCGCGGTCGAGGAGGGCGAGGCGGTCGGCGTCGTGACCGCCGGCGACGCGCTCGCCGCCGGGGCGCCCCGGACCGGCGACGGGGCCCTCGACGCCGCCGTCGGCGACGAGTCGGTCCCCGGAACCCGCCGCGGGGGCGAGGGGATGCTCGGATCGGACGGCGGCGTCGACCCGGCGAGCGAGGCCGCCACGACGGACGCCTCCGAGTCGCCGACGCAGGGCGTCTGCGAGAGCTGCGGGTCCTTGGTCCCGGACCTGGTGACCGCCAACGGACAGGCCGTCTGTCCGGAGTGTCGCGAAGTGTGAACAGCGGTCCGACCGGGACCCTCGTTCCTCGCCGGTAGCCTCATGCCCCGCCGCGTCAAACCGAAGAGCGAATGTCCGACGCCGAGGGGCCGACGATCGCGCCGGCGACGGTCGACGACGTCGACGACGTCACCGACCTGTGGATCGCGCTGGCGGAGGGCCAGCGGCGCCACGGCTCGACGCTGCTCGCCGAGCCGAATCGCACCGCGGTCCGCGAGTGGGTCGCGCGCTCGGTCGTCACCGGAGAGATACTCGTCGCCCGCGACGGCGAGGCCGACGACGACGGTCCGATCGGGTTCGTCGGCTTCTCGCTCGATCGGGAGGGGTACGAGCGCGACCGCGTCCGCGGAACGGTGAGCAACCTGTTCGTCGTCTCCGAGCGACGCGGCGAGGGAGTCGGCGCCGACCTGCTCGACGCGGCCGAACGCGCTCTCGCGGCGGCCGGCGCCGAGGCCGTCGCGCTGGAGGCGCTCGCGGAAAACGACCGGGCCCGCGCGTTCTACGCCGACCGGGGGTACGACCGCCACCGCGTCGAGCTGACGAAGCCGCTGTCGGAGTCGGCAGACGGTGACCCGACGGAAGGCGACGCCGGGACCGGAACCGAGTGACCCGGAGCGGGCGCCAGCCTCGCCGAAAGCGACACGCACTCATACGAGGCCCGAGTACGCCAGCCTGCGCCAGGGGAGCATGGGCGGTTCATGCACTCGACTTGTAATCGAGACTTCCGGGGTTCAAATCCCTGCCCTGGCTTCGCACCTTTTTTCGGATCCGCACTGGCTCGCCGGGATCCGTTTACCGAGGCTCCGCGCGAGTCCACCGGGATCCGTTTATATACACCCCGCACCGATCCGCGGTATGGATCGGACCGACACCGCCCTGCTCGGCGTCGCCGGGGTCGTCGCCGCCCTCGTCCTCGCGATGGCCTTCGCCGCGGGCGTCCTGTTCGGTCCCGAGGTGTCGGTCTTCAGGCCGATTCGGCTCCTCGCCGTCGAGCCGTTCGCGTGGGTCGTCGTCGCGGCGCTGATCGTCGCGGTCGTCGGTCACGCGTACATCGACGACTGACGGCGCGGCTCGGAACGCGGCCGGTCTCAGCGCACGACGGTCACGGGGACCGGCGCGTTCTGGAACACCGACTTCGCGACGTTGCCGACGAGGAGTCGGTCGGTGAGCGAGCCGCTGTGGGTCCCGATCACGACCACGTCGAACTCCTCGGCGCGCTCGACGATCCGGCTCGCGGGGGAGCCGACCTCGGACTCGACGGCGACGGCGACCCCGTGCTCCGTGGCGATCTCCCCCGCCCGTTCGAACACGTCCTCGGAGAGTTCCCGGACGCGCTCCTCGCTGTCGTCCGCCAGCGCGATGCCCGTGGCCGCCCCCATCATCGAGGACGGCTCGCCGACGACGTGTAACACCGTCACGTCGGCGTCGGGATGCGCGTCGAGCGCGAAGCGCAGCGCCCGCTCCGAAAGCTCCGAGTCGTCCATCGCGACGAGTACGCGTTCGACCATGGTATTCGTACGCACGCTACAGGGATAAACGCTCGCGCGCTCGGTCTACCCGGAGTGACGACCGTTCGACTCGCTCGACTCTTCGCCGTCGACCTCGCGGATCGCCCGAATCAGCGCGTCGAGCGCGGCGTCGACCGCGCCGCGTCTCACCGCGTCGCGGTCGCCGTCGAGGACGACGCGCTCGCCCCGGACGAACGACGCCTCCGTGCCCCACGGCGCCGCGTACGCGACGGCGACGTAGACGAGGCCGACGGGCTTCTCCGCGGTGCCGCCGCCCGGGCCGGCGATCCCGGTGGTCGCGACCGCCCACGTCGCGTCCGCCCGGTCCCGCGCGCCCGCGGCCATCTCCTCCGCGACCGCCGCGCTCACCGCCCCGTCGCCGTCGAGCGACTCGCGGGAAACGCCGAGCAGCTCCCGTTTCGCGTCGTAGGCGTAGGTGACGAACCCCCGGTCGAAGTAGGCGCTCGCGCCCGGAATCTCGGTCACGCGCGACCCGACCAGCCCGCCGGTGAGCGACTCCGCGACCGCGAGCGACTCCTCTCTGTCGGTCAGCAGCTCGCCGAGGACGGCCGCGGTCGACTCCGAGTCCGTCTCGTCCATACCCGCACTGCGACCCCCACGCCCGTGGGGTTTACGCTCGACCGCGCGCAAGCGCACCCATGACGGACGGTGACGCTCCGTGACCGACTGGGACGGGCGGTTCGCGTCCGGCGAGTACCCCCGAGAGCCGGAGTCGTCGCCCGTGCTGCGCTCGTACGAGCCCTCGATCCCCGACGGACGCGCGCTCGACGTCGCCGCTGGCACCGGCCGGAACGCGGTATTCCTGGCCGAGGCCGGCTACGCGGTCGACGCCCTCGACGCCTCGCGAGAGGGGCTGAGGATCATCGGCGAGCGCGCCGCGGAGCGCGGGATCGAGGACCGGATCGAACCGATCCGCGGCGACGTCACCACGTACGGCTTCCCGACCGAGGCGTACGAGCTGGTAACGATGAGCTTCTTCCGTTCCCTCGACCGCTTCGCCGACATCGCCGAGGCGCTCGCCCCGGGCGGCTACCTCTTCGTCGAGGGACACCTCCGGTCCGCGTCGCCGACACCCTCCGGCCCGAGCGACGACCGGTACCGGTTCGCGGCCAACGAGCTACTCCGGGCGGGGCTCGGGCTGACGGTACTGTACTACGACGAGGTGACCGAGGAGCGTCCCGACGACCGGCGGCGCGCCACCGCCCGCCTGCTCGCCCGGCGATCGACCGGGGGTCGGCAGTCGTACCCGCGGCGACCGACCGAGGGCGGCGATGAGTGACCCCGGCCCCGGGGAGTCGCTCCGCGCGCTCGTGGCGTCCGCCGTCGACGGGGACCTCTCGGAGTCGTCGGCGCCGATCGCCGTCGCCGAGCGCGGCGACGACCCCGGTCCCGGGACGCGACTCGCCGACATCGCCGCCGGCGACTCGATCGTCGGCGTGGTCCCCCGGATCGACCCGTCGCTCGCCCGGCGGGTCGCGGACGAGGTCGACGGGGAGGCCCGGCTGGTGTTCACGGGGAGCGCGGGCGACCGCCTCGCCGGTCCGACGGGGACCGCCGTCCGATCGGCGCTCTCCGGACGCGGCGTCGAGGCGTACCGCCACGGGGGCGACTCGCCGGTCGGCGTGCTCCTCGTCGGCGACCGCGCCGCGGTCGGGCTGTTCGACGACCGAGGGCTCGCCGCGGTGCTGTGGTCGGACGCGCCGCGCGTCCGGGAGTGGGCGGCCGCGACCTTCCGCCGGTTCCTCGCGGCCGCCGACCCGGTGTGAGGCGGCGGCGCGTCGCCGCCCGCGTGAGGGCGACGGCGGGCGCACCGCTTTTCACCGCCCCAAGCGAAGCGACCGCCATGAGAGCAGCGCTGCTCCTGATCGTCGGCCTCGTCGGAGTCGTCCAGACGCTCGCCCCGCGCCCGGTCGTGCGAGCGTGGAC
This sequence comes from Halorubrum sp. SD626R, assembly GCF_001261915.1. GTDB lineage: Archaea > Halobacteriota > Halobacteria > Halobacteriales > Haloferacaceae > Halorubrum. The sequence continues at coordinate 22,173 of NZ_CVRT01000068.1, forward strand.
CCGCGTCGTCTACCGCGACGCCGGCGACGCGGAGCCCCGCGAGTGGGCCTACCTCGCCGCGCGGGCCGAGGGAGCGGTCCTCGCGCTCGCCTCGCTGGTCGGGCTGTACCGCCTCGCGGCGGCGCCGGACGACACCGAGGAGGCGCCGGCGACCGACGATCGGTCGGGCGAATAGCCGGCGGTCGCCTCTTCAGTCGTCGGTCGCGTCCGCCGGCTCCCCGGTGGTATCAGTCGATTCCCCGGACGCCCTCCCGTCGTCGGCCAGGTACGACCGGCCGCCGTCGGGGCGCTCGCCGGTCCGCAGGACGTGGCAGTCCCGACACCGGGCCTCGTACGACTCCTCGGCGCCGACGAGGATCGTCGGATCGTCCTCGTGAGCGGGCTCGCCCTCGATGAGCCGCTGGTTCCGGGAGGCGGGCTCGCCGCAGACGGAGCAGATCGCCTGGAGCTTGTCGACGTACTCGGCGGTCGCCATGAGCTGCGGGAGGGGCTCGAACGGCTCGCCGCGGAACGTCTGGTCGGTGCCGGAGACGATCACGCGGGTCCCGGCGTCGGCGAGCGCGTTGCAGACCTCGACGAGCGCGTCCGAGAAGAAGTTCGCCTCGTCGACCGCGACGACCTCCGGGTACGGCTCGTCGTCGAGGATGTCGAGGGGCCCGTCGCCCTCGTTGTCGACGACGGTCGCCTCCCACTGGCGTCCGGTGTGGCTCCCGATCGTCTCCTCGCCGTAGCGGTCGTCGACCGCGGGCTTGTACACCGCGACGGACTGCCCGGCGATCTCGGACCGGCGGAGCCGGCGCAACAGCTCCTCGGTCTTCCCGGAGAACATCGAGCCGGAGATGACCTCGATCCAGCCGGATCGAGTGATGGCGTGCATGAGCGATCGGGCCGGTGCCAGCGACTAAACCGTTTCTCTCCGGTCCCGTCGCGGCGCCGTCTATCGGTCGCGGTCACGGAGCGGGCGGCTCCCGGTCAGACGCCGCCCGCGACCGCGACGAGGACCGCTGCGGCGACGACGTAGGTCGCGGCCGAGAGCGCCCAGTCGCGGCGGATCGTCGCGAGGCGCTGCCTGGGGAGCCCCTGCGCCCGCGGGAGCGGGACGAGCGCGAAGAAGCCGACCATCAGCGCGAGCATGACCGCCGAAGCGACCGCGAGGGCGACGGCGCCGCCGCCGAGGCCGATCTGCGCCGCGGCGACGAGCCCGACGAAGAGGAGCCCCGAGCCGCCGCCGGCGACGTAGTGGACCCACGACGCCAGCCGCTCGGGGGCGTCGTCGACCGGCGTGTCGGTGAGCACGCCCGCGGCGACCCTCGGGGCGGTCGTCCCCTCCGGGAGCCGGGGCATCACGCGGTCCATCGCGAGCGTCGCGAGCAGTCCGACGACCGGCCCCAGCGCGAGGCCGGCGAGGAGCGAGAACGTGGCCATCGCGGATCGGTACGACCGCGACCGGCTTCAGTCTCCCGCCGGACCGCTCCCGCCGCCGTCGACCTCGTCGCCGCCGACCTCGTCGCCGCCAATCACGACGCGCGAGACGTCGGCGGCGCCCGCCCGCCGGACGATCGCGCGGACGAGGTCGTGCGCCCCGGCGAGGTTGTCGGAGTCGCCGTCGAGGACGAGCAGGTCGGCGTCGGCGCCGGGTTCGACGACGCCCTTGTCCAGCCCCGCGATCGCGGCGCCGTTGACGGTCGCCATCCGGAGGACGTCGCGGGCGGGGAGGTCCGCGAGCTTCGCGGCGAACTCCATCTCGCGGAACATCGATGGGGAGTCGAGCATGACGTTGTCGGTGCCGAGCGCGACGGTCGTCCGCTCCGCGAGCTCGCGGATCGGCGGCACCCCGACCTTCGTCACGAGGTTCGAGCGCGGGCAGACGACGACCGGCGTCCCCCGGTCGTCGAGGCGTTCGAGGTGGATATCCTCGGCGTGGACCATGTGGACGAGGAAGTCCGGCTCCAGATCCATTGCGGGGTTGACGTCGTCGGCGTCGCGCTCGCCGGCGTGGATCCCGAACAGCTTCCCGGCCTTGCGGGTCTCCGAGCGCACGGCGTCGAAGTCGCCGTCGCGGGCTCCCGAGGCGCCGTAGCCGTCGGCGACCGAGAGCACGTCGGGATCGTCGCGGCCGAGGACGACGGGCTCGATCGCGCGCTCGCCGAAGTCGACGCCCTCGCCGGCGACCGCGTCGCGCAGCGCGGCCACGCCCTCGACGCCGCCCTCGCGGAACTCGAGGAAGCTTCCGGTGCCGGTCGACTCCATGTACCGGAGCGTCCGCGCCATGGCCGCCACCTTCTCCTCGCGGCTCGTCGACCGGAGCAGCCGGTGTTTGAGCCCGTCCGGCGGGGCGACGAGCTCGTCGAGCGAGAGCCCCTCGCCGGCCTCCTTCGCGATGGAGTCCCCGATGTGGGTGTGCGCGTTGACGAACGCGGGGAGGATCACGTCGTCGCTCTCGACCGGCGCCTCCTCGACCCGGACGACCTCGCCGTCGGCGACCACGACCCGTCCCTCGACGGGCTCGAACGCCTCGCCGACGAGTATCGTCCCCTCCAGATGCATACCCCACGGTCGCCAGCCCGGGGTTAAAACGTCACGGGAACGGGTCGATCGGGCGGTCGCTCCGCCCTCACTCGAACTCGTCGAGCGTCGTCGGCATCGCCCCGCGCACCTCGGTCACGAGGCCGTCAGGGTCGAGTCCGAGCACGTCCGCCGCCGCGCGCCCGACGCGGTCGGTGGCCGGCTCGGGAGCGTACACGCCGAGGCGCCACTGGTTGCGCTGGGCGGTTCGCAGCGCGGAGACGAGCGGCGACTGTCGCTCCAGCCGACGCACCTCGCCGCTGACCGTCACCCGGGCGGTCGACTCGCGCATCGACGGCTCCGGCGGCACGTCCAGGATCACGTGCTCGCGAGCGACGCCGGCCTCCTCGGCGATCTCGCGCTCGAAGGCGGTCTCGGTCGCGTGGTCCGCCTCGTGGACGCGCTCCGGCACGTCGTCGTACTCGGCCCACACCGCGAGCTTGTAGAGGTCGCGCTCGTCGTAGCGGCGGGAGAGCTCGGCCGTCTCGCGGCAGTCGCGGATCGCGGCGAGGAGGTCGTGGTCGTCCATGCGCCGGAGCTCGGCGGCCGTCGTCGCCGTCGCGTCGAGCAGCTCGCTCGCGGCCCGCCGCAACATCGCCTTCGAGATGCGCGCGACGTGGTGGGTGTAGACGACTGGGTTCATCAGCGCGCGGGCGAGCAGGAGGCTCTCGGCGGTCTGGACGTTCCCCTCGTCGAGGACGAGCTCGGGGTCCGAACCGCTTTCTCCAGCCCCACTCTCCCGCTCGACGAACGTCAGCTCGCGGACGAACCGCTCGGTGTCGACGGTGCCGTACGGGACGCCGGTGTGGTAGGCGTCGCGCACGAGGTAGTCCATGCGGTCGACGTCGAGTTCGCCCGAGACGAGTCCCGCGTATCGCCCCTCGCCGGCGACGATCCCGGCGATCCGGTCCGGGTCGAGGTCGCGGTCGCGGAGGACCTCGCCGACCGCGTCGGTCGCGAGCAGCTCGCCGACGTCGTCGTGGTACTTCCCGGTGCGGCGGTGCGTGAGCGACTCCAGGTTGTGGCTGAACGGCCCGTGGCCGACGTCGTGGAGCATCGCCGCCGCCTCGATCCGCTCGGCGCGTTTCCCGCCGATGCCGAGGTGATCGAGCGCGCGGCTGGCGAGGTGGTAGACGCCGAGGCTGTGCTCGAAGCGGGTGTGGTTCGCGGAGGGGTAGACGAGCTGGACCGTGCCGAGCTGTTTGACGTGGCGGAGGCGCTGGACCGCGGGGGTGTCGATGAGCGCGGCGGCGACACCGTCGATCTCGATGTGGTCGTGGACGGTGTCCTTGACCGTGATCATGCGACCCGGTTCGGCGGCGTCGGATAAAAGCGGTGGGAGGACCGGTGGCGGCGAGCGGGAACGCCGGCCACCGTTTATATGCGTCGTCCGCGAACGTCCGCACATGTACGAGGTGCTCATGGGGATCGACAACGAGGCGGACCGACGCGCGGTCGCGCAGGCGGAGGCCGTGGCCGACCTCCCGCACGCGGCCGACGAGCTGACGGCGCACCTGTGTCACGTGTTTCAGGAGAACCCGGAGGGCGCCTCTGTCCACCAGCTGTCGGCCGTGCGGCGCGCCCGAGAGACGCTCGAAGCGGCCGGGATCACCTGCGTCCACCACGAGGCGAGCGGCGACCCGGCCGACGAGCTGCTCGCGGCCGCCGCCGACGTGGACGCGAACGCGATCTGCGTCTCCGGCCGCAAGCGCAGCCCGACCGGGAAGGCCGTCTTCGGGAGCGTGACGCAGGACGTCGTCCTCGGGAGCGACCGCCCGGTGCTCGCGGTGCCGGCGCCGCGGGACGACTGACCCGTCAGGCCCGCGCGCCGACGCCGCGGAGCCCGAGCACGTCGCGCGCGGCGTCGCCGACCGCGTCGACGTGCTCGGCCGGACAGTAGACGCCGAGCGTCCAGCGGCGGCGCTCCGCGCTCCGTAGCCCCCCGACGAGCTCGGAGGCGTCCTCTAAGCGCTGCGGGACGCCGTCGACGACGACGGCGGACCCGGACTCCTTCAGCCCGGGCCGCGACGGGACGTCGACGACGACCGCCTCGCGGTCCAGCCCGACCCTGTCGGCGATCTCGCGCTCGGCGGCGAGCTCCTCGCCGTGGCCGGCGTCGACCGTCCCCGCCGGTACGTCGGCCAGCCCGACCCACACGGCCCGCTTGTAGAGGTCGCGGCGCTCGATGCGCCGGCCGAGCTCGGGGACGGTCTCGCGGAGAGCCACGAGCAGGTCGTGGTCGGCCATCCGCCGGAACGTCTCCGCGTCGGTGTCGGTCCGGTCGAGGTAGCGCTCGCAGGCGCGCTCCAGCATCGCGCCGGCGACGCGCGAGACGTGGTGGCGGTAGACGACCGCGTTCATCAGCGAGCGCGCGACCAGCAGGCTCTCGGCGGTGGGGACGTTCCCCTCGGCGAGCACGAGCCGCGCGTTCTCGGGGTCGATCGGGTCGGCGTCGACCGAGCCGGCGTCGCTCGCCCCGCCGCTCCCGGCCGATCCCCCGTCGCCCGCGAGCCGGAGCTCGTTGACGAGGCGGCCGGTGTCGACCGTGCCGTACGGGACGCCGGTGTGGTGGGCGTCGCGCACGAGGTAGTCCATGCGGTCGACGTCGAGTTCGCCAGATATCAGGGCCCCGAGCCCGCCCTCGCCCGCGATCAGCGAGGCGACGCGCTCGGGGTCGAGCCCGTTGCGTACGAGGACCTGACACACCTCCCGGTCGGCGTCGGTCAGGAGCCACGCGACGTCGTCGTGGTCCCGCCCCGTCGCGCGCCGGATGATCCCCTCGGTCTGGTGACCGTAGGGGCCGTGGCCGGCATCGTGGAGGAGCGCCGCCGCGCGGACGTGGGCGGCGGTGTCGGCGTCGAGGTCGAACCCCTCGACGGCGCCGCGCGCGAGGTGGTAGACGCCGAGGCTGTGCTCGAAGCGGGTGTGGTTCGCGGAAGGGTACACCAGCCGGACGGTCGAGAGCTGTTTGATGTGGCGCAGCCGCTGGAAGGCGGGCGTGTCGATCAGCTCGGTCGCGAGGTCGCCGAGCCGGACGTGGCCGTGGACGCTGTCCTTGATCGCCTTCATCGTCGAACGCGCGTCACTCGTCGACGATGTCGACGCCGAGCCGCTCTTCGAGGGCGCGGACGACCGACCCGCCGACGCCCGCGGTCGCGGCCCGGGCGTCCTCCACCGCGAACAGGTCGTCCTCGTCGACATCGAGCTCCTCGGCCAGCTCCTCGACGGTGAGACCGGCCTCCTGACGGGCCGCTGCGACGTCGTCGCCGTAGCCCGAGACGAGGTACGGGAGCCGGTCGGACTCGTAGCTGGTGCCGCCCTCCTCCCAGTGCTTGGAGTCGCCGGTGGCGGAGTCGTACATCTTCGCCTGCTTGCGGGCGAGCTCCTTCTTCCGGCTCTCCGGGCCGCTCGACTCGGCGCTGGCGCCGCCGGGACTGCCGCCGGAGCTTCCGCCACGGCTCCCTCCCGACCCCGAGCCGCCCCCGCTCTCGGGCGCGTTGCCCGCGTCGTCGTGCGGCCGGCAGTCGGAGCACACGAGTAGCTTCGCGCCGGCGACCGTCGCCCGCTGGAGCTTCGTGGTCTCGCGCCCGCAGAGCTCGCAGGCGTCGCCGTCGTCGCCGCCGCCGCCACCGCCCGTCGAGTACTTCGCCATACCGCGAACGGTGGACCCGGACGGTTAAAAACTCGTGGAGGGGCGACCGCTCCGCCGGGCGACGAGGCGACGACGGGGTCACCCGCCCGCCGGTCCCAGATACCCCCACGCCTGCAGCCGGTCGCCGTCGCCGTCGACCCACCGCTCGCCGATGTCGTCGCGGTAGTACATGTTCGGCATCACGATGTCGTCGATGCGGTCGTACGCCTGTTCGCGCGCGGCTCCCATCGTCTCGCCCTTGCCGGTGACGACGATCGGCATCCCGTTGTCGCCCGCGGCCCGCCACTGGCCGTCGATCCGCTTCGCGTCTTCGAGGTGGATTCCGTCGCGGCTCTCCGTCTCGAAGACGACCGCGGCGTTCCGGGAGTTCTCGTCGTACGTCCTCCCGTCGTCGAACGGGAACGGCGGGAGGACGACGCGTACGGCGATTTGGTACCCGTTGTGCACCTCGACCTCGGGCTCGTTGCCGTGCGCCAGATCGTGGAAGAACTCGCCGGTCGAGGACTCGATCGACTCCTCCTGCAGCGCGATCGTCGGGTAGCCGAACCGCGGCGTGAACTCCAGCGGGTAGATCCCGTGCTCGTTGACGATGCAGTTGATATCGATGCTTCCGACGTACCCCTCGTCGGCGAGCCACCCCTCGAGCTTCCCGAAGGTCCGTTCGAACAGCTCGTTCTGCCCCGCCCAGAACATCGACGTCCCCATCTCGCCGGTCGAGGGGCCGATGTTCCCCGGGAAGAGCTTCTTGTGCTCGAAGTTGAAGTTCACCTCGTCGATGAACTCGCTCCCGTTGAAGAACCCGCAGACGGCGATCTCGACGCCCTCGACCTTCCGCTGCAGCTGGAAGCCCTTCATTCGGTTCCCCCACGCCTTCTCGTACGCCTTCAGCACGTCGACCACGTCGCTCCCGTCGTCCTCGTTGCCGACGTACAGCAGCCGCTTGACGTTCTGCACCTCGCCGAGCGGCTTGATAACGTAGGGTGCGGGGTTCTCCCGAACGTGCCGTATCCCCGCGTCGAAACTGTCGAAGACGTGGTGTTCGATCGTGTCGACGCCGTGGTCTTCGAGGACCTCCATCGCGTAGCCGCGGTCTTCTTCCAGGCGGTCCGTGTTCGGCGTCCCGCCGACGACGGCGTGGCCTCGCTCGCGGAGCTCCGCGGCGAGGGCCCCCGTCCCGACCTCCGAGCCGACCCAGATGTCGTCGAAGACGATGACGTCGGCCCAGTCGACCTCGGCCTCCCAGTCGTCGGTCTTCGGGACGAACCCGTCGCCGATCTCCCGGTCGCTCTCGGACTCGATGTAGTACTTCACCTCGTGGCCCTCCCGGCCGACCTGCCAGGCGAGGTCGGTGATCAGCGCGGCGTCGGCCGAAACGAACAGGAAGCGGGCGGGATCCATACCTCGGACCTCTCTCGGCGAGGACTTGAGTCTGTGGCCGTCGCGGGCGGCGGGCCGAACCCGTTCGCGGGCACCCTCACCCGCGTCGGAGCCGAGTCGATCGACGTGGCACTCGAACGCTCAGACGCGCGGTCGGAGCCGCGGACCGACGCACGGGCCGATCCGGACCGCGTCCGACGACGGCTCCGGCGCCGGGCCGAGCGGATCGAACGCCGGGAGGTCGAGGAGGCGGTCTCGAAGCTCGAGTCACGCGGCGACCTGACCGACGAGCAGCGGGGGACGGTCCGTCGCCTCGGCGCCGCTCTCCGTCGTCGGATCACGTCGCGTCCCGACGCGGCGCTGGAGCGGGCGAGTCGCGGCGGCGCGACCGTCCGCGCCCTCGCTCGACTGTTCGACGCAGAGGGAGAGGCGACGACCGCGTCGGACGAGCGGTCGCCGGGGAGCGAGTAGCCGTCTACGCCTCGGCCTTCGGGAACTCGGCGACGAATTCGTCCGGCGCCGCTCGCCGGACCTCGTACCCCTCCTCGTCGAACGCGGGCACCTCCGCGGCCATCTCGTAGTACAGCGGTTTCGGCTCGTGGTCGTTGACGATGGTGAGCGTCTCGCCGGGGTCTATCCCGTCGAACGCCTCGTGGATCCGGTCGTGTCTGTTCACCGGCGGGACGCCGCGAACGTCGAGTTTCGGCATGGCGTCCGAGCGTTCGCGACGCGCCCGCATCCCCCTTGAGACGAATACGTTCGGGCACAGCCACTCACCGCGCGGGCCCGAGGGTCCGGACGTGAGAACACCACCGACGCCGTCCCTGGAACGGAGCGAGAACGGGTACCCCAGTCAGACCGGGCGACGTGCCCCGATCCGCCGGGGTGAGTGACGTGCCGGCGACGATCTTCGACGCGGAGCGAACGGACGACGAGGAGCGGTTTTCGACGAGCGGCGTGTTCCGGAGCGGTCGGGCGAAATTCGTCTGCGGGTACTTCGAGCCGGGGCAGTTCATCCCCGTCCACGCCCCCGACAGCGACGTGGTCGTCACGGTCCAGTCCGGCACGGGCACGGTCCGCGAGGGCGAGGTCGACCACGCCGTCGCTCCGGGCGACGTGGTCGTCGTCGAGGCCGGGGGCGAGCGCGGCGTGCGGGCCGACGACGACGCGCGTCTCGAAGCCGTGCTCGTCACCGCGCCGCCGCCGACCGACGCGGAGCACGGTCCGGTCCGCGAGGGGATCCGACGCGGTGAGTTCGATCCGCGGGACGGATCGGCGTGACCGTCGCGGGCTGACGGACGTCACGCGTCCGGATACGCCGACCATGTGTAACGAAGTCATACGGATTTTGGATTGCTGAAACATATCTTCATAATGAAGAAATACAGGTTACCTTTGCCGGGATTATCTCTGTAACTTGAACACCTTTTTATCTGAGGTGACGGAAGCCTCGAACGAACCTAATGTCTCAGAAGACCAATCAGGAGTGGTGGCCCAACCAGTTGAACCTGGACATCCTCGACCAGAACGCCGGCGATGTCGGACCCTACGACGACGACTTCGACTACGCCGAGGCGTTCCGGTCGCTCGACCTCGACGAGGTGAAGGCGGACCTCGAAGAGCTCATGACGACGTCGCAGGACTGGTGGCCGGCGGACTACGGTCACTACGGGCCGCTGTTCATCCGGATGGCGTGGCACAGCGCCGGGACGTACCGGACGGCGGACGGCCGCGGCGGCGCCGACGGCGGCCGACAGCGCCTCGCCCCGCTCAACAGCTGGCCGGACAACGCGAACCTCGACAAGGCGCGCCGACTCCTGCTCCCGATCAAACAGAAGTACGGCCGCAAGCTCTCCTGGGCCGACCTGATGGTCCTCGCCGGGAACGTCGCCATCGAGTCGATGGGGTTCAAGACGTTCGGCTTCGCCGGCGGCCGCGAGGACGCCTTCGAGCCGGACGACTCCGTCTACTGGGGCCCGGAGTCCGAGATGGACACGCAGGAGCGCTTCGAGGAGCCCGGCGAGATCGAGCCGGGACTCGGCGCGTCCGTGATGGGACTCATCTACGTGAACCCGGAGGGTCCGGACGGACAGCCCGACCCGATGGCGTCCGCGAAGAACATCCGCCAGACGTTCGACCGCATGGCGATGAACGACGAGGAGACGGCCGCGCTCATCGCCGGCGGCCACACGTTCGGGAAGGTCCACGGCGCGGACGACCCCGACGAGAATCTCGGTCCGGAGCCCGAGGCGGCGCCGATCGAGGCGCAGGGGCTCGGCTGGGAGAACGACCACGGCACCGGAAAGGGCGGCGACACGATCACGAGCGGGATCGAGGGCCCTTGGACCGGCTCCCCGACCGAGTGGGACATGGGGTACATCGACAACCTCCTGGAGTACGAGTGGGAGCCCGAGAAGGGCCCCGGCGGCGCGTGGCAGTGGACGCCCACCGACGAGTCCCTCCACGGGAGCGCCCCGGACGCGCACGACCCCGACGAGAGCGTCACGCCGATGATGCTCACGACGGACGTCGCGCTGAAGCGCGACCCCGCCTACCGCGAGATCGTCGAGGAGTTCCAGGAGAACCCGATGGCGTTCGGCATGAACTTCGCGAAGGCCTGGTACAAGCTGACCCACCGCGACATGGGCCCGCCGTCGCGGTTCCTCGGCCCGGAGGTCCCGGACGAGGAGATGATCTGGCAGGACCCGATCCCCGAGGTCGACCACGACCTGATCGGCGACGAGGCGGTCGAGGAGCTCAAAGCGGCGCTCCTCGACAGCGACCTGACGCGCCGGCGGCTCGTCAAGACCGCGTGGGCCTCCGCGTCCACCTACCGCGACAGCGACAAGCGCGGCGGCGCGAACGGCGCGCGCGTCCGGCTCGACCCCCAGCGTAACTGGGAGGTCAACGAGCCGGAGCGGCTCGACGCGGCGCTGGAGACGCTCGAAGGGATTCAAGAGGAGTTCAACGCCTCGCGCGACGACGACGTGCGCGTCTCGCTCGCCGACCTGATCGTCCTCGGCGGCAACGCCGCGGTCGAGGCGGCGGCCGCGGACGCCGGCTACGACGTGACGGTCCCGTTCGATCCGGGACGGACCGACGCCACGCAGGCGCAGACCGACGCCGACTCGTTCGAGGCGCTCAAGCCGCGCGTCGACGGGTTCCGGAACTACCTCGGCGACGGCGTCGACCACCCGCCCGAGGAGCTGCTCGTCGACAAGGCGGACCTCCTCGACCTGAGCGCCACCGAGATGACGGCGCTCGTCGGCGGCATGCGCGCGCTCGGCGCCACCTACGAGGACACGGACCGCGGCGTCCTCACCGACAGCCCAGGCGCGCTGACGAACGACTTCTTCGTGAACCTGCTCGACATGAGCACCGAGTGGCGGCCCGCCGCGGAGGGCGCGGCGGACGCCGACCTGTACGAGGGGATCGACCGCGAGACCGGCGCGGTCGAGTGGGAGGCCACCCGTCTCGACCTGATCTTCGGCTCGAACTCCCGGCTCCGCGCGATCGCGGAAGTCTACGGGAGCGAGGACGCCGAGGAGAAGCTCGTGGACGACTTCGTCGACGCGTGGACGAAGGTGATGCGGCTCGACCGCTTCGACCTGGAATAGGTCGGCAGCGTTCCGTTCGTCGCGGATGACGTTTTTAAATCCGGTATCGGTCGTCTTTCCGCGGTGATCACCTCCAAAGCCTCAGCCCCCCCGTTATTCGTCGTTTTCGGCAGTAGTACGGGAGAGTCCGGTAAATACCCAGCCGCTCGGCTGTACGTCGTTGACATCGGCTCTGCAGCGACACCTCCAAAGCCCCAGCCGCGAGGGCGAGTTACGCTTGCTGCGCTCCTCGGTCGGTCGCTTTCGTCGCCTAACTCGCCCTCGCGGCTGCCCGTTTAAGTCCCACCCGCACCGCAACCGCACCTCACACCTCCCCAACCTCGTCGCTGGCGGCAGAAGCCGCCAGCGACTCCCTCGCACGCGCTCCTCGCGCCCGGTGGGCGCTCGGAGGCGCGCGCCGACCGCATTTCATCTTATACCATGTGTTCCAGAGCCGCAGCGAACCGTGTAATGATATCCGTATTATCCCACTCGACTCCCCTCACCACACCGGCGCGAGCAGCAGCGCGACCGTCGCCGAGATGAAGACGAGTTTCAGGGCGGTGTTGACGGCGATCACCTTCGTGCCGAACTCGGCGCCCCAGATCCCGTACTGGAAGGGGATCGAGCGTCGGAAAGTGGAGACTGCAAAGGAGAGGATCCCGCCGATGAGCAGGCTCGCGACGGCGGTCCGAGTGGTGAACACGCCGGCCTCGGTCCCGGCGAGCGTGACCGCCCCGGCCGCCGTGTCGAGGGTGTAGACGGCGATGACGGGGACGGCGGCGCCGGGCAGTCCGAGGACCCCGGTGATCGGCTCGGCGACGCTCGTCAGCGCCTCGACGTCGTAGTAGGTGACGAACGCGATCACGAGCGTGTAGACGACCGCGAGCCGGGGAACGATCCGGCGGAGCGTGGACCACGACTTCTCGGCGGCCTCGCGGACGCGCTCGCGGCTCGTGCGGTCGTCGGCGTCGGGCCCGCTGGCGTCGACGTCGGCGAGCGCGGCGCGGTCCACGTTGCGCTCGGAGAGCAGGACGCCGCCGGCGAGGACCCCCGTGACCGTGATCGCGAGGGCGATCCCGGCGCGCGCGGAGACGTAGGTGACCCCTGTCTCGACGCCCAAAATCGGGATCAACACGGGGATGTAGAATGTGAACACGTGCTGAACGAAGCCGAAGAACGTGTTGATGGTCACGGCGACGAGCGTCGCCCGGTCGTCGAGCAGCCCGGACTCCCGGTACTCGGCGAGCGTGGCGTAGCCCGCGGTCGTCGACGCCGCGGTCGTGAGGATCGCGGTCCCCACTTCGTCGGGGAGGTTCGCCGGTCGGGTGAGCCACCCGGCCAGCCCGGCGACGTACCGGATCAGCCCGAACGCGACCGCGACGTTGGCGGCGAAGACGCCGACGGCGATGAACGCCGCGATCCGCGCGAGCCGCGGGGCGACCTCGGCGAGCAGCGCGACGACCTCGGCGGCGACCGATTGCACGACCGGCGATACGCGGCCGCCGACCTAATGCGCGTCGAAACATGTGGGCGCCGGTCGACCTCGGTTCGCCGCTCGCGGGGCTTATGAGACCCCCGCCCGAACCCCTCGCCGATGGCACCCGCCGAGGACGACATCTCGATCGAGGAGAAGCGCGTGTTCGCCGGGACGGCGGGCCGCACCGACGCGTACGTCGCCACCGGGAGCGGCGTCGTCCGGGTGGCGCTGTCGGCCGACAAGGTCGGCGCGTTCGACATGGTCGCCCGCGAGCCGGCCCGCGACGTCGCCGTCCTCCCGCGCGACACCGCCCCGGACCTCGTCGGGGTCGCGACCGCGGACGGGCTGCGCGTCGCGCCCGTCGGCGACGACCCGGAGTTCGACCGGACCGCAGGCGAGCCGAACCCGACGGTCGCGGTCGGCGTCCACGACGGCGCGTTCCTCGTCGCGGGTGAAGACGGCGGGATCGACCGCGTCGAAGTCGACGGCGCGGATTCCGACCCGACCGCGACCTCGATCGGGACCGTGTCGGATCCGCGCGCGATCGACGGCCCCCTCGTCGCCGCCGGAGACGGGGTCCATCGGGTCAACGGGAGCCCGGGCGGGATCGGGGGTGAAGAGCTCGCCCTCACCGCCGTTGGCCTCGACGACGCCCGCGACGTGGCGGGGGCCGGGATGCCCCTCGCGGCGACCGAATCGGGGCTCTACTGGCTCGGCAACGGCTGGATGACGGCGTTTGAGGGAGCGGCGGAGGCGGTCGCGGCCGACGGCGACGGCCACGCGATGGCGGTCGTCGACGGCGAACTCCGAGTCCACGCCGGCGACGCGGCGGGAACCGAGGTCGCGGAGTGGGACGCCGAGACCTGGCGGGTCGCCGATCTCCCTGTCGACGAAGCTGCAGTCGCGCTCGGCTACAGGCCTGGGATCTCCGTGGCCGTCACCGCGGTCGGCACGCTCTGCGTCGACGCCGGCGACGGCTGGCGACACCAGGTGGTCGGCGTGCGAGACGTGGCGGGCGTCGCGCTCGCAGTCATTGACTGAATCGGCGATCGATGATAAACGGTTGACCTCGCGGTGAACACCTCCAAAGCCCCACCCGACCGCACCGCAACCGCGTCCTCACGCCTCCCCAGCCTCGCCGCTCGCTGCACTCGCGGCGTCCCTCGCGCGCGCTCTTCGCGCCCTTCGGGCGCTCAGAGGTACGCGCCACCGCATCGTTCATTTATAAATGAACGACTCGATTCGGTCTGACCGGTCCTACGCGGTCGGCAGCTCGATCTCGTCGCCGTCGGCGTAGACGGTCGGGTCTCGGAGGATACCGTCGAGGTGGATCGGGGCGTCCGTCTCCCCGCCGATGCCCGCGTTGTCGCCGATCGCGATGTGGACGGTGCCGCCGGCTTTCTCGTCGAGGAGGACGGAGCCGACCAGCTCGTCGACGCCGACGTTCGTGCCGATGCCGAGCTCCGCGAGGTTGTACGCGGCGTCGCCGACCGATTCCGCGGCCGCCTCGACGTCGGCGCGGATCGCGTCATCGTCGATGCTCGTGACCTGCCCGCCCTCGACCTCGAACGTGAGCTCTCGGTTCTCGCCGAGCAGCCCGTGGGGCATCATCGTCCCGTCCACGACGAACGTCCCGGTCGCGGTCTCCGGAGCGACGAACACCTCGCCGGCGGGGAGGTTCGAGAAGTCGCCGGGGTCGCGCACCATCCCGGTGTCCGAGAGCCACTCGCGGTCGCCGATCCCGAACGCGATATCGGTGCCCGCGGGCGAGGTGACCCGGACCTCGTCGGCGCCGGCGACCTGCGCGAGCACGTCGTCGCACGCGGCCTCGATGGCGGTGTAGTCGGCGTCGAGCCCCGTGGCGAACACGTCCTCGGTGATCCCAGGGAGCGTCGCGCCGCGGGCGCTGGCGTCGCATGCGGCCCCGCGAGCGCGGGTGTGGCTGAGGCTCTTCGTCGTCGGCGCGAGGAAGGCGTCGCTCTCGGCCATCGCGGCCGCCACGGGCGCGGGCGGCTCGGTGCCGTGCTGCTCGGCCGGCGGGTACCTGAGGACCGTCGCGTCGTCGGTGACGGCGCTCGCGGCCTCGTACAGCGCCTCGCCGATCGGTTCGCGCTCGTCGTCCGTGACGACGACGACCGACTCGTCGGGCCCGACGTTCAGACACTGATTTACGGCGGTCGCGGCCGCCTCGGAGAGGTCTGCGCTCATACCTGATTTTCGGGCCTCGCGGGCGTAAGTCCTTCCCATTTGTTTATATTTACTCCCTTTCGAAACTCAGTTACATGCTCACGTCGAGCGAATTAACGGACCGATTACTCACGGCGTAGTTAATTTCTTTTTAAACTCCTCGAAAAGATTATCCCGGTACGGAATCGAGTGAATTCCATGATACGCGTGGGCGTCAACGGGTACGGGACGATCGGCAAGCGGGTCGCGGACGCGGTCGCGGCCCAGTCCGACATGGAACTCGTCGGCGTGACGAAGACGAGCCCGAACTACGGCGCCGAGGCCGCGATCCGGCGGGGGTACGACCTCTACGCCGCGATCGACGACCGCGTCGACGAGTTCGAGGCCGCCGGGCTCGGCGTGACGGGAACGCTCACCGACCTGCTCGACGCCGTCGACGTCGTCGTCGACTGCTGTCCCTCCGGCGTCGGCGAGCGCAACCGGCCGACGTACGAGGCTCACGGCGTACCGGCGATCTACCAGGGCGGCGAGGACGCCGACATCGCCGACGCCTCGTTCAACGCTCGCGGGAGCTACGAGGCCGCCCGCGGCGCCGACTCGCTCCGCGTCGTCTCCTGTAACACGACCGGGCTCTCTCGGATCCTCGCGCCCCTCGACGAGACCTACGGCGTCGAGAAGGCGCGCGTGACCCTCGTCCGCCGCGGCGGCGACCCGAGCGAGACCGACCGGGGACCCATCAACGACATCGTGCCCGATCCGACGACGGTCCCCTCACACCACGGCCCAGACGTGAACACGATCCTCCCGGACGTCGACGTCGACACGACCGCGCTGAAGGCCCCCGTCACGGCGATGCACACCCACAGCGTCAACGTCACGCTCGACGAGGAGCCGAGTACAGAGGCGGTCAGGGACCTCCTCGCCGGCGAGGGGCGGGTGTTCCTGATCCCCGAGAGCGCCGGCATCGACGGCGCCGGCGCGCTGAAGGACTACGCCGCCGACATCGGGCGCCCGCGCGGCGACCTCTGGGAGAACTGCGTCTGGGAGGAGTCGATAAGCGTCCAGGGGCGGGACCTCTACCTGTTCCAGAACGTCCATCAGGAGGCCGACGTCGTCCCGGAGAACGTCGACGCGGTCCGGGCGCTGGCGACCGACGCGTCCCGCGCGGAGTCGGTCGCGCGGACCGACGAGTCGCTGGGGATCGGTCTCGACAGCCTGCTCTCCGACGGCGGCGCCGCGCGGAGCCCGCTCGCCGCGGACGACTGACGGCCCCGCAGATCCGGTACCCGCCCTTACTCCGACGGCAGCGTCACCAGGAACGTCCGCCCGCCGCGACGCTCCAGTGCGACCTCGCTCCCGCGTACCCGATTCATGCGAACGCGGTCGGCGATCCGGTCGGTTCGACAGTCGGTGACGTCCTTCCGGGTCGGCGCCGCGTACTGCGGCCGGTCGTGGGTAGTCGCGCTCATGGACCGAAGTTCGGGCGGAACGCACCTATAAGCGAGCCATCCCCGGAGTGAAACTGAAAGTGGAAGCGTCGGCGGCGAACACCGTTGATTTCGCTCTCGACTTCGATCCCGACCCTCGTCCCGCGCTCCGAACCTACCGGCGGAGCCCCGCCTCCTCGTCGTCTTCGACGAACCGGACCGTGAAGTAGTCGTACCCGCCGTAGGCGGCTTCGAGCGCACCGAGCCACCAGTTCCAGCGCTCGACGAGCGAGGAGCCGTCCGGCGCGTCGTCCAGGTGGTCGACCACGCCGGAGACGGTGAGCGCGTGCCCCCGGTCCTCCGAGGGCCGGCCGGAGTCCGCGAGGTCGCAGGCCGCCCGGGCGACCGCTCGCCGCTCGGCCTCGGTGCCGCCGAACGCCTCCGCCAGCGCGCTCTCCAGACGAGTTCTGTCCATAGAGAGCCGTACGGTCGCCGGGTATATGAGTCGCGTGGTAGGGGGTGGCACGTCCGGTGTCGACGACGGTCGAAGTCCCCTTCGCGACCGCCTCGCGGCCGGGCCGTGAGGCCGGTCGGGATTCACAGCCGTGCCGCGAGCGCGAGGAAGAGGAGGCTGAACGGCGCCGTCAGGAGCGCCAACAGTATTCCGGCCGTCGTCTCGCCGGCCGCGACGGCCATCGCGAGGCCGACGACGAGCGAGGCGGAACCCACGATCGCGAGGATGACGCGCTCCGGGACGCTGGCCCGGTCCGGTCCGTCGCTCCGCGCGAGCACCGCGGCGAGCCCCCGTTCCACCTCGTCCGCGAGTTCGGTCGGAACGAACAGCCACGGCGTCGAGCGGTACCACGCGTTCCCGCGGTACGCGAGCAGGAAGACGGTCGTCCACGGGAGGTCGATCCGGCGCGTCCGGATCACGCACCCGAGGTCGTCCGATCGCGTCCGGTCGTGGCTCCGGTAGGTCCGCTCGATCGTTTCGGCCGTCGGGTCGAGTCGCGCGTCGGTCCCCTCCGTCCGAGCGAGCGCGGGGAGCACTACGAACAGGGAGACGACGAGCGGGGCCAGCCCCGGGGCGGCCCACGCCCCCGGTCCGAGCGCCGCCGCCCCGACCGCGAGCGCGGCGCCCGCTCCGAGGAGCGTCCATCCGAGCCGGAAGTGAGAGGGATCGAACGAGCCTCCGCCGAGCGGTGACAGGAGCTCCCGCCGGCGTTCAGGGGACATGCGATCGTACGCGATCAGCAGGTAGAACAGCGACGCCGGGCCGCCGACGAACAGGAGCACGGCGAGCGCCGACGCTTCGGTCGGTATCTCCCCGCCCGCCGAGAGCGAGAGTGCGAACGCGACGGCGACGGCGAGCGCGAGGAGGAGGGCGGCGCCGACCGCGACGAGTGTCGCCCCGAGCGCCAGCGACCGCAGGCGCTCGAAGCGGACCGGTCCCCACTCGATAGGGTTCATATCGGTGTCGGGGTTGGTGACGGTACCGGGGCGGGTGGCGGAGTCGGCGTCGGGATCCGTCTCGCGGTCTCCGTCCGCTGACGGCCGGATCCCGTCGATCGAGGTGTCGGACGTGGAGGGCACGGGCACTCGTTGGCCCGGTGAAGGCTTAAATTCCGGTCGTCGCACCGATCGTCGACGCGGCGTCGGCGGAACCGATCCGCTCGCGTTCGGGTGTCGGCGATGCGACAGAAGCGGCGGCGACTACTTCCCTCACGACCGACTACCGGGAGTATGACAGACTGGCGCGCCGTCGGCTACGGGTTCGTCGTGATGCTGATCGCCGGACTGCTCGCGACGTTCGCTCCGGTCGTCGGACACGTCGGCGCGGGGCTGATCGGGGGGTTCGTCGCCGGCTACGTCGCCGGCGGCGGTCTCCTCTCCGGGACGTGGCACGGCCTGCTCGCGGGGTCGGTGAGCGGGGTCGTCGTCACGCTCCTGCTGGCCGCGTTCGGCGGGCTCCTCGGCCTCGCCGGCGGTCCAGTCGGGAGCCTGCTCGGCGGTGCGGGGGTGCTGGTCGTCGGGCTGTTCGTGACACTGCTGTTCGCGATCGACTCGGCGCTCGCGGGTGCGATCGGCGGCGTGCTCGGGGACTGAGGTCGCTCTCTGAAGCCACAGATTGAGTGCTCGATGAGTGCGTCTTGCCGTCGGCGCGCGCCTTCGAGTGGGCCATCGGCCCACGAGGAGCGCGCGCGAGGGAGGCAGCGGTCCGGCGTGGCTCGCCCGCGCCGGGCCGTCTGCCGAGGCTGGGGAGGCGTGAGGCTGCGGTGATTGCGGGCGGGTGGGACTCAAAGGGGCAGCCGCGAGGGCGACGTAGGCGACGCAAGTACCGCAGGGAGGGAGCGAACAAAGTGAGCGACCGACTGAGGAACGCAGCGAGCGTACGTCGCCCTCGCGGCTGGGGCTTTGGAGGTGTTCTCCGTTACAGCGACTGCAACGACGCATAACCGAGCGACTTGGGGTTCGGACGCGTTCGTCGTCGATCGACTGATAACCGCTTATGAACGAACGGCCGAGGAAGTAGTCACAATCCCTACTCCCCGATCGGCTTCGTCCTATGCGCTCTCAGCCGCGTCGAGGACGGCGTCGTAGTCGGGCTCGTTGGTCGGGTCGTCGGCGACCCAGTCGTAGACGACCTCGCCCTCCTCGTCGAGCACGAAGACGGCGCGGTTGGCGATCCCGTGGAGCCCCAGCTCGGCGATGTCCATCTCCAGGCCGTACGCCCGGATCGCGTCGCCGGCCATGTCGCTGACGAGGTCGAACTCGATCCCGTGCTCCTCGCGGAACGCGCCCTGCGAGAACGGGGAGTCGGCGCTGATTCCGAAGATCGTCGCGCCGGCCGCCTCGAAGGCGTCGGCGTGCTCCTGGAACGCGATCATCTCGTTCGTGCACGGCGGGGTGAACGCGCCGGGGAAGAAGGCGAGCACTACCGGACCGTCGCCGAGGTGGTCGCCGAGCTCGAACGGTTCGTGGTCGCTCGTGCCAATCGTCGCGGAGATGCCGGGTGCGGTGTCACCAGTGGAAACCATCGCCTCACAGTAGGAGGGATTCGTGCAAAAGGCTTGCCGCACCCCCGTTCGGATCCGGTATCCGCCTCGACCGCGAGGCGCGCTCGGGAGGGGCGTCCGCGCCGCGGCTACTCCCGGTCGAGGTACTCCTGTTGGATCGCGACGATCCCGGCGGAGTCCTCGCAGTCGGCGTACCGGCGGAGCGGCTCCTCGTTGAGATCGAGGAACGTCTCGCCCCACGTGAACTTCGCCATGATCCGTTCCGCGTGGTCGTGCTCGCCCAGGATGTGAAGGGCGGCCGCGAACGCCTCGACGGTGGTGAGCCGCATCGGACGCCCGAAGTTCACGGGGTTGGCGGCGACGAGGTACGGGAGCGCGCGGTGCTCGCCCGGGAGGGTAAACTGCTTCTCGCCGGCAGACTCCCACGAGCAGTCGAGCGCGACGAGCGCGTTCTCGCGCGCGAGGTCCGCGTCCGCGGGCGAGAGCGCGCGCTCGGCGTGGGGGTTGAGCACGACGCCGTAGGGCGTCGCGCGGTCGGAGCGGTGGAGTTCTGTGAGGTCGAACCGCGCGAGCTTCCGGGCCGTGCACTTGTCTGGGTCGTCGTCGCCCTCGTACCGGACGTGCAGGTCCACGTGTACGAAGTCGTCTGAGTCGTTTATAAGATGTGCGGAGCGGGAGGGGACACGCAAGACTATCACGCCGCTCATTTATAAGCAGCTGACAGCAGATCGGCGGTGACCACCGCCAAAGCCCCAGCCGCTCGGTACTCTGCGATCGACTACTCCGCGGTGACCACCGCCAAAGCCCCAGCCGCGAGGCGGACGCACGCTCGCTCCGATCCTCAGTCACTCGCTACGCTCGTTCCCTGTGGTCCTTGCATCGCCTGCGTCCGCCTCGCGGCTGCCCCTTTGAGTCCCACCCGCACCGCACGGCATCCTCACGCCTCCCCAGCCTCGTCAGTCGCCAAAGGCGACTGACTCCCTCGCGCGTGCTGCTCGGCCGCGAGGCGGCCTCGCAGGCACGCGCCACCGCATTCATTTATAAGTGGGCGTCGCTGCCGCCGCCGATGCGTTCGCCGCCCGCTTTCCGCGTCTGATACCGTCAAACCGGCCCGGTACCGGCGGAGTTTTTCCTCGTCGCTACCCACGGGGATGTATGGAGCTGTTCGCCGTCCCGGACCTCCCGGAGATCCGGGAGGGAGACGACCTCGCGGCCATGATCGACGAGCGCGTCGACCTCCGCGGGGACGATGTCGTCGTCGTCGCCAGCACGGTCGTCTCCAAGGCCGAGGGGCGGACGTTCGACCTCTCCGACTTCCCGGCCGGTCCGCGCGCGAACGAGGTCGCCGATCGGCTCGCGGAGATCTCGGGCGAAGAGCGGGACCCGCGCTTCGCGCAGGCCGTCATCGAGGAGTCGACGGAGCTGATCATGGAGGCCCCGTTCCTCCTGACGGCGACGCGGTTCGGTCACATCGGTGTCAACGCCGGGATCGACCGGTCGAACGTCCCCGACGGTGACCTGCTGCTGCTCCCGGAGCGCCCCTCCGACAGCGCGGCGCGGATCCGCGACGGGCTCGCGGCCGATCGCGTGGTCGTCAGCGACACCTGCGGGCGCCCGTTCCGCCACGGCCAGCGCGGGGTCGCGATCGGCTGGGCCGGCCTGCCGGCGGCCCGCGACTGGCGCGGCGAGCCCGACCGCGACGGCCGCGAGATGGGCGTCACCGTCCAGAACGTGATTGACGAGCTCGCGTCGGCGGCGAACCTCGTCGCCGGCGAGGGCGCGGGCGGCACCCCGGTCGTCGTCGTCCGCGACTGGGCGTTCGGCGACCACGAGGGATCGGACAGCCACTTCCGCGAGGTCGAGGGCGACTTCGTTCGTCAGGCCCTCCGCCAGTGGACATTCGACGAATAACCATGCTCGGAATCGAACTCACCCCCGAACACGACCTGCACCGCCTCGTCGACCTCGGCGTCCGCGCCGAGGACGCCGGCTACGACGCCGTCTACTCGACGTGTCACTACAACAACCGCGACCCGTGGGCGTTCCTCTCGCAGCTCGCGACCGCCACGGAGTCCGTCCGGCTCGGTCCGGGCGTCGCGAACCCCTACGAGACCCACCCGGTGACGCTCGCCTCGCGGGTGGCCACCCTCGACGAGCTCTCGGAGGGCCGGGCCGTCTTCGGGC
Source organism: Halorubrum sp. SD626R (assembly GCF_001261915.1). Classification (GTDB taxonomy): domain Archaea; phylum Halobacteriota; class Halobacteria; order Halobacteriales; family Haloferacaceae; genus Halorubrum. The sequence goes on from NZ_CVRT01000068.1 coordinate 43,658, forward strand.
TCGGCCCCGGTGACCCCTCCACGCTCGCGAACCTCGGGCTCGCCGACGAGCGCGGGCTCCGCCCGGTCTTGGAGGCGTTCAAGACCGCACAGCAGCTGTGGGCCGGCGAGCGCGTCGACCACGACGGGACCTTCGACGCCAGCGAGGCGGGGCTCAACTACGAGCCGCCCCAGGGCGCGTCGATCCCGGTCCACGTCGGCGGCGAGGGGCCGCACATGTGCCGGATGGCCGCGAAACACGCCGACGGGCTGCTGTACAACGGCTCGCATCCCAAGGACCTCGCGTGGGCTCGCGAGCAGGTCGACGACGGCCTCGGCGACCGCCCCGAGCACCGGGGCGACTTCGACCTCATCGCGTACGCCGCGGTCTCGGTCGACGAGGACGAGGACGCGGCGCGCGAGGCGGCTCGGCCCCCGGTCGCGTTCATCGCCGCGGGCGCGGCGCCCCCCGTCCTGAAACGCCACGGGATCGACCCGGACGCGGCGAGCGAGATCGGCGAGCGCGTCTCTGCCGGCGAGTTCTCCGCGGCCTTCGACCTCGTGACCCCGGCGATGATAGACGCGTTCTGCATGGCCGGCTCCCCGGAGACCGTCCGCGAGCGCGCGGCCGCCGTCGCCGAGCACGCCGACGGGCTCGTGGTCGGGTCGCCGCTCGGTCCGGACCTGGAGGACGCCGTCGACCTCGCGGCCGAGGCCGCCGACGGTCTGTTCTAATCCGGCCGCGCCCGCCCGTCTTGATCCGGCCGCGTCGCTTCCGGGCGAGACGGTCGAATCGGAACGGAGAGCGAAACCGAGCTACTCGGAGCGACCGCGACCGCCCAGCGAGGGCAGCGTCACGCCGATCTCCTGCAGGAGCGCGCCGACCGCGGCGTAGCCGAGCACGGACACGGAGGCGATGATCAGGACCTGTCCGACGACGATCAGTAGCGCCGAGAGCGGGTCGCCGGCGCCGAGGATGAGGTCGTTCAGGAAGATGTCGACGAAGCGGCCGATATCGCCGACGACCCGCGAGACGAAGTCGATGAGCGCGAACATGGCCACGGCTTGTCTCGCGGGGTACTTGTGTGTTGAGTTCCCGGTCGCTCCCCGCCTCCGGGAACGGCCGTGTCGGACCGCTCCCGACGCGGTGGCGGACGCGCTCTCGCCGCGAGGCGGTTCCGGTAACCGAACGCCTTACACCGAGCGGACACGGATATGTTCGTGATGAACGCGCTGATGGACCTGTTCGCCGAGAACACGCTCCTGTGGGTCCTCACCGGTGTCCTCGCCTACTCCGCGGCCGCGCTGTGGCTCCGGAACCGCGGGGTACTCCCGGAGTCGGTCCGCGTCTCCGGCCCGATACTCACCCTCCGCACGCTCCGCGGTCGGGAGTTCCTCAACCGGCTCGCGGCCCCGCGGCGGTTCTGGCGCGGGCTCGCGAACCTCGGGCTCGGCGGGGCCCTCGTCGCGATGGTCGGGTCGTTCTTCCTGATCCTCTCCTCCGCGGCCTCGGCGCTGAACACCGCGCAGCCCTCCGCGATCCAGCAGCCGCAGAACTTCCTCATCATCCCCGGCGTCAACGACTTCCTCCCGCTGTCGGTCGCGCCCGAGATCGTCGCCGGGCTCGCGGTCGCGATGGTCGTCCACGAGGGGGCACACGGCCTGCTCTGCCGCGTCGAGGATATCGACATCGAGTCGATGGGACTCGTCTTCTTCGCGATTCTGCCCGTCGGCGCCTTCGTCGAGCCGGACGAGGAGGCGACGCAGGCGGCGTCTCGGGGGGCCCGCGCGAGGATGTTCGCGGCCGGCGTCACCGCCAACGCGCTGCTCACGGTGCTCGTGTTCGCGCTGCTGTTCGGCCCAGTTGTCGGCGCGATCTCGCCGGCGCCCGGCTACGCCGTCGGCGAGGTGAACCCGGACTCGCCGGCCGACGCGGCCGGCCTCGCGGCGGGCGACCGGATCGTCGAGGTCGGCGGCCAGCCGGTCGGCACGGCCGGCGAGTTCGAGGCCGCGATCGCGGACGCGGGCGACACCGTGACCGTCACGGCCGACGACGGCGACGGGGAGCGCGACGTGGAGGTCGACCGACGGCTCCAGGCGGTCGGCTCCGCCGGCGGCAACCCGCTCGGCGTGACGGTCGCGGAGGCGCCGCTGACGGTCGAGTCGGTGAACGGCGAGGCGGTGGCGACCGAGCGCGGCTTCTACGACGCCGTCGGCGACGCGGAGCGCGCCACGGTGTCGGTGCGGAGCGCCGCCGGCGCGAGCGACGGGGAGGCGAACGCGACGACCGCGGAGATCCCGATCGGCGCGTACGCGCTCGGCGTGCAGACGGACGGCCCGCTCGACGAGGCGGGGGCGGAGCCGGGCGAGCCGCTGACGATCGTCTCCATCGACGGGGAACGGGTCCGTGACGCCGAGGACCTCTCGGCGGTGCTCGGCGAGCGCGACCCCGACGAGACCGTCGAGGTGATCGCGTACGACGGCGGCGACGAGCGCCGGGCCTACGACGTCGAGCTGGCACCGCACCCGAACCGCGACGGCGGGTTCGTCGGGGTCACGGTGTTCCCCGGATCCAGCGGGCTCGCGCTCGACGACTTCGGCGTCTCCGAGTACCCCGCCGGCGCCTACCTCGAACTGCTCGGCGGCGACGGCGGCGAGACCGGGGCCGACGGGGTCCCGATCGGCGGGCTGACGGACTCCCCGCTCGGGCTCGTGTTCGTCTCGCTCGTCCTCCCGCTCGGCAGCCTGTTCGGGCTCCCGTTCAACTTCGCGGGGTTCACCGGCGACGTGACCAACTTCTTCGTCGTCGACGGGGCGCTCGGCGCGCTCGGCGGCGGGGTGTTCCTGCTCGCGAACCTCCTCTTCTGGACCGGCTGGATCAACATCCAGCTCGCGCTGTTCAACTGCCTGCCGGCGTTCCCGCTCGACGGCGGGCGGATCCTCCGGATGGTCGCGGAGGCGGTGATCAGCCGGGTCCCGCTCTCGGACCGGCACGCTGCCGTCCGGACGATCACCGTCTCGTCCGGGCTCGTGATGCTCGCCGGGCTGATCGCGATGATATTCGGCAACCAGATCCTCACGGCGCTCGGGCTGATCTGAGCTGTATGAGTCGTCCGCCGACCGCCGGGATGGCCGACGCGGCTCGCCCGGAGCGCGGAGGAGGGCGATGACGGTCCGCGTTCGCCCGTACGACCCCGCGACCGACGCCGAGGGGCTCTACGCACGCAAGCTCGCCTTCGAGCGCGGACTCGGAGAGAACACCGGCGGCGACGAGAAGGCCGTCGCCTACGAGGGGAAGCTCACCGACGGCTACCGCGAACGGTGGCTCGCGTGGGTCGACCGATGCGTCGCGGACGACGAGCGGTGCGTGACGGTCGCGGTCGACGAGGGCGGCGAGAGCGAGGGCGGTGGCGGGGACGACGAGAACGCCGGGGACGAGAGCGGCGAGGTCGTCGGCTACGTCTTCGTCCTCCCCGAGCGGCTCGCGATGGTCTGGGACGCCGCCGTGATCAACGAGCTCTACGTCGCCCCGGCGCACCGCGGCACGGGCGTCGCGGACGACCTCGTGGCCGCCGCCGTCGACCTCGCGAGCGACCAGTCGCTTCCGCTCGACCGGATCGTGCTCGACGTCGACCCCGCGAACGAGCGCGCTCGGGCCTTCTACGACCGTCACGGCTTCGAGTCGTGGGGCGAGCTGGTCGCGCGACCGGTCGACCGCGACTGAGACCGAACCGGAACCGCAAGACGTGAGAACGGCGGACAGGAATTATATGCGAGCCGGCGCGACCTCCGCGTATGAGCTATCTCGTGGCCACCGACGGATCGGCGGAGAGCGACGAGGCCGTTCGATACGCGGCGCGACAGGCGGTCGCGTTCTACGAGACGCTCGAGGTCGCCCACGTGCTGACGCCGGACTCGGAGCTCGTCGACGGCACGATCGTCCTGCCGGGCGAGGAGGCCGCGGTCGACGCCGGCCAGAGCGTCCTCGCCAACGCCCGAACGATCGCGGAAGAGGCCGTCGGCGACGAGTCGATCGACCTGGAGACGCAGCTACTCACCGGACGCCCGGCCGACGCGATCGCCGACTACGCGGCCGGGAACGATGTCGACGCGATCTACGTGGGCCACCGCGGGCTGAGCGAGGAGCGCGAGCAGGTCGTCGGCAGCGTCGCGAAGAGCGTCGTCGACAAGGCCGACGTGCCGGTGACGGTGATCCGGTAGGTGTCAGCGTAAATAAACGACTTTTAGCCTCCGACGCGGTCGTTTTCGACGGTATCGTTCGTTTGCCGCCCGTCACAGGCGCCGGAAAGAACCGCCATTATCGGACGTTCAAAACGGCGTTAGGCCGTAGTACGGGCGATGTCTGAAGACGTACTCGTCACGGCGGACTGGGTCGAAGAGCGACTCGACACGTTCCAAGGCGACGACTCCGATCACCGGCTCGTCGAGGTCAACAACCCGACCGTCACCGACGAGTCGGAGTACACGCCCTACGAGGAGGGCCACATTCCGGGCGCCCTGAACTTCGAGTGGGACGAGGTCTTCACCGACGAGACCGAACGCGACATCGTCTCGAAGGAGAACTTCGCGAAGCGAAACGGCGAGGGCGGCATCGACGCCGACACGACGGTCGTCGTGTACGGCGGCGGGCGCGTCCCGAACTGGTTCGCGCTGTTCGGCTACTGGATCTACAAGTACTACGGTCACGACGACGTCCGCGTGATCGACGGCGGGAAGGGGTACTGGGTCGAGAACGACTACCCGCTCTCGACCGAAGAGCCCGACTTCACGCCCCGCGAGTACGAGGCCCGCGGTCCCTTCGAGAGCGTCCGCGCCTACAAGGACGACATCGACAAGGCGATCGAGGAGGGGATCCCGATGGTCGACGTCCGCTCCCCCGAGGAGTTCTCGGGAGAGGTCATCGCCCCCGAGGGACTCAACGAGACCGCCCAGCGCGGCGGCCACATCCCCGGCGCGAGCAACGTCCCGATCGGGACGACCCTGAACGAGGATGGCACGTTCAAGAGCGCGGACGAACTCCGCGAGCTGTACTCGGACGCCGGCGTCGACGGCGACGAGTCGACGATCACCTACTGCCGCGTCGGCGAGCGCTCGTCGATCGAGTGGTTCCTCCTGCACGAGCTGCTCGGCTACGACGACGTCCGCAACTACGACGGCTCCTGGACCGAGTGGGGGAACCTCGTCGGCGCGCCGATCGAGACCGGCGAGTAGGCGACGCTCGCCCGCTGACCGCCTCATCGCTATTTTCGAACTGCTCCGATCGACGGCGACCCGTCGGACTGCCGCCGCGCCGGGGAACCGTCGCCGACAGGCCCATGTCCCGAGAGACCGAAGCGACGGTGTACGCATGCACGCGGGCGCGGACGACGACTCGACGGCGCTTCCGACGGTCCCGGACCGGGACGCGATCCGGTCGCTCGCCGGATCGCCGGCCGAGGCCGGGACCGTCGTCTGGCACCGGGAGGACCTGCGGATCGCGGACAACCCCGCGCTCGCGGCGGCGGCCGACTCGGCGGCCGCGAAGGAGGGAACCGACACGACCGTCCTCCCCCTGTTCGTCTTCGACCCGGCCTTCTACGGCGACCGCGGGACGGCCTGCGACGCCCGGATCGCGTTCCTCCACGACTCCCTGCGCGACCTCGACCGACAGTACCGCGACGTCGGCGCGCCCGGCCTGACATACGCCCACGGCGACCCGATCGAGGTCCTCGGCCGCTTCGTCGACGCCGGGTGGGACGTCGTCGCGACGCGGAGCGTGACCGGCCGGTACGGGCTCCGGCGCGACGAGCGCGCTCGCGACCAACTCGGCGTCGAGTTCGTCGACGACGACGGACTGGTCCGAGGCGCCGACCGTCCGCGCCGAGAGTGGAAGGCGGCGATCGAGTCGTGGCTGGCCGCGGACCCGTGCGACTGGGATCCGCGACGCGTCGCCGTCGAGCGGGTCGCGGCCGATCCGGAGTCGGCCGCGAGCGCCGACCGGGATCACGGCAACCCGTTCTCCCCGACGCCCGAGTCGGTCGCGGCAGCCTACGACGTGACCCCGGAGAAGTCGATGGTGCCGGAGGGGGGCCGGGCGGCCGGCCGCGATCGGCTGGAGTCGTTCGTCGCGCGGATCGGCGAGTACCCGGGAAGCATCTCCTCGCCGGTCGACGCTCGCGGAGGGACGAGCGGCCTCTCGCCGTACCTCCGATTCGGCTGCCTCTCGCTCCGGGAGGTCCACCGGTACGTCGACGAGCGCGCGCCGGACGGCCGCGGCAAGTCGATGTTCGTCTCCCGCCTGTTCTGGAACCGCCACTACCGGCAGAAGCTGGTCGACTGGCCGGGGTGGCTCGACGAGGCCGTCAACCCCATTTATAAGAATTTCAACCGCGACCGCCACGATCCGGAGCTCGTCGCGGCGTGGAAGGCGGGCGAGACGGGGTTCCCGATGGTGGACGCGAGCATGCGCTGTCTCCGCGAGACCGGATGGCTCAACTTCCGGATGCGGGCGCTGTGCGCGAGCGTCTACTTCCACGTCCTCCAGCAGCCGTGGCGGATCGGCGCGGACCACTTCTACGAGCACCTGATCGACGCCGACGCCGCGATCAACTACACGCAGTGGCAGTCGCAGTGCGGGCTCGTGGGGCGCCCCGGACTCCGCCTCTACAACCCGCGAAAGCAGGTCCGCGACCAGGACCCCGACGGCGAGTTCGTCACGCGGTGGGTCCCGGAGCTGGAGCGGCTCCCGGCCGAGCACCTCGATCGGCCGGACCACGCCCCGCTTTCGGTCCAAGCGGAGTGCGGCGTCGAGATCGGCGAGGAGTATCCCTATCCGGTCGTCGACTACGAGGCGGCCCGCGAGGAGTTCGAACGGCGGTACTACGACGCGCATCCCGCGGCCGCGGGGCGACTGGCCGACGAATCGATCGCGCGGCGCGCCTCGCTATCGGGCGACCTCGACGCCGCCAGAGCCATCGCCGAGGAACACGGGAGTGAGGCCTCGGAGCGAGGGGACGGAGCGACCGGCGACGGAGCGACGGCCTCTGGTGACCACCGCGGCCGTCAGACCGACCTGTCCGCGTTCGACGTGGACGACTGACCCGACGACGCGTGCGAACGTATTTACGCTTGTGTGCCGTATTGTGACGTATGAACCAGAACGTCGGTGCGACGGATAAGCGCGTTAGAACGGCCCTCGGTGCGGTGCTCGGTGTCGCCTCGCTCGCGACCCTCGCCGGGGCGGTTCCGCTGCCGGCGCTCGCCGCGCCCGTCCTCGGCGTCGCGTCGCTGCTCATGCTCGGGACCGCCGCGGCCGGAACGTGCGCGCTCTACTCCCTGCTCGGCGTCGACACGTGTCCCGCGTCGGCGGGCGGGTCCCGGTAGGTCCGCTTCCCGGTTCGGATCTCGCCGCGAGAAGGACCGACTGGGCCTTTCGACGGGTCTTGAGACCGCCGCCGACGGCAGCCTCAAGTGTGGCTGGTCGTAACGTCTCACATGAGACCCCAAGACAGACCGCCAGTCGCGACGGGCGTCCGCGACGAACGCCGCGCCGACCGAACCCCGGACGACCGAGGTGACCGACCGTGAGCGACGACCCGACCGTCCTCGTGATCGGCGGCGGCGCGACCGGGGCCGGCGTCGCCCGCGACCTGGCGCTCCGCGGCGTCGACGTGACGCTCGTCGACCGCGGCGGGCTCGCCGGCGGGACCTCCGGTCGCTCGCACGGCCTGCTCCACAGCGGCGCCCGCTACGCCGAGGCCGACGCGCCCGGCGCCGAGGAGTGCCTCCGCGAGAACCGCACGCTTCGGGAGATCGCCGGCGCGTGCGTCCGCGAGACCGGCGGGCTGTTCGTCCGCCTCTCCGGCGACGACCCGGACTACTTCGCGGAGAAGGTCGCCGCCTGCGAGGAGATCGGCATCGAGACCGAGCGGCTCGACGCCGACGAGGCGCAGGCGGTCGTCCCCGGGCTCTCGGACGACGTCGTCGAGGCGTTCCGCGTCCCCGACGGAGTGATCTACCCCTCGTGGCTGGTCGCCGCCAACGCCGCCGACGCCGAGCGACACGGCGCCACCGTCCACACTGACGCGCCCGTGGAGGCCATCGAAACGGCCGACGGCGCGGTCTCGGCCGTGCGTGTCGGCGGCGACGTCGACGTCACCCTCGAACCGGACCACGTCGTCAACGCGACCGGCGCGTGGGCCGACCGGATCGCCGACCTCGCCGGCGTCGAAGTGGGGATGGCGCCGAGCCGGGGCGTGATGATCTCCGTCGAGTACGACGGGCTCGACCCGGTGTTGAACCGGTGCCGCGACCCCGACGACGGCGACATCGTCGTCCCTCACGAGGGGGAGGCGGTGCTCGGGACGACGAGCGTCCCGGTCGACGACCCGGACGAGTACGAGCAGGCCGACTGGGAGGTGGAGCGTTCGGTCGAGGAGTGCGCGGCGATGCTCCCCGACGTCGCCGACGCGCCGACGGTCCGGACGTGGTGGGGCGTCCGCCCCCTGTACGCGCCAGACGAGACCGGTTCGAACCGACGAGGTATCTCCCGGGGATTCACCGTGATCGACCACGCCGACGAGGGCGTCTCGAACCTCCACACCGTGGTCGGCGGGAAGCTGACGACCTACCGGGAGATGGCCGAGGTGACGAGCGATCGCGTCTGCGAGCGCCTCGGCGTCGAGGCCGCCTGCGAGACCGCGACGGAGCGGCTCCCTGGCGCCGACGATCCGGATCGGCTCGACGAGTTCGTCGAGCGCTACGGTGGGGCGAACCCGACCGACGCCGGCGTCGTCGACGCGGCGGCCGACGACTGAGCGAGTCAAAGAGCCCTCGATTGCGAGCCGGGGCGGGGTGAGGAAAGGAAAGTTACTCGTCGTCGATCAGGCCGCCGAACACCGAGGTCGCGGTGTCGGGGACGTCGAAGTCGTGGTAGTGCTCGCCCTTCTCCTTCGAGAGGACGTTGAGGGCCGCGGCGGCGCCGTCGCCGGCCGAGATGACCGCCTGCCACTCCTCGGCGCGGACCATCGCGCCCGTCGCGTAGGCGCCGTCGACGCTGGTCTCCATCGAGACGCCGACGTCGACGAGGTCGCCGTCGAACTCGCAGCCGAGCGACTCGGCGAGGTCGCGGCTCGCGCCCGTCGCGAGGACGAGGTAGTCGGCCTCGTACTCGTCCTCCTCGGTCGTCACCGCGAACCCGTCGCTCGACTCGGCGACGCCGGTGACCGCCTCGCCCTGCTTCCGGTCGACGCCGAAGTCGTCGGCCTGCTGTCGGAGGGTCGCGAGGAACTCGCTGCCGCCGACCGAGCCGATCCCGGGGTAGTTGAACAGGTGCGCCTTGTGCATCCAGGTCTTGTCGGTGTCGAACAGGACCGCGTCGAGCCCGTTCTTGCCGGCGAACAGTCCCGCGCTGAGTCCGGCCGGTCCGCCGCCGACGATAGCTACGTCTGCCATGGTCGCCGTTCCGGCCGCGACCTGATAAGCGTTGGCGGAAGCGGCGACCGAGGTGCGGTAGCTCTCGTTCGCCGCGATCGACGCGACGGGAGTCGCCGTCGAGTTCGCCGACCGCTACGAGGAGAAGTCTGACAGCGACCCGTCCGGGTCGGCGGCGTCATCGCGTTGGCCGTCCTCGTCGCCCTCGTCGGTTCGGTCGGTCTCGCCTCTCTCTTCCCCGTCCCGGTCGACGCCGTTTCCGCTCTCGTCACCGCCGATCGTCTCGGGCTCGCGCCACGGGTCGTCGGGGTCGACGGGCTCGATGGCGCGATCGAGCTCGGCGGCGGAGTAGTCGCGCTCGTCGTCGAGCAGCATCGCGAGGCGCTGCCACCGGGCGCTGTGCTCGCCCTCGCCCTCCGGGCCGACGCGGGCGCCGCGCGTCTTGAAGAAGCGCGTCCCGCGCCCCAGCTTCGACCCCTCGCCGGTGTGGCCGTCGAAGATCGCGTCGAACTCGCCGCCGGGCTCGAGCTCGCCGACGGGAAAGTCGTGGGCGGGCTCCTCGCCGCGCTCGCGGGCCTCGGCGCGGCGGTCGGCGACGGCCCGGAAGTACTCGTCGGCGTTGGGGCTCTCGCGGGTCGACCGCGCGCGAGCCGCGGCCAGCGCGGCGTGGATCGCGCAGAGGCGGCCCTTCCACTCGGCGGGCTCCCAGCGCTCGGTCGCCAGCTCCTCGTAGCGCTCGATCGTCAGGGCGACGTCGCTGCCGGCGCGGAGGTCCTCGACGACGTACAGCGTCAGGCGGTCCCAGAGGTTCCACGCGTAACCGGAGCGCGCCAGCTCCCAGGCGGCCCACGCGGCGACCTCCTCGTCGGAGCGGCGCACGGCCTTCTGGAGTAGGCTGGAGACGGCGTAGCGGCTGTACCCACCGTCGGTCTCGTTCGGCTCCTTGGGCTCGCCGAAGTCGTTCTCGCCGGTCGCCTCCGGCGTCGTGTCGGTCTCCAGACTCCCGTCCGACCCGAACGTCGCCTGTCGGTCGTCGCCGTCGGCCATACCTCCGGTCCCGCCGCGAGCGACTTAAAAACCGCGCGCGGCGGGCGATGCCTTGGGGTCCGATCACGAGCTCGAGGCCCCCGCGGTACGGCGGATCACACCTGTGTTGAAAGGGAACTCTTAAGTCGAATCCGGCGGCTAGCATACGGTAACCGCCCTTAGCTCAGCCTGGTAGAGCAGTCGACTGTAGATCGACTTGTCCCCCGTTCAATTCGGGGAGGGCGGACTGAACCTCAGCACCCGTGAGCGACAGCGAACGGTTGCTATCAGTGAGGGACAACTGACCCGGATTGAGCAGACGAGTCACAGCCCGGAACGGCGAGCGAAGCGAGCCGCAGGCCCGGACTGTCTCGACGAGTTCAATTCGGGGAGGGCGGACTTTCTTTCCGGTCGAATCACAGTCGACCGTCGATCGTTCTGTCCCGTGTTCTCGTGAGCGGCGCAAGCGAGAACTCTGAAGGTGCGCGCAGCGAGCCGCGTGCTGATACGGAACACGTAATTCGCCCGGCAAATCGCCGTGCCGGGGGCTAAATCGCCGCCAGTGCCAGCTGAACGGCCTTCGGGAGGACGATACTGATCAGGAGCTGCGACCAGATGCTGAACGTCGCCGGGTACTCGCGCGTGGCGCTCACCGTCTCGATCCGTTGCTGTAACTTCTCGACGGAGTCCCGTTTCTCGTCGTCGACGTCGTAGCGTTTGATGTCCCACGGGTTGTCGACGGTCTCCCGGAACAGCTGATCGAGGCGGTGCAGCTCGCGGCGCTTCTCTTCGCGCATGAACTGGTGCAGGACGAACACGGCGAACGCCACCGTGGCGACGGTCCCGAGCCAGATCACGGTGAACACGACGCTTGTCGTCGCCGTCGGGCCCCAGCTCGCCGCCGAAACGACCGGTCCGTAGACGACGAGTGCGAACGCGATCAGCCCGGCGACCATGTAGTAGTACGCGTGTTTGACGAGTTCGCCGATCGGGCGGAGCCCCCCGAGGCCCTCCGGATCGAGGAAATCCACTCCGATGTCCGACTTGTATAACCGCCACGGGGCGACGATCTCGATACCGATGTACACGGCGACGAACTGAACCGCGAGCACGGACCAGAGCGGGTTCAGTATCCCCCACCCGACGACCATGGTCAGCCCGCCGTCTCGGTAGATGGCCCCGAAGCCGCCGAGCGCCCAGACGCGCGCCGCGATCTGGAGCAGCGCCGCGGCGAAGAGGACCCACGGTAACCAACTCGGGACGACGTTGAGCAGCGGCTCGGGGTCCTCGGCTCGCTCTTCGAGGTTCATCTCTTGGGCGACTCTGTGATAGCGCCGCCGGAGGGCGCGGGCACCGAACACCCCGCCGACGATAGCGAGCGGCTGGAGGACGAACAGCGGGTTCTGGACGTAGACGACGGGATCGCCCGCGAGGTAGGCGTAGGCGTTGATCGTCGGAACGATACTGCCGACCAGGATAACGGCGAACAGGTAGGAAGGCGGAATGTCGCCCGGGAGACGCCGTGAGAGCCGGCCGAACCCGACGTGGCGGGCCAGTCGATCGAGCCAGAGGTCTCGGTCGAACGGCTCGATGAGTGACTGGTCGGACGTGATTCCGGAGTCCGCGACATCGAACACGCCGCTGTGGGGCGACGCACCGGATCGCTCACCCATACCCCGGGGGTGGTCGAGAGGCCTGAAAATAGTGCGGTAAATAATCGACTCGTCCACCGAGTGAATAGAATCGCCGTTCGCGCTCGTTCCCGTGAGCGACGCGAACGGGGACTCGGGAATCGCGCGCGGCGGGGCACGCACGCCCTCGCTCGCACCGAATCACAGCCTATTTGATACGATGTACCGAACGGGGCCCATGGGGAACGCGGATCCGGCCACCGTTCGGTCGTACTACGAGTCCATCGACGCGGAGGCGTACGAGTCCGTGTTCGCGATCTTCGACGACGACGTCGTCTACGAGCGTCCCGGTCAGGGCGACATCGAGGGGAAAGACGCGCTGCGGGAGTTCTACCTCGACGGTCGGCCGCTCACCGAGGGCTTGCACGAGGTCCACTCGATGACCGCCGAGGGCGACACCGTCGCGGTCAGGGGAACGTTCAGCGGCCTCCAAGACGGCGACCGAGTCGGCTTCGGCTTCGCCGACTTCTTCGTGTTCACCGACGCCGGCACCGTCGGCCGCCGGTACACCTACACCGACCGCGACGAGGTGTGACGGCGGGCGTTCGAGACGGCCCGTCGCCGTCGCCGCCCGGTCCGGGGCGGTCCGCGACGGTCGCGGACGCTCCGGTCTACGGCGGTCGCAGACGCTCCGGTCTGCAGTCCCGCGGACTCGACTCTCGGTCCGGTCGCTCGCACCGACAGCGTATTTATGCCTCCCGCGTAACCGTTCCGACATGACTCTCGTCGTGGTCCCGGTCCGGTTCCCGCCGTCCTCCCACTCCGAGGCGACGCTCCGGGAGGCCGTCCGCGTCGCGGAGGAGCGCGGCGCCGACCTCACGATCCTCCACGTGGACCTCTATCAGAACTCCGGCGGCGTCTCCCGAAGCGACCTCAAGCGCGCCGTCGAGAAGCGGATCGGTCGGCTGGACCGCGCCCGCTACGTCGTTCGGCGGGGGTTCCTCGTCGAGGAGACCATCCTCGAAGAGATCGTCGCAGAGAAGGCCGACGTCGTCGTCATCGGCTCGAAGCAGGCGGGCCGCTGGCGCCGGATGGTTCAGAAGCTCCTCTCCGACCCCGACATCGACGCGTTCCTCCGCAGCGAGCTCGACTGCACCGTGATCACGGTCGAGGCCGACGGCGAGACGACGACCAACGGGACCGGCGACGGCGAGGCCGACGCCCCGCTGCCGGACGACGGCGACGACTGACCGCGGTCAGGCGCTCCCGCTCCCGCGCCAGCCCTCGCCCGCGACCGCGGCGCGTCGCTCGTACTCGATGACGGTCGCGACGCGGTCGGCCACGGCCGTCCCGAACTCCCGCTCGACGAGGTACAGCGCCAGGTCGAGCCCGGAGGTCACGCCGCCCGCGGAGAGCAGGTCGCCGTCGTCGACGACGCGCGCGTCCACGACCTCGGCGCCCGACTCGCGAAGCTCGTCGATCGCGTCCGCGTGGGTGACGGCGCGTCGACCGTCGGTGACGCCGGCCTCGGCGAGCAGCATCGACCCGGTACACACCGAGGCGATCCGCGTGCCCGCCTCGTGGTGGGCCGCGAGCGCGCGGGGCACGTCCCCCTTCTTCGCCTCCGCCCACGCGCTCGCCGTCTCGTCGCGGGCGTTCCAGCCGCCGCCCGGGACGACGAGCAGGTCGGGGACGTCGGCGGCGTCCGGCTCCGGCAGAGTCCCGTCGACGCCGACGCGCGTCCCGTGGCTCGCGGTCACCGAGTCGCGCTCGTCCAGGGTCACGTACCGGACGCGGTCGGCGGAGCCGCCGCTCTCGTTCGCGTACTCCATCGCGTAGTCGAACACCTCGTAGGGGCCGATCCCGTCCAGCTCGTCGAAACCGTCGTACAGCAGGATGTCGACGTTCACACCCGCTCCGACGGGAGCGGGCGGCTTGTGCGTTGCCCTCCGGGGGGACGGGTAGTCGCGCTCGGGCTCAGGGCTCGCTCGCGCCCCACTCCTCGACGCGCTTCGGCCGGTCGGAGACGGCCATCACGTCGAGGTCGTCGTTCGCGTGGTCGAGGGCTTCCAGCGCCGCCGTCGCGGAGGCGTACGTCGAGAAGTAGGTGATCTCCTCCTCGACGGCGACCTCCAGCAGGTCGCGCTGCCGGGAGACGATGAGGTCGAGCTCGCCGCGCTTCGCGGCCTCGATCAGGTCCGTCGCCTCGCTCAGATCGAAGTGCTCGGCGTACCCCTCGACCAGCGCCTCGCCCTCTTCGGTGTCGGGGTCCGGGAACTCCTCGGCCGAGAGGTCGACGACGGCGGTGCCGGACTCCGGGATCGGCTTGCCGGTGGCGTCCTGCGCCTTGTCGTACGCCTTGCCGAACGACCGGGCGGTGCCCATCACCTCGCCGGTCGACTTCATCTCCGGACCGAGCCGCGGGTCCGAGCCCGGCAGGCGGTCGAACGGGAGGACGACCTCCTTCACGCTGCGGTGCTCCGGGATCTGCTCGTCGGCGTCGAGGTCGGCGAGCGACAGGTCGTTCGTCATCACCTTCGCCGCGAGCTTGGCGATGGGGACGCCCGTCGCCTTCGAGACGAACGGGACCGTCCGCGAGGAGCGCGGGTTCGCCTCCAACACGTACACCTCGCTATCGACGTCGTCGCCGACGCCGGTCACCGCGAGCTGGACGTTGAGCAGGCCGACCGTGTCGAGCGCGCGGGCGATGTCCTCGGTGACCTCGCGCACCCGCGCCATCGTCTCGTCGTCGAGCGAGCGCGGCGGGATCATACACGCGGAGTCGCCCGAGTGGACGCCCGCGCTCTCGACGTGCTCCATCACGCCGCCGAGCAGCACGTCCTCGCCGTCGGCGACGGCGTCCACGTCCAGTTCGACAGCGTCGTCGAGGAACTGGTCGATCAGGATCGGCTTGTCGGGCGAGACCCGGACCGCCTCCTCGATGTACTCCTCCAGCTCCGCGTCGCTCTCGACGACCCGCATCGCGCGGCCGCCGAGGACGTAGGACGGGCGTACGAGGACGGGATAACCGATGTCGTGGGCGAGCGCCAGCGACTCCTCCTCGCTCGTCGCGGTGCCGCCCTCGGGCTGGGCGATCCCCATCTCGTCCATCAGGACGTTGAACCGGTCCCGATCCTCGGCGAGGTCCATCGCCTCGACGCTCGTCCCCAGGATCGAGCAGTCGAGCCCGCGGCGTTCGAGCTCCGCTTCGAGCGGTTCGCCGATGTTCACCGACGTCTGCCCGCCGAACTGGACCATCACGCCGTCGGCGCCGGTCGCCTCGGCCACGTCGGCGACCTCCTCGGCGGTGATCGGGTCGAAGAACAGCCCGTCGGACGTGTCGTAGTCGGTCGAGACGGTCTCCGGGTTGTTGTTGACGACGTGCGCCTCGATGCCGAGCTCCCGGAGCGCCTGGATCGCGTGCACCGAGCAGTAGTCGAACTCGACGCCCTGGCCGATCCGGATCGGCCCGCCGCCGACGACGACCACGCTGTCGACGCCCTTGTCGACGACGAGCTCGCCCGCCGCGGCGTCGCCCTTCAGCGGCCCCCGCTCGAACTCCGACTGACGGGCGGAGTAGTAGTAGGGCGTCTCGGCGGCGAACTCGCCGGCGCAGGTGTCGACCTGCTTGTACGAGCGACCGGGGACGTCCTCCTCGACCGTCCCCACGTCGACCTCGCCGCCGGCGAGGGCGGCGATCTCCGCGTTCGTGTGGCCCGCGGTGGCCGCCTGCGTGAACTCGCCGTTCTGCGCGGCCTGCGCCGAGTCGCTGACGCGCTTGAACCGTTCGAGGTACCACGGCTTGATCCCGGTCAGCTCCTCGATGTCCGCGACCGTGTAGCCGCGGTCGAACGCCTCGAAGATCGCGTACGGGCGGTCGGGGGTCGGGCGTTCGAGGTAGTCGATTTCGAGGGTCTCGTCGTCGACCGCGGCCCAGTCGACGGCCGGGTCGTACTCGGACGACCGGAGCGACTTCAGGAGGCTCTCCTCGAAGTTCCGGCCGATCGACATCGCCTCGCCGGTGGACTTCATCGCCGTGCCGAGCTCGAAGTCCACGTCGTCGAACTTGTCGATCGGCCAGCGCGGCACCTTCGTCACCA
>NZ_CVRT01000069.1 GCF_001261915.1 Halorubrum sp. SD626R
GTCCGGGACACGTACGACCTCGGTCCCGGGCTGGCGGCGGGGCTGGAGGCGGGAGAGTTCGAGGCGGCGAAGGCGGACGACGGGGACTCCGGGAGCGGCACCGGCGACGGCGACGACTTCGACGCGCTCGACCGGCTGTAGCCCGCTGCGGCGAGGTCTCCCGTCCCCCCGCTACAGCCAGTCGGCGTCGGGATCGACCCGCCCAGCCGGCGTCTCGCCGTTGAAGACGGCGGCGACGTCGGCCGCGCCGCTCCGGTTCAGGTCGTTCTTGGCCTCCTCGCTGTACCACGCCGCGTGGGGCGTGACGACGGTGTCGTCACGATCGACGAGCGGGTCGTCTTCTGGGGGTTCCTCGGCGAGCACGTCGAGGCCGGCGCCCTTGATCGACCCGGACTCCAGCGCGTCGAGCAGCGCGTCGGCGTCGACGACCGGGCCGCGGCTCACGTTGACGACGACCGAGTCCTCGCCGAGCCGCGCGAGCGCGTCGGCGTCGACCATCCCTCGGGTCGCGTCGGTGAGGGGCGCGTAGACGCCGACGTGGTCGGCGCGGTCGAACAGCGCCTCGAACTCGACCTTCTCGACGCCGTACTCCGCCATCTCGTCGGCGTCGACGAACGGATCGTGGGCGAGCAGTTCGGCGTCGAAGCCGACGAGCTGCTCGGCCGCGCGCCGCGCGATCGGCCCGAAGGAGAGCAGCCCGACTGTCGACGCGCTCACGCGGCGGACCGGCCGGCCGGTCTCCCAGCTCCAGCCGCCGGCGGCGACGTCGTCGTCGTACGCTTTCAGCGAGCGCAGGCAGGCGAGCAGCAGCGAGACGGAGTGGGTCGCCACCTCGTCGGTGCAGTAGTCGGGGACGCGGGTGACGGTGACGCCCCGGTCGGCCGCGGCGCCGACGTCAATGTTGTCGACGCCGACGGCAGACCGGACGACGACCTCGAGATCGAGCGCCGCGAGCGCCTCGGCGGTGACGGGCGTGTTGATGTCGGTAACGACCGCGTCGGCGCCCGCGGCCGCCTCGATCACCCGCTCGGCCGACCCCAGGTCGGCGACCTCGATCTCGACGGGCTCGTCGACGCGCTCGCCGAGCACCTCGCGGTACGTCTCCGGGTCGATCATCGGGAACGACGACAGGACGACCTTGGCCATGGAGGCGCTTCACCCCGCTCTCACTTGATGGCTGGTATTGACGTTGTTAGGGACTCAAACGTCTATTTTCGATCGTGATGGTCCGGGCGACAGCGGTCGTCCCCGATGCGTTTCCGGAGGCTCTTTGCGCGCCGGGCGACTACGCGTTCCCGTGACCGACGAGAGCTCCTCTAAACCCCCGATGCTCGTCCTCTTGGAGTCGCTGGCGTTCTACCGGAACGTCCGGATCGGGCTCGTCGCGGGCGCCGGGCTCGCGCTCCTGCTGTACCTCGTCCGGACGCTGGAGCTGCTCGGCCCCGTGATCGATACGCGGGAGTACCCCCTGTTCGGGCCGGACGTCTGGTTCCTGTTCCTCGCGTTCGTGCTGGCGGCGACGTTCGCACTGTTGGTCGCCGTCGCGCTCACGATCGCGGAGGCGGCGCGGGGAGCCGGTGAGGCGTCGACAGAGCGGGTCGAGTGAACCGACGCGCACGCCGCTCGGCGACACGAACGACCGAGAGGTCGGCGCGACCGGTCGAGTTCGGATCGGTTGAGTCCGGATCGCCCGTCGCGTTCAGTCGGCGGTACAGGAGGCGTCGCACTCCTCGCCGGTGAACTCCTGTGCGGGCTCGGTGAGCTTGTAGAGGTTCTGTCTGGCGTCCGCGAAGTAGACGTCCTCGTCGACGACCCCGATCCCTTCCAACCGTTCGAGGGCGTACCGAACGGTTCGGGCCGACAGCATCGACTCCTGTACGATGCCCTTCTGTGTCAGCGGGCCGTTGTATTCGAGCACCTTGAAGACGAGTTTGGCGCTCGGCGGGAGGTCGTCGAGCCCCTCCGTTTGGGTTCCTTCCATCGTTACGATTCGAAACCGCACATCGGCATAAATGTTGATGGCCCGCGGTCCGATTTTCGGGATTTCACCGCCTTACCCGGATTATGTTGCTGGTTCCTGCGTTGACAACCAGCAATTTCCTCCGATTTATCCCGTTCGACTGACCAGTCAGTCAGCGATGCGGCTCGCGCGCGCTCCGGCTCGCATCCGATCGGCCGCCCCGGTTCGCTTTGTTCATCGCCCCCGCCCGCCTCGCGCCGCTCGCGTCTCTCCGGCCTCACACGGCCCCCGGTTCGCGTCGGCCTCACGCGTCGTTCCCGCTCGACGCCGACGGTCCCGAACGCACGACGGTCGGAACGAACGGCTTTTCACGGGCGCTCGCGGATCCGTTGGTATGAGCGACGACTCGGGCATATCCGGCCACGCGCGCGGCGTGGTCGTCACGACGATCTGCTGTCTGGCGGGGATCGCCGCCGGCGTCGTCTCGGCCGCCTACGTGGGCACGACCGTGGCCGCCGCACAGAGCACCACGGTCGTGCTGGTGCTCGGCGCGTTCGTGCTCGCCCAGTTCCCGCTGTACAAGGTCATCGGCGTCGGCGACTTCGGCGTCAAGGACAACCTCTACGTGGCGTTCCTGACGTTCACGCTGTGGTTCATCAGCTACACCGTGCTGGCGACGTCCGGCGTGCAACTGGTGGCGTGAGATGGCGGACGACAGTATCGCCGTAGTCGACCTCGATCGGTGTCAGCCCGACCGCTGCAACTACGAGTGTATGAAGGACTGCCCGCCCAACCGGACGGGCAAGGAGTGCATCACGGAGCGGGGCGAGGACACCGAGGAGGGCGACCCCGACCAGATCCACATCTCCGAGGAGATCTGTCTGGGCGAGACCTGCGGCATCTGCGTCAACTCCTGTCCGTTCGACGCGATCGAGATCATCAACCTCCCCTCGGAGCTGAACGACGACCCTGTCCACCGCTACGGCGACAACGCGTTCTCGCTGTACGGGCTCCCGACCCCCGAACCGGGCAACGTCACCGGCATCCTCGGGCCGAACGGGATCGGGAAGTCGACCGCGGTCCACGGGCTCGCCGGCGAGATGGTCCCGAACCTCGGCGACCACGAGAGCGACGGCGACTGGGACCGCGTGCTCGACCGGTTCCGCGGCACGGGACTGCAGAACTACCTGAAATCGCTGCGGGACGGCGACGTGAGCGTCTCCCGTAAGCCCCAGTACGTCGACCAGATCCCCAAGCAGTTCGACGGCAACACCCGCGAGCTGTTAGAGCGCACCGACGAGCGCGGCGCGCTCGACGAGCTGATCGAGCGGCTCAACATCGCCCCGGTGATGGACCAGGACATCGACTCCATCTCCGGCGGGGAGCTCCAGCGCGTCGCCATCGCGGCGTGTCTCGCCCGCGACGCCGACTTCTACTTCCTCGACGAGATCACTCCCTATCTCGACATCGGCCAGCGGATGATCGTCGCCCGCCTCATCCGGGAGCTGGCCGACGACGACGCCGCCGACCGCTCGATGCTCGTCGTCGAGCACGACCTCGCTATCCTCGACCTGCTCGCCGACACGCTCCACGTCGCCTACGGAGAGCCCGGCGCGTACGGGGTCATCACCGACCCCAAGTCGGTCCGGAACGGGATCAACGAGTACCTGAAGGGATACCTCGACAACGAGAACATGCGGATCCGCCCCTCCGCGATCACCTTCGAGGAGCACGCGCCCCGCGTCGCCTCCCGGAGCGAGACGCTGATCGAGTATCCCGACCTCTCGAAGTCGTACGGCGACGGCGAGTTCGAACTGCACGTCGAGGGCGGCGCGATCAACCACTCCGAGGTGCTCGGCGTCGTCGGCCCGAACGGGATCGGGAAGTCGACGCTCGCGAAGCTGTTCGCGGG
Organism: Halorubrum sp. SD626R; assembly: GCF_001261915.1. GTDB lineage: Archaea > Halobacteriota > Halobacteria > Halobacteriales > Haloferacaceae > Halorubrum. The sequence goes on from NZ_CVRT01000069.1 coordinate 3,873, forward strand.
CTCGCTGGAGCCGGACGAGGGATCGCTCGACTTCGCGCTCGACATCGCGTACAAGCCGCAGTACATCGAGATCGACCAGCCGATGCGCGTCGACGCGTTCCTCTCCTCGATCACCGACGAGTTCGGCTCCTCCTACTGGAACACGGAGGTCGCCCAGCCGCTCCAGTTAGAGCGGATCATGGAGCAGAACCTCGCGGACCTGTCGGGCGGCGAGCGCCAGCGCGTCGCCATCGCGGCCTGCCTCTCCGAGGACGCCGATCTCTACCTGCTCGACGAGCCCTCCGCGCACCTCGACGTCGAGCAGCGCGTCCGCGCGACGACGGCGATCCGCCGGTACGCCGAGAACCACGACGCGACCGTGATGGTGATCGACCACGACATCTACATGATCGACCTGCTCGCGGACCGCCTGATGGTCTTCGACGGCGAGCCGGCCGAGCGCGGCCGCGCCGCGCCGCCGCAGGACATGCGCGACGGGATGAACGAGTTCCTCGCCGATCTCGACATCACCTTCCGCCGCGACGAGCGCACGGGCCGCCCCCGGATCAACAAGCCGGGCTCGCAGCTCGACAGCAAACAGAAGCGCGAGGGCGAGTACTACTACTCCGGGTGACGGGCGGTCCTCATCGCCGGACCGATCCGCCGTATCGAAGCGATTAAGCACGGAACCCGCGAACGACGGGGTATGCAACACCTCATCATTCGCGGCGACCCCGGGATCCGGCGGGACGCGGTGATCGAGTACGACGGCGAGGAGCTGGTCTGTTTCGGTATCAACGTGCAGGGCGGCTGGCACGGCCCGGACGAGCCCCAGCTCTGGTGTACGGTCGGCAGCGCGGACGAGCGCGAGGCGTACGACAAACGGGAGTACGTCCCGCACTGGCTCGACGTCGACGCGGTCGACGCCGAGGAGGTCGACGTGCTGAGCGAGAAGGGCAAACTGTCGGTCTGAGGCCGCGGTCTGTTCTACGCTACGCTCCGCGCTACACCGGCGGGTCCGCCAGCCACGCCTCGATGGCGCCGGCCATCGCGCCGCGGCGGTGGATCTCTTCCGCCTCGGGGTCGACGACGGTGCTCTCCGTGCCGGGCGCCTCGCCGTCGTCGATCACCGCGCCGACGCCGTCCCGGATCCGGTCGTCGAGGTCGGCGGGGTCGGTGACGCTGCCAGTCCCCGAGACGTTCGCGCTCGTCGCGGTGAGCGGGCCGGTCTCGCGGAGGAGCGCCCTCGCGACCGGCTGGTCGGGCACGCGGATCCCGACGCGGTCGCTGCCGGCGGTGAGCGCGTCGGGGACCGCGTCGCCGCGCTCGACGACGACCGTCACCGGGCCGGGGAGGAACGCCCGGGCGAACGCGACCGCGAACTCGGTGGGGCGAGCGCAGCGGAGCGCGTCGTCGACGCTGGCGACGCCCAGCGAGAGCGGCTTCGACCGGTCGCGGCCCTTCAGCTTGAAGGCGCGCTCGACGGCGTCGGGGTCGAGCGCGTCGGCGCCGAGCCCGTACACCGTCTCCGTCGGGTAGACGACGGGCTCGCCGTCGGCGACCGCCGCGGCCGCCCGGCGGACGTCCTCCCGGCGGCTCGCGGCGTCGCGGCCCGGGTCCGCGTCGTGTCTCGGATCCGGCTCGGATCCGGGCCGAGGCTCCCGGTCGTCGGTGTCGTCCGTCACGGGCGATCGTTCGGTCGCGACTTAAAAAAGGATGACGTGTATGGGCGGGGCGGTCGCACGGCGGAGACCGCCGGCGGGATCGGTCGGGCCGGCGTCGATGACCGTCTCGGTCGAGCCGATGTCGACGACCTCAGTCGACGAGCCGCCCGATCGCGTCGTCGATCGCCTCGGCGTCGGGGAACTCGGGGTGCTCGCTCGCGACCCACGCGTACTCAACGGTGCGGTCGGAATCGAGGAGGAACACGGCCGGTCGGGTCTCGGTGACCCCGGTCATGCCGTCGATATCGTGAGCGACGCCGTACTCCTCGATCACGCCCGCGCCGGGGTCCGAGAAGATCCGGACGCCCTCGCCCCGCTCGGCGAGTAGGCGCTTGTGGGCGTACGGCGACGAGATCGAGAGGCCGAAGACATCGACGTCGTCGGCCCACCCGTGGTCGTCGATCGTGTTGTAGAGGTACGTCGCCTGGAAGGCGCCGTCCATCGGGTGGAAGACGAGGAGCGTCGGCCCGTCGACGACGTCGTCGAGCGCGCGGTCCTCCCAGTACTCCTCGTTCACGAGGGGTCGGGTGAAGTCGGGCGCCGCGTCGCTCTCGGCAACGTGGTCCGTCTCGGGCAGGGAGACGACGTCGAAGTCGGGCATCTCAGGCACCTCCCTCGTCGGCTGCGCGGCCCCCGTCTGTGGCCGCGTCGTCGGCTGCGCGGCCCCCGTCTGTGGCCGCGTCGCCGTACGTCCCCTCCAGGTACTCCACGATATTCGCGCTCTCGGACATCGTCACGCCGGTCTCGCGGTCGACGATCGCCGGCACGCTCCGGGCGCCGGAGACGCGCTTGACGACGTTGCGCTCCGAGTGCATCGGCT
>NZ_CVRT01000070.1 GCF_001261915.1 Halorubrum sp. SD626R
TCGCCGGCGGTTCGCGGCCGCCACCGGCGGCCGCTCACCGGCGCGCCGACCGCACCGCGCGTTCATTTATAACCTATCTCGCCGCAGCCGCCGACCTGCGTACCCGGCCGCGGGGCGAGACGAACGGTCGTTTTTAATCCGAGCCGCCGCAAAGATCGACCGATGACGAGCGCGCAATCCGGGTCGTCGACCCGGCATGCGGACCCGGACGAGAACCCCTACGTCGAGGCGCCGCCGACCGACTTCGAGCCGGTCGAAGCGCTCTCGGACGAGGGCGCCGCCGAGCAGGCGTCGCTCCTCCGGGCGGCGGTCCGGGAGCACGACCACCGGTACTACGTCGAGGCCGACCCCCTGATCTCGGACGAGACGTACGACCGGCTGTTCGCGCGCCTTCGAGAGCTGGAGGACGCGTTCGACCTCCCGACCGAGGACTCCCCCACGCGCCGCGTCGGCGGCGAGCCGCTCGACGAGCTGGAGACCGTCGAGCACGTCGCGCCGATGCGCTCGATCGACAACGCGACCGAGGCCGAGGCGGTCCGCGAGTTCGACGAGCGCGTCCGGACGGGACTCGACGGCGAGGGGTTCGACCCGGACGACGTCGCGTACGTCTGCGAGCCGAAGTTCGACGGGCTCTCGGTCGAGGTGGTGTACGAGGACGGCGTCTACGCCCGCGCCGCCACCCGCGGCGACGGGACCGAGGGCGACGACGTCACCGAACAGGTGCGGACGATCCGGTCGGTCCCGGACCGGCTTCGGGGCGACCCGCCGGCGACGCTGGCGGTCCGCGGCGAGGTCTACATGCCCCGCGACGCGTTCGACGCGTACAACGAGGCGCTGATCGAGCGCGGCGAGGAGCCGTTCGCGAACCCGCGCAACGCCGCGGCCGGGACGCTCCGCCAGCTCGACCCCGCGGTCGTCGCCGAGCGCCCGCTCGACGCCTTCTTCTTCGACGTGTTGGCGTGGGAGACCGACGAGGAGCGGGCGGCGGGAGGCGAGGGCGGCGACGAGTCCGATACCCCGGAGCGCCCGGACGCCCACTGGGCCGAGTTCGACGCGTTCGACGCCTTCGGGCTCCGCCGCGCCGACCGGGTCGAGCGCGTCGACGATGTCGAGGCGGCGATCGACTACCGCGACCGCCTCATGACAGAGCGCGACGACCTGAACTACGAGATCGACGGCGTCGTGATCGCGGTCGACGACCGGGCGCACCGCGAGGCGCTCGGGTCGACGTCGCGGGCGCCGCGCTGGGCGTTCGCCTACAAGTTCCCGCCGCGGACCGCGACGACGACGGTGGAGGGGATCACCGTGCAGGTGGGCCGTACGGGTCGGCTCACCCCCGTCGCCGAGCTCGATCCCGTTGACGTCGGCGGCGTGAGCGTCTCGCGGGCGACGCTCCACAACCCCGCCGAGATCGAGGCGCTCGGCGTGAACGTCGGCGACCGCGTGCGGATCTACCGCGCCGGCGACGTGATCCCGTACGTCCCCGAGGTCGTCGAGAAGCGCTCCGAGGGGACCCACGCGTTCCCCGAGCGGTGTCCCGTCTGCGACGCCCCCGTCGAGCGCGACGGCCCGCTCGCGTTCTGTACCGGCGGGCTCGGCTGTCCGGCGCAGCTGGAGCGCGCGGTCGAACACTGGGCGCGGCGGGACGCCCTCGACGTCGAGGGGCTGGGCCCCGAACGCGTCGAGCAACTCCGCGAGGCCGGGCTCGTGGAGTCGCTGCCGGACCTCTACGACCTGACGGTCGCGGAGCTGGCGGCCTTAGAGGGATGGGGCGAGACGAGCGCCGAGAACCTCGTCGCCGAGCTCGAAGCCACGAAGGAGCCGCCGCTCGACGCCTTCCTCGCCGGGTTGGGGATCCCCGACGTGGGGGCGACGACCGCCCGCGCGCTCGCGGCGGAGTTCGGCGACCTCGACGCGATCCTCGACGCGGACGAGGACGCCCTCCGCGAGGTCGACGACGTGGGTCCCGAGGTGGCCGAGTCGATCCGGACGTTCCTCGACGGCGAGGAGAACCGGGCCGCGATCGAGGGGCTCCGCGAGCGCGGCGTCGAGCCCGAGTCGGTCGACGTCGACGGCGGGGACGCGCTCGACGGGCTCACCTTCGTCTTCACCGGATCGCTGTCGGCGACGCGGGGCGAGGCGCAGGCGCACGTGGAGGCGCACGGCGCGAGCGCCACGTCGAGCGTCTCGGGGAACACCGACTACCTCGTCGCCGGCGAGAGTCCCGGGCGGTCGAAGCGGGACGACGCGGACGCCGAGGACGTGCCCGTGCTCGACGAGGACGGCTTCGCCGACCTCCTCGCGGACCGCGGTGTGGCGTGGCCGCCCGAGGGCGACGAGTAGCGGCGGAGCCGTCGCTGTCGGCGGAGAACGCGCAGGGCGAAAAATCCGCGACGGGCGGTCGCTCGCCTCAGGCGAGCGGGAGGACCGTCGACAAGACTAGCACGGTGATGAGCCCCGTCACCGAGATGATCGTCGTGAGGGCGGTCCAGGTCTGCAGCGTCTCTCCCTTCGTGAGCCCCCCGATCTCGCTGACGAGCCAGAAGCCGGAGTCGTTGAACCACGAGAAGATGTTCCCGCCGGCGCCGATCGCCATCACGAGGTAGGCCGGGTGGACGGTGAGCTGCCCGGTGAGCGGCGCCATGATCCCCGCGGCGGTCAACATTGCGGCCGTGGCCGACCCCTGGGCGATGCGGACGATCGCGGCGATGAGCCAGGCCGTGACGAGCAGGCCGATCCCCACTTCCTGGAGCGCGTTGGCCAGGTAGTCACCGATGCCGGAGGCGGCGAGCAGCGCGCCGAACGCCCCGCCGGCCGCCGTGATCGCGGCGATGTTCCCGCCGCTCTTCAGGGCCTCGGTGAGCTCGTCGCTCCACTCGCTCCGGGTCATCGCGTCGTAGCGGTAGAACGTGTACGCGGCCGCGAGCGCGGCGATCGTCAGTGCGACGTTCTTGTTCCCGAGGAAGTCGGTGATCGGCTGCAGCGAGGCCAGGGCCGGCACGACCTCTTGGAACGTGTTGACGGCCGTCGACGACGCGATCAGCAGCACCGCCAGCAGGATCGGCGCTAGCGACTCGATCATCCCCGGGAGCTCGCTGGTCGGCCGGTCCGCGACCTCCTGTAGCTCCTCCGTCGAGGTCGCCATCGTGTCGCGCAGCGGGATGTCGAGCCGGCTGTTGATCCAGCGCCCGTAAACGAGTCCAGAGACGATGGCGGCCGGGATAGCGACCGCCAGTCCGACGAGGATCGTCGTCCCCAGGTTGCTTCCGATCTGGTCGGCGACCGCGAGCGGGCCGGGCGTGGGCGGCACGAACACGTGCGTCGTCGCGGCCCCCGCGCCGACGACGACGATGAACAGCGTGTAGTCGCGACCGACGCGCGCCCGCATCGAGCGCGCGAGCGGCGCCATCAGGTAGAACACGCTGTCGAAGAACACCGGGACCGCGAGCACCGAACTGCTGCCGAGCAGCGCCACGTCTGAGTTGCCCTCGCCGAGCACGTTCTGGAACCCGCGGACGACCCGCTGGGCCGCGCCGCTCTCCAGCATGCCCTTGCCGATGACCGCGGCCATGAGGATCGGGATGCCGATCCCAGCCATCCCGTTCCCGAACGCCGTCGCGACCTGACTGCCGGCGTCGGCGGCGGTGAAGTCCGCGACGAAGACCGTGTTCACCACGCCGACCAGGAACGCCGAGATGATCAGCCCGATGAACGCCGGGAGATCCAACCACACGAGCATCGCGACGACAATAATCAATCCAATTATAAATGTGAGTAACGGACTGTGCGTGAACTGAACAGTCGCTTGGAGTGGTGTCGGATCCATCCCGCCTGACATGGTCAGAATAAACAATTAAATTTTGCGTGATAGGCAGACGGCGCCTACGTACATCGGTTTTTCGGCCTCGAAACGTACATAGATTCTAACCGAGGTTCGAGTAGCCGAATCCGAAGAATAGTCAGAAGTTTGTCTAACATTTTTTATTGCTGGTGAATAAACAGCTCCGCGTCGCGATAGCGATGCGTCCCGGCCGCTCGGTCCATCGATCGTTGGCGGTCGCCCCTCACGGCCCCTCGCACCGACCCGCAACGCTTTATCCGGAGACGCGGGAACGAGGTGGTATGACCGCCATCGAGCTGCGTGGCGTGCGGAAGGAGTTCGGCGACGTCACGGCCGTCCGTGACCTCGACCTCACCGTGGCGGAGGGCGAGGTGTACGGGTTCCTCGGCCCGAACGGCGCCGGCAAGTCGACGACCATCGACATGCTGCTCGACCTCGTCCGCCCGACTGCGGGGACGGTGCGCGTGCTCGGGCGAGACGCCACGGGCGACGGGGTCGCGATCCGACGTCGGACCGGCGTGCTCCCGGACGGCTTTTCGGTGTACGACCGGCTCTCCGGCCGGAAACACGTCGAGTTCGCGGTCCGGTCGAAGGAGGCCGACGACGACCCGGACGCCCTCCTGGAGCGCGTGGGGATACTCGACGACGCCGACCGCAAGGCCGGCGGCTACTCGAAGGGGATGCGCCAGCGGCTCGCGCTCGCGATGGCGCTCGCCGGCGAGCCCGACCTGCTCGTGCTCGACGAGCCCTCCTCCGGGCTCGACCCCGCCGGCGCGAAGGAGATGCGAGAGATCGTTCAGACGGAGGCCGACCGCGGCGCGACCGTCTTCTTCTCCTCGCACATCCTCGAACAGGTCGACGCCGTCTGCGACCGGGTCGGCATCCTCCGCGACGGCGAGCTCGTCGCCGAGGACTCCGTCGAGGGGCTCCGCGAGGCCGTCGGCGGGGAGGAGACGCTGGAGATCGCCGTCGGCGACGCGGACGGGGCGGGCGGCGCGGACGACGCGGCCGTCGAGGCGGTCCGCGCGGTCGACGGCGTCAGCCGCGTCGACCGCGACGGCGACGCCCTCGTCGTAAGCTGCGCCGACGGCGCGAAGACCCGCGTCATCGCCGCGCTGGAGGACGCCGGCGTCGCCGTCGACGACTTCCACACCCGGGAGGCGTCGCTGGAGGACCTATTCCTGGCGTACACGGAGGGTGACACGCCGACGGCTGACGAGGACGAATCCGGTTCGGATCCGCCCGATGACGACGCCGCCGACGAGGAGGTGGACCGATGAGCCTCGCCGCCATCGCGGAGAAGGACTTCCAGGACGCGGTGCGCTCGCGCGGGATGATCGCGCTCGTGGCGCTGTTCTCGCTGCTCGTCGCGGTCTTCGCGTTCGTCATCAGGCCGACGGGGCAGGGCGAGCAGTTCGCGACGGAGCTCCTCCTGCGCTTCTTCGTCAGGCCGTTCCTCGTGACGACGCTCGTCCCGCTCGTCGCCGTCGTGATCGGCTACAACGCCGTGAGCGGCGAGCGCGAGTCCGGCTCCCTGAAGCTGCTCCTCTCGCTGCCGCACTCGCGGGCCGACGTCGTCTTCGGGAAGGTCGTCGGGCGCGGCGTCGCGCTGTCCGTCGCGGTGTTCGCCGGGTTCCTGCTGCCCGCCGCCGTGCTGGCCGTGCTCGCCCAGACCGGCGGGCTGGCGGCGTTCAACGCCGGCTCGTACTTCGGGTTCACCGTCTTCGCCGCGATCCTCGGCGTCGTCTTCGTCGCGATCGCGGTCGGCTGTTCGGCCGCCGCGTCGACGCAGCGCCGCGCGCTGATCGGCGGCGTCTCGATCTACGTCCTGTTCGTGCTGCTGTGGGGCGCCGTCACCGGGCAGTTCCTCGGGGCCGCGGGCGGGATCGTCGACCCGCTTCCGGTGTCGACGGAGCAGGTCCGGACGTTCCTCCGCGTGTCGAACCCGACGACCGGCGTCGAGATCCTGTCGAACGCGTTCCTCGCCGAGCGGCTGTTCTCCGGCGAGAACGTGAACCGGCAGATCTCCGCCGCGTCGATGCTCGTGTTCTGGACGGTCGCGCCGCCGCTGGTCGGGCTCTGGAAGTTCGACGCCGACGACCTGTAGGAGAAGACGGCCGCTTCGCGGCCGACCTACGCCGTCGCGCGCTCGATCGCCGCTTCGAGGTCAGCGACGATGTCGGCCGGATCCTCGATACCGACCGAGAGCCGCACCATGTCGCCGGTGACGCCCGCGGCCTCCTGCTCCGCCTCGGTGAGCTGCTGGTGGGTCGTCGAGGCCGGGTGGATGACGAGCGTCTTCGCGTCGCCGACGTTGGCGAGCAGCGAGGCGAGGTCGGCGTTCTCGACGGTCCCCTTGGCGGCCTCGTAGCCGCCCTCCAAGCCGAAGGTGATCATGCCGCCGTAGCCGCCCTCCAGGTACTCGCTCGCCTCGTCGTGAGTCTCGTGGCTCTCCAGTCCGGGGTAGTTCACCCACGCCACGTCGTCGTGCTCGTCGAGGTACTCGGCGACGATGCCGGCGTTCTCGCAGTGGCGCTCCATGCGGAGCGGGAGCGACTCCGTCTGCTGGAGCGTGTTCCACGCGTCGAACGGCGACTGCTGGTCGCCCAGGTCGCGCAGGCCGCGGGTGACCGCCGCGAACGTGAACGCCGCGTCGCCGAACGCCTCGACGTAGTTGATCCCGTGGTACGCGGGGTTGTCCTGTGCGATCTCCGGGTACTTCTCGGCGTGCTCGGCCCACGGGAAGGAGCCGCCGTCGACGAGGACGCCGCCGACGGTGGTCCCGTTGCCGGTGAGCCACTTCGTCGTCGACTCCCAGACGAGGTCCGCGCCGTGGTCGAGCGGCCGGCAGAGGTACGGGGTCGCGAAGGTGTTGTCGACGAACAGCGGGGCGCCGTGCTCGTGGGCGATATCGGCAATTCTCTCGATGTCCGGCGTGACGAGGGCCGGGTTCCCGATGGTCTCGATGTGGACGTACGCCGTGTCGTCGTCTATCGCGTCGGCGTACCCCTCGTAGTCGAGCGGGTCGACGAACCGCGTCGAGACCCCGCGTCGCTCGACGGAGTGGGTGAGGTAGGTGTAGGTGCCGCCGTACAGCGCCGACGAGGAGACGATGTTGTCCCCGGCGGACGCGAGCATGAACGTCGCCAGGTCGAGCGACGCCATCCCCGACGACGTGGCCACCGCACCCACGCCGTTTTCGAGGGAGGCGATCCGCTCCTCTAAGGCGGCGTTCGTCGGGTTCATGATCCGGGAGTAGACGTTCCCCGCCTCCTCTAGGGCGAACAGCCGGGCCGCGTGGTCGGCGTCCTCGAACTCGTAGGAGGTCGTCTGGTAGATTGGCGTCGCACGGGCGCCGGTCGCCGGGTCGGGATCCGACCCCGCGTGGACGCTTCGGGTGCTGAACTCGCGGTCCGCGTCGTCCTCGTCGGCTGGCATGGATCGACGTGCGCCCGCCACGTATTTAAATACGGCCGCAACGGCCTGGCGTTACCGGTTTCTCGGAGACGCCGGTTTCCGACGGGGGGCGATTCCGCTAAGGCGCCGATCGCTCGTCGCCGTCGAGGACGGCTTCGTTTCAAACGAGATCACCGACCCACCGTGACGCCCGTCCCGACCTTAGCGCGTGTGACGGCCCGCGGTGACGGTGACGACGCCGTTCCCGCATTCGATTACCGCGCGCTCCTCGGGGGTATCGCCGATCGGACACTCGGCGCTGTCGCTCGCCTGTTCCTCCAACGTCGCCTCCACGCGATACGTCGCGTGGTCGATCGGAAGCCGCATGCTCACGGTCTCCGACGGTTCGACCCTCACGGAGCGGTCGACGACGACCTCGTCGCGCGAGTCGACGAGCCTCACGGAGAGCGTGTTGACCGTCGCGGCGTCGTAGTTCCGGACGGAGACGCTCTCCGAACTCGGCGTCCGGCGGTCGGGTCGGTCTGACGCGGAGGAGTCGCTCTTCGTCTGGGGGATTTGCATGTGTCGGATAACGGCCCGTTAAAGTATATAGACTGTAGCTCGGTTTCCGAGTCGGAAACGATCGTCCCTCGCGAGACGGGTGAGACTCGATAGCCAGTGGTGACCGATCGCTCCGTCTCGCGACCGGCGGCGCCGGGGTCGGACGGGGGAGAGTCAGTCCTCGATTCGGAGGGTGATCTCGGTCCCGTCGTCGCTGGCGTCGTACTCGATCGTTCCGTCGATCTCGTCGACCACCATGGTGACGATCCAGAGGCCAATCCCGCTCCCGTGGTTGAGCACGTCCTCGTACCCGCGTTCGAGCACCGCCAGCTCGCTCTCCGGGATGCCGTCGCCGTTGTCCTCCACCGTGATCACCGCGCCGTCGGCGGTCTCGTCGAGCGTAACCCGAACCTCGGCGTCGTCGCGGGGGTTGTGCTCGGCGGCGTTTTCGATGAGGTTCTCAAGCGCGTGTGAAATGTCGGGCGTCACGGTGACCGAGCACGACGCGGGACACTCGGTCGTAAACGACGTACGGTGGTAGGCTCGGTCGTACTCGTCGACGATGTCGGTGACGAGCCCCGTCAGTTCGACCGACGTCGTCTGTCCGCGATGCTCGACGATCTCTTTCATCACGCGACTCTTCGCGCTGACCGAGAGGAGGTCGTCGGCCGCGGCGGCGGCGTCGTACGCTCGGTCCCGCGCCTCGCCGTCGAGTCGATCGACCAGCGCCCGGTTGTTCGCCTTCACGACATCGACCTTGTTGCGGATGTTGTGTCTGAGCGCGCGAGTGAGGATCTGGTTGAGCAGGTCGAGGTTCTCCTGTTGCCGCCGCCGGGTCGTCAGATCGCGGGCCGTGATCGCGAGCCCCCGACTGTCGCCGAACGAATCGAGCGACGCGGCGTACAGCCGATAGATCCGGTCCTCGCCGTCCCGGGTGAGCGTGACCTCGGTCCGGCTCGTTTCGGGGTCGTCCAACGGCACGGCGCCGACGACGGGATCGGGGAGCGCCGCGTCGGCCTTCCGACCGGAAGCGAGCCCGTCGAACGTCGCGTTCGCCGGTGCGTTGAAGTCCACGACCCGCCGTTCCGGGTTCAACACGATCACCGGGGCGGTGATCCCGTCGATCACGTCGGACGTGTCGACCGGCGTGTATCCGAAGAGGTCGTATCGGTACAGGCCGACCACGTACGAGACGCCCACGCCCGTCACGGCCAACGCGGGGTAGTCGACGCCGGAGACGGCGTGTGGAATCGTCGACTCGAACACCTCGACCAGGACCGCCCCGGACGTGGCGAAGAACACGAGCGCGACCTGCCACGCCTGAACGTAGTTCGTGGTCAGCAGTTTATACAGGATCAGCCCGGAGCCGACGGCGAACGCCGCCAACGCGAGCAGTTCGACGACCCCGGCGAGTTCGGTGTCGGTCCACGTGACGAACGTGAACGGGTCGTCGATTGTCGTCGGGTCCGTGTTCGTCACGGCCGCGACGGGCGGAAACGACTCCACGGCGAGCATCCCCACGGCGACGCCGCCGAGCGGGTACGCGACCAGCGGCCGGGCAAGCACGTCGCGATGACCCACGTAGACGGCGGCGAAGTAGAACCACACCAGCGTCATCAGCACCTGAAAGAACTGCTCGACGAGATGGAGCTCCCACGCGAGCGAGAGGGGTCCGACGATCCTGAGCAGCACGGTCGCGTTCCACGCGACGGTGACCGCGAGGAACGCGAACAGCGCCTGCGCGGCGTATCGGTCCCGTCGGCGGTACGTCCAGACGGCGCTTCCGAGGCTGAGGACACACGAGAGGGTGAACCCGAGTACGTGCCAAAAGAATACGCTACCGGATTGAGAGAGCATGGGACGTAATTCCAGACTGGGGGAATCATCCGCGTCTACCACTCGCTGTTACATAATTCTTGAGTGAACTGTTCGTTTTACGACCCCGTTTTCGGCAGATTCGTCGGCGGCGAACAGCAGCGGAGTCGACTCTGGAGAGCCGCTAGATTCCCCCGTCGCCGACGACGCGGTCGTGACCGCCCGTCGCGGAGGGGCTCGCCCCGCCGCTCCGCTCGACGGTGAACCCGCCGAGGAGGTCCTGGAGCCGGTCGGCCTCTGACGAGAGCGCGCCCGCTTCCTCCGTCACGGCGCTCATCGCCGCGTGCTGCTCCGCGGCCGTGTCTACCACGTCGTTCGCTTCGGTGGCCGTCGACCGGCTGATTCCCTCGACCTCCTCGACCATCGTGACCGCCTCCTCCGTGCTGGCCGCCTGCTCGTCGGTCGCGTGGCTGATCTCCTGGATCCCGTCGTCGGTGTCGGCCGCGTGGGTCGCGACCGACCCGAACGCCTCCACCGCGTCCCGGACGGCCGTCGCGCTGTCGGACATGTGCCGTTCGGCCTCGCGCACCGTCTCGACCGTTTCGGTCGTTTCGGACTGCGTCGCGGCGATGAGCTCCTCGATCTCTTTGGCCGCGTCCTGCGTCTCCCCGGCCAACTGTTTCACCTCGTCGGCGACCACGGCGAACCCGTCGCCCCCGGCCGACCCGTCGCCCGACCCGGTGCGTGCGGCCTCGATGTTCGCGTTCAACGCGAGGATGTTGGTCTGCTCCGCGATGTCGGCGATCAGATCGACGATCTCGCCGATGTCGCTCATCCGCTCGTCGAGCGACCGGACCTTCGCGACCGTCGTTTCGGTCGCCTCTTGCGAGTCCTCGACCCGATCCATCGCCCCTTCGGCCGACCGCTGCCCGGCCTCGGCCACGTCGGACGTCTCCTCGGCCGCCTCCGCGACCGTCTCCGTCGACGACGCGACCTCCTCGATCGTCGCCGAGAGGTTCGACATCTCGCTCGACACCTCGGTCAACATCTCGCGCTGCTCGTCGGCGTCGGCGGCGATGTCCTCGACCGACTCCGTGACCGCCTCGCTCATTTCCTCCGCGTCGGCGGTGCTCTCGCGAACGGTCTCGCTCGCCCGCGAGACGTCGTCGGCGAACGACTGAACCCGACCCATCGTCGCGCCGATCTCGTCCAACATCTCGTTGAACGCGGTCCCGATCCGCTCCATCGCCTCGCTCTCGCTGTCGGCGTCGAGTCGAACCGTGAGATCGCCGTCCGCCGCGCGGTTCATCGCCGCGCTGTAGTCGTCGGCCTTCGACTCCAAGTGATCGTTCAGCGATTCCACCTCCCGCTTCCGTTCCTCGGCGGTCGCCTTGGCCGCCTCGGCGTCTTCGACTTCCTCCTGTTTGGCCTCCGCCAGCGCGAGCTTCTCCTCCGCCTCCTCGCGCGACTTCTCGATCGAGTACCAGTTCACCATCAGCGTCCCCGCGAGCAGCGTGATGAACCCGGCGTGGACGCCGCCCCACGCGATCGGGTTCTGGATCGCGGCGGCGTGGTTGTAGACGAGGCTCGAATCGATCAGGCTGAACGTCCCGTGGCCGACCGCGACGTAGCCCATCCCGACCGCGAACGGGAGCCAGTCCTCGTAGAGCGCCAACACCGCGACGAAGACGAAGAAGTGGAAGTGGGCCTCGATGTATCCGCCGGAGAACTTCACCAGGGCCATCGAGATCGTCATCCCGCTGAACGCCGCGGCGGTCGTCCGCTGGCGGCGGCCGAGCTGCGGGAGCGCCGCGACGACCGCGGGCACGCCGACGCCGCCGGCCATCAGCAAGAGCATCCACGTCGGGATCGCCGGGATTTCGGCCTCGAGAACCGGGAGCGTTCCCTGATACAGTCCTAACCCGAAGAGGAGCGGAATCTGTACCGCGATCGTAATGAGAATATTGCGGTGGCGCCGATCCCACATTTCGGTGGGGATCGACGTGCCGTCCGGGATGTATCGGATAACCTCCCGGAGCGATCCGCCGGGGTCGCCGCCGCTCCCTGCCGTGCCGTCATCCACACCGTGTGCAGCCATACTGATTCGGTATCGATCATTTTCCGTTAAAGCGTTTTCTCGCCTGTTCGCGAATCTAATAATTGGAGCGGTGGGTGTGGGAGTTCAATCCATTCGTGTCGGAATACGACGAAACGGTGACGCGAGGGTCGGCTACGAGAGTTTTCCGGGGGGGTTCGCTCATCGTCGCGAACCCGTCCGGTCGAACGCGGCGGCTCGACGGCTCGTGCGAACCGTTAACAGCGTCGGCCCGTAACTTCGAATATGGGAACCCAAGGTCCGCGCGACGACGCCCTCGAGTTCGAGGACGCGGTTGGCGGCATCCCGGACGCCGTCTGGCAGTACACGGCGCTCGGCGCCGCGCTGCTCGTCGGCCTCGCCCTCCTCAGCCAGAGCCTCGTCTTCGGCGTCGGCGCGCTCGCGGTGTTGCTGGCGGCCGTCACGGTCGTCAGCGCGGTGGAGATCGTCGACGCCTACGACAAGGAGGCGCTCACGGTGTTCGGCGAGTTCCGGAAGCTGTTAGAGCCCGGCGTCCACCTCATCCCGCCGTTCGTCTCGCGGACGTACGCGTTCGACATGCGGACGCAGACGATCGACGTGCCGAGCCAGTCGGCGATCACGCGGGACAACTCGCCGGTGACCGCCGACGCGGTCGTCTACATCAAGGTGATGGACGCCAAGAAGGCCTTCCTCGAGGTGGACGACTACAAGAACGCCGTCTCGAACCTCGCGCAGACGACCCTTCGGGCGGTCCTCGGCGACATGGAACTCGACGACACGCTCTCCCGGCGCGACCAGATCAACGACCGCATCAACGAGGAGTTAGACGAGCCGACGGACGAGTGGGGGATCCGCGTCGAGGCGGTCGAGGTCCGCGAGGTGAGCCCGTCACAGGAGGTCCAGCGCGCGATGGAGCAGCAGACCGGCGCCGAGCGCCGGCGTCGCGCGATGATCCTCGAAGCGCAGGGGGAACGCCGCTCGGCGGTCGAGCAGGCCGAGGGTGACAAGCAGTCCAACATCATCCGGGCGCAGGGGGAAAAGCAGTCACAGATCCTCGAGGCGCAGGGGGACGCGATCTCCACGGTCCTCCGCGCGCGCTCCGCCGAATCGATGGGCGAGCGCGCCATCATCGAGCGCGGCATGGAGACCTTAGAAGAGATCGGCAAGGGCGAGTCCACCACGTTCGTCCTCCCCCAGGAGCTCACCAGCCTCGTCGGCCGCTACGGCAAGGCGCTGTCCGGCTCCGACGTCCAGGAAATGGAGGGGTTAGCGAGCAAGGAGTTCGACGAGGAGACGGAGAAGATGCTCGGCTTGGAGGACATCGAGAGCGCCCTCGAACAGCTCGATACGGTGGCCGACAGCGACCTGCGGACCGACGAGACGCGCGACGCCGACACGGCCCGCGACGTCGACCTCGCTCGACAGGAGGAAGAAGAGATGCGCGAGGCCGATCGGGACATCGAACTGGAGACCGAAAGCGAGCGGCCGGGGAACTGATCGAGACGGCGTCGCGTTCGGATCGACCGGTGACGACAGAGCGGAACGTCAGGGGCGCCAGCGCTCGGGGTCGACCGCCCAGAGGAGGCCGACCGCGGCCGCGCCGCCGACCCCGCCGGTGACCAGCGAGACTGGGTCGGACGCTCCCGCCGCGAGCGCCGCGAGCAGCAGGACCGAGCCGGCGAGGAGCGCCGCGGTGTCCTCGGTAGTCGTCGCGCGGACGATGGGTGCCACGGCGCCCCCGGCGACGACGCCGGTCGCGACGGTGCCGGGCGGCCCGGTGAGGAGGGTCGCGAGCGCGTCGGTTTCGGCGAGCGCCGGGAGGGTCGCCGCGGGCGCGGCGACGACACCGGCGACGAGCGCGAACGCGGCGACTCCGCCGACGGCGGGCGCGAGGAGCGTCGCTCGCGCCGAGAGGTCGACACCCGCGAGCGCGGCGGCCCCGCCGACGAGGAGAACCGCACCGACCGCGACGAGGAGCGGTGTGACGACGAATGAGTACGGGGTGGGAGCGATTAGCGACACCGAGTCTGCCGCCGACTCGGGGGGGACGGTCGGCGTGACGGAAACCGTCGTCGCGAGCGCCGCGACGCCGACGACAAGGAGGGCCGATCCGAGAAGTCGACTGCGGAGTGACATGGGCTGTCGAAGACGGCCGGGGCACAAAACGATCGCGGGACGGAGTCGCGGTCGACGCGGATCGCGGTCGGGGCGACTCGCGATCGGGGCGTCGGAGGGGCCCCGACGCTCACACCGTGATACCGGCGCGCTCGTCGCCGGCGGCGACGATCACGCGCTTCGGCGGGCCGCGTTCGTCGGTGAGCCGGATCAGGAGCGTCTTGACGACCGGGTCGTCGGTCTCGACCTCGCCGCGGACGCCGCCTCGGTCGACGGCGATCCGGAGCGAGTGGTCGCCCGTGCGGCTGATCCCGCCGAGGCGGAGCCTGACCTCGGGCGCCGTGAGCCGCTGGGCGATCACGAGCACCGCGCCGCCGCCGTCGTCGACGAAGTCGGTGCGCTCGACGAACTCGCGGGACTCCGTCGCGTCGGACTTGAGCGCGCCGCGGGCCGACGCGGCCGATCGGAAGGAGGTCGCGTGGGTCGACAGCTCCGGCGGGCGGGCGAGGACGCTGCGGTCGTCGACCAGCGGGTTACCGTCGACGTACCGGCTCCGCACGCCGAGGTCGCGGGGAGTCGAGGCGGCGATGTCGTGGAGGCGGTCGACGCACCCGGCGGTGGCGGCCGCGAGCGCGCCGGCGACGACCGCGCGCCGATACATGTGCCCGACTGCGACGTACCGACGTAAAAACCCCGTCGTCGCGGTGACGCCGCCTGAGAATCGGAGGGGGCGGCCGCGGGGCGACGGGACGTCGGTGCGGTCGCTACTCGTCGACCATCGGCGCGGGAACGCCCTCGTCCCCGCCGTCGAGCTCGAAGGCGCGCCGGAGCTCCGCGATCCGGTCGCGGATGTCCGCCGCCAGCTCGAACTCCAGGTTGCTCGCGGCCTCGTCCATGCGGTCTTCGAGCGCCTCGATCTGCGCTTCGGCCTCGTCTCTGCTCTCCACGTCGCCGACGCTGACGTCCGAGGTGTCCGTCTTCGACCCGGGGAGGTTCGTCTCGCTCACCGGCTTGTCGATGGTGGTCGCCTCGTAGCCGTGTTCGGCGTTGTACTCCAGCTGGATCTCGCGGCGGCGCTGGGTCTCCTCGATGGCGGCCTCCATCGAGTCGGTCACCCGGTCGGCGTAGAGGACGACCTCGCCGTTGACGTTGCGGGCGGCCCGTCCCATCGTCTGGACGAGCGTCGTGGTGGAGCGCAGGAACCCCTCCTGGTCGGCGTCGAGGATGGCGACGAGACTCACCTCCGGGATGTCGAGCCCCTCGCGCAGCAGGTTGATCCCAACGAGCACGTCGATGTTGCCGAGGCGGAGGTCGCGGATGATCTCGTGGCGCTCCAGCGTGTCCGTCTCGTCGTGCATGTACGCCACGTCGACGCCGGCCTCCTCGAAGTACTCCGTGAGGTCCTCGGCCATCCGCTTCGTCAGGGTGGTGACGAGGACGCGCTCGTCGCGCTCGATCCGCTCGTCGACGCGCTCCAAGAGGTCCTCGACCTGCCCCGTCGCCTCCGTCACCTCCACCTTCGGATCGACGAGGTGCGTCGGGCGGACGATCTGCTCGACGATGCGGTCGGAGGTCTCGCGCTCGTAGTCGCTCGGCGTGGCCGAGACGTAGAGGGTGCGGTCCGTCTTCTCCTCGAACTCCTCGAACGTCAGGGGGCGGTTGTCGTACGCCGTGGGGAGCCGGAACCCGTTCTCGACCAGCGAGTCCTTCCGCGACTTATCGCCCTCGTACTGCCCTTTGATCTGGGGGATCGTCTGGTGGGACTCGTCGACGACGGTGAGGAAGTCGTCGGGGAAGTAGTCGAGGAGGGTGTAGGGGGCGTCGCCCGACTCGCGGTCGTCCATGTGGACCGAGTAGTTCTCGATCCCCGAGCAGTAGCCGGCCTCGCGGAGCATCTCGACGTCGAAGGTGGTCCGCTCCTCGATACGCTGGGCGGCCACGAGGTCGCCCTGCCGCTCGAAGTAGCTCACGCGCTTCTCCATCAGGTCCTCGATCTCCGCGATCGCCTGCTCCAGCTTGTCGTCCGGGATCGAGTAGTGCTCCGCCGGGTGGAGCATGACGGCGGGCTCCTCCGAGACGGCCTCCCCCTTCATGGGGTCGACCTTGATCATCCGGTCGATCTCGTCGCCCCACAGCTCGACTCGCACCGCGTATCGCCCGTACATCGGGTAGATCTCGACGGTGTCGCCCCGGACGCGGAAGGTGCCCTGCGTGAAGTCCACGTCGTTGCGCTCGTAGTTCAGATCGACGAGCCGGGCGAGCAGCTGCTCGCGGCCGACCTCCTCGCCGACCTCCAACCGGAGCGCCATGTCGCGGTAGTTCTGGGGATCGCCGAGCCCGTAGATGGCCGAGACGCTCGCGACCACGATCACGTCGTCGCGCGTCAGGAGCGAGCGCGTCGCGGAGTGACGCAGGCGGTCGATCTCCTCGTTGATCGACATCTCCTTGTCGATGAACGTGTCCGTCT